>CAZPPB010000255.1:0-2545 GCA_964588355.1 uncultured Spirochaetaceae bacterium | reverse complement strand
CAACATAATGAGCACAAAGATCACGACTCTTTTGTTGATTGAGCCAGATTTCGGCCGATGGCAGTCGAACATGCCATGATCGACAAGGCGGTTGTGGACGCGAGGCTGAACTCCATGGTAGCATCGCTGTACTACCCCGGAGGCCCTATCCCAATGAGCTGGATTGTTGACGAAGCTGCCAAGAACGATCCTTCCAAGGATGTAGCCATCCTCGAGAATCCTGAAGCAAGGCGGTTTTTGGACGGCCTGCTTACCAATACCTTTTATCCAGCTATTTGCCGATTCGTACAGGCCACTGGCTATGATGACATTCTACGTCAGGATCCACCACGGATCGAGACAGAACTCGCGTACGCTCTCGTACGAACGGTTTCATTCATGATGGTCGATGGGCTTGGCTATCCGTTCCTCCGGGGCGATTTTCAGTGTCAGATGGACGGATGGATGCTGAAACGACAGTTCTGGCTCGGTCTTCCAGCAGACACTGATCCAGCCTTTATGTTCAAGATTATCGAAGACGAGATGTTTTCGGGCAATCCGCCTGTGCTTATGATCGAAAGAGCAGAGAGCCGGCCGGACTGGAACATCTACTACCACATCACGCTGTCGAGTGGTACCGGGACCAGTTGGGGACCGGGACATAGCGAAAAAGCGGCTCTAAAGACGATAGAGACGGTCATCACAACCTCAGCCGAGATGTACGAGGAATCGATGGTGGAAGGCTTCTCAAATATGGCTGAAGTCGACAGGTTCCTCAGCATTGCATACAAAGCATTTGAGGCCTGTTAGCGAAGGGAAAAGCAGACGCCTGACAGCCTTGGTTGAGCACCTCCATTGTATGGCGCCATAAATCGAGGGGTTGTTTGAAGGGAGGCTTTCGGGCAACGAAGCCGGACGCCCGGCTAAACTGCCAATCCCGCCTTTTCGACCAACCTGCACCCAGTGGGGAACATGGGCGGATGTTTGCCGGAATTTGATTAATGAGGCACAATTTCGTGTGAGTCCCTGACGTTGAGCAAAACTAGCGTTGATACCAGTCTTCGACGAGGCGCTGGCGATGAACGATCAGAGAACGTCGGAGGTAAAAAATGGGTAACCTTGGCGCGTTCGATGCGGTTGGGCTGGGGCAGCTGGTCCGCCGGCGTAAGGTGTCTCCGGTTGAGCTGTTGGAGCACGCGATCCGCAGGATCGACGCGGTCAATCCGAAACTCAACGCGGTCATCTGCCTGTTGTACGAGCAGGCGCGCGCCGAGGCAAGGGCGCGCACCGAAAGAGGCGTTCAGCCTGAGGAGCGGTTCCCGGGTGTGCCCTACCTGCTCAAGGACCTCCTGACGGACATGCGCGGCGCTCCGTTCGCCGACGGGTCGCGGTTCGTGCACGGCCACGTGTCGCAGGTCGACAGCGAGCTCGTGCGGCGTAGCCGGGCGAGCGGCCTCGTCATCGCCGGAAGGACGAACACGTCCGAGTTCGGCGTTCTCACCACGGCGGAGCCGCTCCTCTATGGGCCAGCGCGCAACCCGTGGAACCCCGGGCTGACGACCGGCGGGTCCAGCGGCGGGTCGGCGGCTTCTTCGGCCTGAAGCCCACGCGCGGCCGCAACAGCCTGGGGCCGCTCTTCGGCGACTTCGCCCACGGCATCGTCTGCGAGCACGCCCTTACGCGCAGCGTGCGGGACTCCGCCGCACTCCTGGATGCGACGTCCGGCCCTGCCCCGGGCGAGCCGTACTCCGCGCCGCCCGCCGAACGGCCGTTCCTCGAAGAGACCCGCCGGAACCCCGGCCGGCTGAGGATCGCCTGCCTCACCCGAGTGCCCGACGGCTGGAACGAAGAGACGGCGCTGCACCCGGACTGCGCGGAGGCCGTACAGGACGCGGCCAGGCTCTGCGAGAGCCTCGGCCACACCGTGGAGGAGGCCGACCCGGTCGCTCTCGCGTGGGCTGACTTGCCCCGGCTGTTCCTCACCGTCTTCGAGTCATTCGTCGGCCATGCTGTCGCCTACTGGGAGCGCGTCCTGGGAAAGACCGTGGCCAGGGAGGACCTCGAGCCGGTGACGTGGGACCTCTACCAGGAGAGCCGGCACATCACTAGCGCCGCCTACCTGGTGACATGGGAGGAGTTGCAGCGCTTCTCACGGAAGGTGGCCTGCTGGTACGACGACGGCGGCTGGGACGTGCTCCTGTCACCCACCATGCGTATCCCGCCGACAGCGCTAGGTTCCTTCGACCCGTCGCCCGACGACCCGGGCAGGTCGGTCAGGATCGCGCTGTCGTTCGTGGCCTTCACTCGCACGCAGAACATCACCGGCGACCCGGCCATGGGCGGACAGGCGGCCGTCTGTGCATGCCGACGCGGCGTCTTGAGGGGCGGGGCGGCCGCGAGGCTCAAGCTGTGCCGCGATCGCCCCCTTGCCGCCATAGAGGCTCCACCAGGGCTTCGCGCCCTTCACGATGATATCTTGATCCTGGGCATTTGCCACCGGAAGAATGTCTACGAACGATTTGGGTTGCGCATTCATTAGGTTGTTCGCTAATGTGCGGGCCCATAG
>CAZPPB010000254.1:0-2545 GCA_964588355.1 uncultured Spirochaetaceae bacterium | reverse complement strand
ATACCTGAATACCAAAACCCTTAAAAGGCTGACAATAACCTGTTTGGGTTATTGTCAGCCGGATTGCCCTGGGGGGGGTCGTGATCCTGTTTTATAAAAAATATCCACTTCCGCTGTGGGCCGGGACACCGCATACTTTCATTCTACGGAAACTTCGGATCAGGAAGGAGCGTGGGGCAGGGAACCTCGAGCGGCGCGCAGGTAGGCGAAGGGTGTGGCGGCCAGGAAGTTGGAGACCCGGGATGTGTAGACATCGGCGTAGCGTTCAACCTGCCGGGCAAAGAGGCTTTTATCGTTGCCGGCTCGCATCAGCGGGCCCCAGGTGGGATTACCCAGGGCGCCGAAAGCCTTGGCCAACGGAGTGATCCTGGCATCGAGCGCCAGGCTCTCATCGGCGCCGCCCTTGATGGCCGCGTCCAGAGCTTTGGCGTTACCGACCGCAAGCTGCGGGCCGTAGCCCTGCTGTACCCTCTGACGGGCCAGTCGCAGGTGGGCGATGCGGTTGTCCAGCTCGATCTTATTACTCATGAGCGCTTTCAGCTCCGCCTCCGCCTGCCGCGATTCCTCCAGTGCCAGGATCTCCGGCTCGATCTCGCGCAGGATCAATCCGGTGCGCCATCGGAGCATGTCCTTGCTGACATGGACGTCGCCGAACAGGTGATCGCCCACGTAGAGGATCTGCGCCCCGGAAAGCCCGAGGCTGGACTCCACCAGCAGCGCATCGCCACCCACATATGCGCCTCCGGGCTCGAGAGTACTACGGTGCGGCTGCAGCAGCCCCCGCTGCTCGTCCACCAGCCTGTATACTGCGTGCCTTCCGGAGAAAAACACCGGTTTGCGGGCCTCCACGATCACCAGATCGAACAGATCCCGCCATTTCATCCCGCCGGGCAGGAAATGGTCCAAGGCGTAGCTCATCATGGAGCGGGTGTAACCCCAGTCGGAGTTGGTCACCAGGAGCAGGCGCTTGCCCGCCTCCTTCTGATCCAGGAGTGTAAGGGGCAGTTCCGGGTCGAGCTCCACGAACCTGTCCGGATCGGCAGCTATCTGAGATTTGAGCTCTCCCAGGTTGTGTGCCTCGTCCAGGGCGCCGCGTATGATACGGTGCAGGTCGCGATAGCTCAGGTTCTCGGGAAACTCACCGGCCTCGAGCTTGTCCACCAACTGGGCGAAGAGATTGGCCTCCGAAAGGCTGAAGAGGGTGTTCATGAACTCCCAGCGAGGTTCGCCCAGCTCTACGAAGGTGCTGCCGTAGATCTCCCTTTGTGCCTCGAAGGTCAGCGGGCGGGTGCCGTGGTGAGCTTGAATCACGTAACCGAAACGGGTCGCTTTTACCAGGTTGCCGAGCTCCAGGTCGAAGGCCAGCCCCTGGATTACGCTGACCGGATCGAAGTGAAGCCCCTCGATGGGCCAATTTCTCGCCGCCAGGGGCCCGAGGGCCGACTCGAATGCGGCCCGCTCCCAGGCCTCGGTGCGGTAGTGCACCAGGGTGTAGTCCATGTCATAGCCGACGGCGCGGATGGCGCGGAGATTCAACGTCCGGTTGCACCATACTCGCCGCTCGGGGGGGACCGCCTGCGGGGCTGATTGCAAAGTTGACATACTCTACTTTACCATACCAGGCAGTCTCTGGTCACCGCCACTGTGGTCGTGCTGCTGCCCGTACCAAAGGGCCTCTTCGGTCGATCGCACGCCGGAGCTCATCAGGATATCGATCCAACTCCTGCTTGAGACTTTCAAGTGCTTGGCCCATCTTCGACAGTTGGCGGGGGTTCAACGCGCTAATTCTTTACACCGTAAGGAGCGGTTGAGGCGCGGGGTGATTATGTAGTGCCACAGGTAGATAAAAATAGTTCAATAACTAATTGACAGAGAATTGAATATATAGTACTGTAGTGGTGTCCCTGGGAGGGTTCCTGCATGTTCGTTCGTGTCAAGCCCGCCGGCCGCCACCGCTACCTTCAGATCGCCCAGAACTACCGCGAGGGCAAGAAAGTCAAGCAGAAGATCCTCTGCACCCTCGGCCGCGTGGATGAACTCACTTCTTCGGGAAAGCTAGACAGCCTGGCCGAATCACTCCTTCGCTTCAGCGAGAAGCTCACCGTACTGAATCTGCACAAACAAGGAGCCCTGGAAGGCGGCGAGGATGTGAGCATCGGCCCGGCTCTGGTGTTCGAGCGGTTGTGGCGCGAGCTGGGCATCGCCGAGGTGATCCGAAGCGTGGCCTCCAACCGGAAGTTCGGATCCGAGGTCGAGCGGGCGGTGTTCCTCACCGTGCTGCACCGACTCATGGATCCGGGTTCCGACCGGGCGGCGGAGAAGTGGAAGCAGGACTTCCGCATCGAGGGAACCGACGACATCGAGCTTCACCAGCTGTACCGGACCATGGGCTGGCTGGGTCAGCCGATCGGAGCTGGTTCCAACAGCGCGAGACCCGAACTACCGCCGTGCACCACCAAAGATCGGATCGAGGAACTGCTGTTTACCCGCCGGCGGGATCTGTTTTCCTCCTTGTCGGTGCTGTTCTTCGACACCACTTCGATCT
>CAZPPB010000253.1:0-2564 GCA_964588355.1 uncultured Spirochaetaceae bacterium | reverse complement strand
GCAAAATAGATATCTTCCCGAAGGCTTTTACCCGGTGCGCCAATGAATACAGTGCCTATTCCGATGAATTCGTCCACTTGTTCCGAGGGATTCCGTCCACCTGTTCCGAAGATAACCGTCCATCTATTCCGAGATGAATCGTCCATTTACTCGGAGCGAAGCGACGCTGGTATTTTGTTATTTCTCAGAGTTGTTTTTATTAGTCAAGGATGAACGTAATTTTCTCATGGACTCTCCTTTCAAGTTTATCCTGTGCGCGGTATGGATAATGCGATCCAGGATTGCATCTGCGATTGTGGGGTCGCGGATATTGTCATGCCAGCTTTCGAGAGGCAGTTGAGTGGCTACGATTGTTGAAGACAGCCCGTGTCTGTCCTCGATGACTTCCAAGAAATCTCGGCGCTCAGGGGCTGTCATGGGTGCAAGTCCAAGATCGTCGAGGGCGAGGACTTTAGCTTTAGCCAGTTTTTTCATTAGCTTAGGATAGGACCCGTCCCCTCTGGCGATGGTGAGTTCCTGAAAGAGACGCGGGATTCGGATGTAGAAAGCGGAGTAATCCCTTCGGCAGGCCCTATTTACAAGGGCGCAGGCCAGATAGGTTTTTCCGACCCCCGTAGGACCGGTAATGATGATGTTTTGGGCATTTTTGATCCACTCACCGGTGGCAAGTCTCAGGATGACAGATTTGTCCAGGCCTCTTGGGGTCTTGTAATCGATGTCCTCCACACATGCATTGATTTTAAGTTTTGCGTTCTTCAGGAGGCGTTTCATGCGCCGATCATCTTTCCAGGTCCACTGAAGATCTACAAGGAGTGCAAAGCGATCTTCAAAAGGAAGGTCATTCATGTTGGGTTGTTGAAGCTGATCCTTAAATGCATCAGCCATCCCGTTGAGCTTCATGGCATAAAGTTTTTCAAGTGTCTGTTCGTTGAGCATCATATATTCTCCTTTCAGTGGTAATAGTGTTTTCCACGGATATTGTGGTGATTAAGGGGTTGATCGTTTTCGATTTGGTCAAAGAGAAAGGGTTGCTGATCGAGTCCTTTTTTGAGGATGGACTCCACACTTTTGTATGAGTAGGCGTTTATAAGCAGCACACGTTCACAGGCTGCTTCGAGCCGTTCTGAAGAGTAACGTTTTCCGAGGCGCATGATACCGAGACAGGACCTAAAGCCCTGCTCCGGATGTGATCTGCTATCCAGGATACGGGTGACAAGCTTTTGTGTCTTTGGGCCATTTTTCTCTGCCCACCTGATGATTCTTGACGGTGTCCAGTCAAGATATCTCTTGTGGGATTTAGGCATGTGCTCTGTGAGGGTGGTAAAGGACCCTTGCCGGTAGTCTCTGGGATGGCTTGCTACCCGCTTATTCTTGAAGAGGACCTCCAAGGCACTGGAGGTAATGCGGACGTCAACCTGTTCTTTGACGAGCTGATAAGGCACGCTGTAATAGTGGCGATCGATCTCGATATGGTAGTCGATATTGACCCTGGCTTTTTTCCATTCAGCATACTCATAGGGACGTGAAGGTAGAGGTTTGAGAGCGGGCTTGTCTATGGTTTCAAACAGTTCCCTGCGAGTGGCATCGAGTTTTTTGAACTTGCGGTTATTAAGGTCCTGCAATTTGGCAGCAATGGCCGTATTGAGTTCTGCCAGGCTGAAGAAGGTGTGATTTCTAAGTGCCGCCAGGATCCAGCGTTCAGCCACAAGGACTGCTGATTCAACCTTTGCCTTGTCCCTTGGTTTTCGGGATCGTGCCGGGATAACAGTAGTGTCGTAATGCTCTGCCAGATCCTGATAAGTGGGGTTGATATCTGGTTCATATCTGCAAGGGTTGGTGATCCCCGCCTTGAGGTTGTCGGGGACCAGGATTTCGGGTATGGCGCCAAAAAACTCAAAGGCATGGATATGAGATTTGATCCAGGAGGGTAAATCCTGAGCCAGGGAGGCTTCTGCGAAGGTGTAGTTGCTGGCGCCAAGGGTAGCCACGAAGATCTGTGCTTCGGTGATCTCACCGGTTTTGGGGTCCACTATGGAGACTGTCTGTCCGGCATAATCAATGAAGAGCTTTTCTCCGGCTCGGTGCTCCTGTCTGAGGGTTAGGTCCAGCTTTTTGACCCATTGCCGATAAAGATTGCAGAACTGGCTGTACTGGTACCCATCCGGGTTTGCCTGTTTGTATTCGTACCAAAGGAGCTGAAGGGTAACACTTTTTTTCTTCATCTCCCGGTATAGATATTCCAGGTCAGGCATCTGACGCTTTTCAGTCGCCTGTTTGTCCGTTGCGGGAAAAAGCAGATTTTCGATGGCAGCATCATCCAGATCAGGGTCAAGGGGCCATGAAAGGCCAGCCAGTTTGGCTCTGAGAACGTAATCAGCTACCGTGCTGTGAGAGATAGAGCAGCTTTTGGCAATGTGCCGGTTGCTCTGTTCGTGTGCCCATTTTAGCCTTAGTACCTCTTTGATTTTACGCATGGATAATCTCCTGTTTGTCATGGATACCTCCTCAATAGTTTTTAAGGAACAGTACCCTTGGCAAGGTCAATTATCCAGCGTCGCCAGGTA
>CAZPPB010000252.1:0-2566 GCA_964588355.1 uncultured Spirochaetaceae bacterium | reverse complement strand
ATTGACGCTCTTCTTGTCAAGAAACGAGCGGGGGCAGAGCTGGGCGGAAGTCCAAGAAATCCGGTCCTGTCTGGTTTTCTTGAACAGGAACTGAATCGCTTACAGGCGAAGACACTGCCGCCCGCTAGAACCAGAGACCCCTCCCGATTAGACCGACTGTTCATCGACGTCCTGAAGGAAGTGAACGGGGAGAGTATCGAACATCAGCCTTAAGGCCAGGCTTGACAGCTCGCCTCAGGCGCATGATGGTGCGGACGCTCCAAGCGCCGCGTCATCGGGTCTGCGGATGGTCATCCGCCGTCTGTCCAGCGCTTCGTGCCGGCCATCCAGCGACAGGAGAAAAAAACATGAATCTTTTGGGGAAATCAGAGGGATTGTACACCGATGTGGCGTCGGAGGTCACCGCTGAGCTGGATCAACGAAAGCGGCCATGGTATCTCAATCTGTCCATTTTGGCGATCACGGTAGCTCTGTTCATCGGGTTAGGCCTCCTCGGAGATGGAATACAGGGAGCTCTCATCCTTGTAGTGGTAATTCTCATCCACGAGCTGGGTCATCTGGCAGCGATGAAAATATCCGGCTACGGCAACACACAGGTCTTCTTTGTTCCTCTCTTTGGTGCGGGTGTCGCATACAAGGGAGCCAGCGCCTCCGGCAACAAGAGAGCCATGGTTGATTTGGCGGGCCCGATACCAGGAATTCTGCTGGCTATTGTTTTAACAATACTGTACTGGATAACGGGTATTGATATCTATCGGGAAATTGCCTACACCGCGGTGTTATTGAATCTGTTCAACCTTCTTCCTCTATTTCCCCTCGACGGGGGGAGATTCATGTTTGATGTACTGTTTGTTCGACATCGAATCGCCGAAGTTGTATTTAAAATATTAGCTGCCCTATGTATATTCGGACTTTCAGTTGCATTGGAAGCGTGGTTCCTTGCACTAATCGGGATATTCACACTTATCTCAATCCCTTCAAGTGTGAAAACTGCGAAACTAGCGCTGTCGCTCAAACAGGAGTTTGGTGATGAGATGCAGGCCAATATCTGTGAAGCTCCCGCCGACGTTCGCCAAAGGGTTGTTGAGGAAGTCATTAAGAAAATCCCGGGATCAAACGCTCGGCAGACAGCTGCCAAAGTACGGGATGTCTGGGATCGAGTGATCGTACGGCCACCGCGCCTGTCGGGAATCGTCGGTTTTTTGTTCCTGTATGTCTTTGTTCTTTTAGTTGCAACGCTGTTGTGGCTCCTGCTGGCAGCGTGGACAGTGTGATCGCTGTGTAGCATGAGTAATTGGTAACAAAAATGAGATTACACCTAATGAGGTCGGCGCGGCGGCCCCTTGATGTTGGCGTTTGTTGACGTGAACAGGCGATGAAACCAACTTTCATAATCGTTCTATTCTTGTCTACTGCTACTTGTGTAAGCGGCAGTGACCGGCCGAAAGTCGATGCTCCTGACGTCGAAAATATCAGAACAGATATAATCATTTGTACTGACTGCGGTGTTGAGATCGATGACCAGTGGATGATAATCCATTTGCTTCGAGCAGATCAGTTCAATGTCTTGGCGATCTTCTCATCTCATTGCGGAAATTACGACTACCTGCCGCCTCCTCAAGCTGAAGCATCGATGCGAGAGATCATGGAGCTGCTAGACGTTTCGGACAACAAGAAGGTTCCTGTCTTCGTCGGTAGCAGCTACCCGCTCGAGACGAAAAAGTCAGTCGTCCAGGAGACGGCGGACAAGATTCTCGAACTGGTCAGGGATTACTCAAACAAAAAAAGAATGACAATAGTCCTCAGCGGCCCGGCCACGGATATAGCTAGTGCTCTTATCAAATATCCAGAGATTGAAGACAAGATAGAGATAGTGGCAACAGCTTTCCAGTCGAAACAGCAGGGGATGTCGTTCAACGTAGGCAACGACATCACTGCGTGGCAGGTGATCCTGGAACGGGATGTTCCTATTGCGGTCTGTCCCGGTCCGGTAGCGGGAACATTCTTTGAGATTTCTAAAGAATCCGTCGACACGGTTTTAAATATCGAAACCACTGTGGGTGCGTACCTTTACTACAACTATGTCGAATGGATTGAAACCAACAAGCGTCTGGTTACTACTATGACAGGAAGAGACGACACCTGGCCGATTTGGGACGAAATTCTCGTTTCTCACTTGCTTGGTTTAACAAAAACGGAGAAGTCCCCAAGGCCAATATTGTTGGACAATGGCTATCTGGATTATAGCCAAGCATCAACTCTTCAGCCAATCGAATGGATTATCGAAGCAGACAGCGCAAAGACATGGGAACATTACAGGACTTCCTTGAAATAGCCAATACAACACGCCGTTAGACCCGACCGCGGAGTTGTGCTTGTGCACTGACGGGACCGCACCGTTTACTTGAACTTCGATGGTACCCGGCGCGGCGGGTCAACTCTTTATTTGACGCATGATGAATACGGAATGGAAGGCAATAAGAGATGAACTCGAGGAACGTTTAGCACAAAAATTACTGATGTTCGCATAATATAGTGACATAATATTGGAATCATGCTATACTCG
>CAZPPB010000251.1:0-2622 GCA_964588355.1 uncultured Spirochaetaceae bacterium | reverse complement strand
CCTTGAGCCACGTCGTCGGCGTGCACGTGGTGAACCGTTTCCAACCCCAGGTTGGGCAGGGTGAGCTCCTGTCCGTGAGCCAGGAGCTCGAAGACGTGGGGATTGAAGTTCCCCGCCGGATTGAGAGGCGGCCAGCCCTCTCCCACGATGTGTCCCGGGTGCAGCACCGTGGCCGGGAAGCCGCGGAGCCGGGCTTCCTCCAGGAGGTAGCGTTCCATCTGTTCCTTGCCGATCCCGTAGTCCCCGAAGGGCTCGCGGGGTGCGTTTTCCGTCGTGGGTACGACTGTGCTGTGTCCGTGCACCCATACCGTGCCGCAGCACAGGTAGTGTTGAACCGCCCCGTTCAGAGCCTCGACCAGGCGGCGGGCGCTCTCGGCGGTGAAGCAGATCATGTCGATCACGATCTCCGGAGACAGTTCCAGAACCTTGCCCGCAAAGGTGTCCTCGGCCTCCAGGGCTTTGCGGTCCATCTTTATGCGGCGGACCTCCTTCCAGGCCGCGTGCTTCCGATAGGGTTCCCTCCGTCCCCTGCTGACCGCTACAACCTCGTGGCCCAGTTCCACCAGGCGGGGAACCAGGTATCCCCCCACATGTCCGGTGGCCCCCAGAACAACTACTTTCATCTTCCTCTCCTCATCCTTTATTCTGAATCAGCGCATGAACAGGCCGCCGTTCACGTCGATCGTTTCACCGGTGATGAAGTCATTCTCGATCAGGAACCGGATCGCCCTGGCCACATCTTCCGGCCGTCCGTTTCGATCGACGGGAGTGTTTTTCCTGAACATTTCCATCCGCTGCGGGGTGGAGTAGCGCTCGTGGAAGGGAGTGTCGATGACACCGGGGGCGACGGCGTTCACCCGGATCTTCGGGGCCAACTCCGCCGCGGCCCCGCGGGTGAAGCTGTCGATCGCCCCCTTGGCCGCTCCGTAGAGGGTGGCGGTGGGGGCGCCGTGCCGGGCTGCGATCGAGGTTGTGTTCACTACGCAGGGATCCGTTCCTTTTTCCAGAAGGGGGACGAACAGGGAGGTCAGGAGCATGGTTGAAAAAGTGTTTAGAGAAAACACCCGATCCATCAGGCTCCACTCCAGTTCCCTGATCCCCTGCCGCTGCACCAGGCCTCCCGCATTGTTTACCAGGACGTCGATCCGGTTGGTCATGACAGCTACTTCGGAGAACAGGGCATCGCAGCCGGCCTCGCCGAACAGATCAGCCTGAACCAGGTGAGCCGTGCCGCCGTGCTCCTGCACCTCCGCCGCGGTCTGCTCCGCCGACTCCCGAGACGCATTGTAATGGATGAAGATGTTGTTTCCTTCGGCGAGCATACGGGCGGTTGCCGCACCGATACCCGTACTGGCGCCGGTTATTACGATGATTTTCGCCATGATTTTTCCTCCCGCCCCGCGGGCGCGCCGCTCATACGTTCGATTCGGGAACCTCCTGTCGGATCCCGACGATATTGCCCCTGTTCAGACGGCCGTCCGGATTGAAGGCCGCGATGACGCGGCGCATCTGCTCTACACCGCTTTCTCCGTACATCCGCTGCAGCAGTTCCGTCTTGAGTTTGCCGATCCCGTGCTCCGCCGACACGGTTCCCCCCATGGCCACGACCTCTTCCGCCCAGCCCCGGTACAGCTGCCTGCCCTTCTGGTACTCCTCCTGGGAGCGGGGAAGGATATTCACGTGGATGTGGTTGTTGCCGATATGCCCGAACAGGACATAGTGGAGATCCGAACCGCGGAGATCCCGCAGATAGATTTCGAGGATCCGCTTCAGAGCCTCATCGGGTACCGCCATGTCCGTGCCCAGCTTGATCAGACCCGGCTCTGTCCTGCGCCTCTGGTCGATGATGAGGTTGACCGCCTCGGGAAGGGCGTGACGGAAATCCTTCAAACGTTCCAGTTCCTTGGGCTGCTCCGCCAGCCAGGTCGCCTCCTCCTCCCCGCCGCTGTCGGTCAGGATCTCCGCCAGGCCGAAGATGCTTTCCTCCACAGCCTCCTGGCTGCTGCCGTGATACTCCACGTACACGGCGGCTCCCGTCCCCTGAGGCACTTCCGGGATCTCGGAGAACGCAGGATTGGCCCGCTTCTGCTCCCGCAGCAGATCCAGCGAGTTGCCGTCGAAAAATTCGATCGCCGCCGGTCGGGTGAAGCCGCCCGCAACTTCCCCATCGCCCCGGACGCGCTGTACGAACTCGATCGCACCGTCCAACTCAGGGAAAAAACCCATCACTGCGCTGATCACGGGAGGAACGGCGATCAGGATCGCCTCGACCTCGGTCAATATTCCGAGGGTTCCCTCGGAGCCGATGACCAGATCGATCAGCTCCATGTCCGGAAGGGCGTACAGCCCGGCGGTGTTTTTGGTGGCGGGCATTTTGTAGGAGGGCAGGGTGCCGGTCAGTTCCCGTCCCTCCTCGGAGTTCAGGTGGAACTCCAGGCCGGCGGCTCGCTGCGCGCCGCGCCGCAGCTGCAGGGTGCAGCCGTCGGTCAGCACCAGGCGCAGGGATTCGACGTAGCCTCGGGTAGGACCGTAGGAAAAGGAGCGCGCTCCGGAGGCATCGCTGGCGGTCATGCCGCCGATAGCGGCCGAGGTTTCGGTGGGATCCGGGGGAAAGAAGTAGGA
>CAZPPB010000250.1:0-2680 GCA_964588355.1 uncultured Spirochaetaceae bacterium | reverse complement strand
GAAAATCCCGGATTCTTCCCAGAACCGCTGCCACTTCTTTTCAATCTCTTCTGATTTATAAAGTCCCTTATTAGAACACATCTATTCCTTATGCTCCTTGTTAGTGTCGAAAACCGTTATTCCGTACACAATAAAGTAAAAATCCAAGAAAATCCACTAAAATTCATCTTCCGTAGACTACACTATACCTGTATATCAGGTTGTTAACAAATTGTTGGAGATTTGCCCCGTATCGCCTGATACTGAAGAGTAAAACCTGAAGTCCTGCTCTATTCCGTAAAGTGAAAAAGGAAATGTTGCCGGCCTGGCGGGAAGATGAGCTATCTATACCGGATAATGGGCTCTCAAAGTTTCCACATTCCGTCCGGAAGCACCTGAAGCGCTCCGGTGTCACGATAGAATTTCAAGGTCGCAATCGTATAATCCAAAAGGGCTTGCCCGGCGTCGTTCTGGGCATCGAACAAGTCGCTCTGCGCCTGGAGCACACGGCGGCTGCTTACCTTGCCGTGCTGAAGCAGCAGAAAGGTATTATTGAATCGCTGCTGAGCTAATTCAAGGGCTTCTAACAAAACTTTATAGCGTTCGGCAGCCTCGGTGAGATTGCGATGAGCCTGGCGTACTTCTAATGCTATCGTGTCGGCCGCAAGCTCGTACTCTCGTTGTCGCTCGTTTAAAGTTATCAGCGCTTTGCGATAAACGTTCTGTTCGGCTACCCGGTCAAGAGGCAGGTCAATTTGTAAGCCGAGTCCGTATTCTTCTCTCATCCAGTCGACCGTCCCCCGGTCGGCTCGCCTTGATGAAGTAACGCCGACACTACCAACCAGATCTGCGTCGGCACGGAAACCGTCGGCGGCGACATAAACTTTACGCTGGGCATCGATAATGGCGTCAGCACGGTTGATTAGATCGAGGCGCTGAAGCAATGCGGCTTCGATGACTTTGTCTTCGGTAAAATCGGGCTCGACCATTTCCGTAGTTCTGAGTGCTTTGAATTCATTTTCGTCTAATTGAAGCTTAGCCGTTGTGGGCAAACCGAGGATTATCATGAACTCATCGAGAGCCTGCTTATATTCTTTTTCCGCCTTAGAATAAATGTTCGATGCCTGTAATTTTTCCTGCCGGATCCGGTCAAGCTCGAGCAGTGGCACGCGGCCTGCATTGGCTAATTTTTCGACGCGATCGTAGATCCATGCCAGAGTAATATAATTGTCCCGGGCATTCTCTACTGTATCAAGTTTCTGAAGGATTTCATAGTATTGACTAATCACTGAAACAACGAACGTTTTGCGAAAGCGGTTGAAGGAACGTACCTGATAGAGAGTGTCGCGTTCGGCTTGAGTGAGATTTTCCAGCACGACTTTTCGGTCGCTGCCTCGCAGCAAAGGCTGCGTTACAGTTGCGCTTAAGATTGAAGCTATACCGCCCCGCAGATTGCCGGTAAGCACGTCGATCCAGGCGGCGGCAAGTTCGGTGCTGATTCTAGTGCCTCCAGCCAACAACCGGTTAAAGCCGATGTTGGATTCAACTCCTACTGCCTCATTGTTACTGCCTGCGTTATATCCGCCGCTTGCCCCACCGAAAAACTGATATTCAAAATCGTGCCGTGTCAGCCTCAAATCCAGAGCCATGATGTAAAGGGCTTCTTTCTGTGTTTGATATTCGCGATTTTGTGCGGTCGCCAGAGCAACCGCCTGCGGCAGAGTAAGCACGCCAAAGGAAGTAACCTCTTTCTCGATTTGAATATCGTTGGGTGATGGCACAGTATCGCTGATCTTGTAGTTATTTTTGGTGCCGAAATCCTCGTCCCATTTCCGGTCGATGATATTATAGACCTGGTCGTCGGCTTCTTTCTTGTAGTTATGCTGAGCACACCCAAGCCAGCCGCACATGCAGGTCAGGGCACATAAAATCAAACAAACACGGTTTTTGCAAGGGTAATTGTAAAGCATATACTCTATACTTTCCCTCGATCCTCTCAAAAGTTTAGCTGTCCTTTTCAGGCTTTTGTCGGCGTTGCGCATCCAACTACAATCTTCTTATTCCGATCATCTCGCCTGGGATCAGCTCCAGGCCCTCAGGAATCTCTATCAATACGGGACGTCCCCATTGAGGCATGTTGGGATTTAACCACATTCGTTCCGGCATGAGTTCCATTGTGGGCCCGATCTGTGTGATTTGGGACCTTGCTATCTGGGGCGGCTCTCTGTCCTTGATTAGTTCAACGGGCATATTCTCTTCCAATTGTCCCAATAGTCTGTCCCCGATATAGGCAATAATTTCACTGGGTTTGGCTTCGGCTATCGCAAGGATAGGTTGGCCGGCTGTGACTACTTCGCCGGGCTGTCCCATTATCTTTTCCCCCGGTCTGAGTATTAAGGCCTCATTCGCCTGTTGCTGGATCGGGATTACCACACCGTCGATTGGAGCCTTTATCTCAAGGCTCTCACGAGCCTTCAGTGCCTCACGCTGATTGAGCAATCCGTTCATGAGACGTTCCTGGACAGCTATCTGTTTTCGTATTACTTCGATAGCGTCATCTACAGAGGGATTAAAAGGAAGACTCTTGGCGTATTCATCACGCCGTTGCTGGGCCTGTAATAAGTCACTCTTGGCCTGTTCGATCAGATTTTCGTTCTCCTCGATTTTTCTTGCAAGAGCGTCGTATTGGACCTGGGCCTTC
>CAZPPB010000249.1:0-2683 GCA_964588355.1 uncultured Spirochaetaceae bacterium | reverse complement strand
TGATGGCGAGCTCCCAGCTCAGCGTGGAGCCGCTGCACACCGACACCTTCAAGCCGGAAGAGTGTCAGGAAGCCTATCAGCACATACAGAAGGCAAAGGACAAGACCCTCGGCGTGCTGTTCGAATGGGCCGGATGACCCGCACAAGTTGCAGCGCAAATCCTCCTCTGTTATAATGCTGCCGGGCCCTGGAGGTATGAGATTGAGCTCTCTGGCTGTTTACCTTTTTCCAGACGGAGGTATTTGAGAGTTGAGGCGTGTAAGCGGGCAGGATCGAAGCCGCATCCTCCTGATGATCTACCTCTTTCTGTTCCCATCACTGGCAATTTTCTTGCTGTACCGGATTACACCGATTATCTGGAACCTCCTGCTCTCCTTCCAGGAATGGAAGTTCATCGGCCCCAACACGTGGATCGGCCTGCGGAACTACGCAGAGATGATCCGGGATCCTGTGTTCTGGCAGAGCTTCAAGAATACCCTTATTTACTTTTTCGGGGGAACGCCAATCGCCATCGCCCTGGCCGTGCTGGTTGCTGTCATGGTAAACAACCCGATACGCGGCAGAAATGCCTACCGGGTCATGATTTTTCTCCCCTACCCGATAACGCCTGTTGCCGTGGCCATCATCTGGCAGTGGCTGTACAACGAAAAAGTCGGTCTGATCAACTACGTGCTGCGGACCTTGAGGTTGGTGTCCGACCCGGTCCCGTTTCTGCAATCCTTCAAGCTTGCTCTCCCCTCGGTGATCATGACCACCGTATGGCAGGTTCTCGGCTACTTCGTCATCATCGTTCTGACCGGCCTGCAGACGATTCCCGATGATCTGTATGAGTCGGCAGAGCTGGACGGAGCAAGCCGTCTGGCCCAGTTCTTCCGCATCACGCTCCCGCTGATCCGCTCGACCATATTCCTCTGCTTTATCGTGGGGATCATCAACTCCTTCACGGTTTTCGACATCATCTACGTGATGACCGACGGGGGACCGGGACACGCTACGGAGATCCTGGTCACGAATATCTATAAGAATGCTTTCACCTTCAACCGCATGGGATACGCGGCGGCAATGACGGTTTTCATGTTCCTTTTCCTGCTGCTCGTTACCTGGTATTCCAACCGGATTTCCGGCGGGGAGGCCGGAGGGGTCAACTACTATGAGTAAGCGGCGCACTCACGTTCTCACCCATATTCTGCTCATAATCCTGTGTTTCCTGATCATCGTGCCCATCTATTGGGTTGTAAAGACGAGCCTCACCGGCGAAAACCTCTTCAACTACCCGCCCTCCCTGATCCCCAAGGATCCGCACATCTACTTCTTCGTCGACGTGTATTACTGGATCCCCTTTCTGCGTTTCTTCATGAACAGCGTAATCGTGTCGGCCATCGTGGTGGTCTCCAACATCATTTTCAACGCCATGGCCGGATTCGCCCTGGGCTACAACTTCCCGGGTAAGCGGCTTATCATCCTAACCTATCTGAGCTGTATGATGGTCCCCTTCCAGACCACGATCATCCCGGCCTTTCTCCTCACCAAGTATTTCGGGCTTCTCAACACGCATCTGGGTCTGGCTCTGCCCCTGGCATCCACGATCATCAACATCTTCGTGTTCAAGACGAATTTCGACGCGGTTCCGCAGTCCCTGCATGACGCGGCCCGGATCGACGGTATGGCGGACTGGAAGATGCTCTTGCGGATATATCTGCCCCTGGCCCGTCCGGCCATTGCCACGAATATCATTCTCACCTTTGTCTGGTCGTGGAACAACTTCATCTGGCCGCTGATCATTACCCAGGACACGATCATGCGGACCCTCCCGTTAGGGCTGGCACGGTTCTTGAGCTATTTCGAGGACACCAGCGGTCAGCTGTACGCCTTCGTCATCATGGTTATCGCGCCCATCGTCGTGGTTTTCCTCATGAACCAGAGAAGCTTCATCAGCGGGATGATGAGCGGAGCGGTGAAGGGATGAGCGTCGGTGGCAGGTTGTCCGAGTTCGGCCGAGCGAACCTGGGCCGTATACTTTTCGTCGCGGCGGTGGTCCTGGCCCTGCTGATCTGGATCATCCACGTGAGGCTCAACGACGATGGGGTGGTCACGGGTGTGGTGCTGACCCAGGCGGGCGATCCGGTTCAGGGAGCCACGGTTCAGCTCCGGGAGCAGACGTTGAACCTGGTCAAGGAACCGCGTGCCGTGAAAACCGACGAACAGGGCCGCTTTGAATTCACCGACATCGAAATGATCGATTTCCTCGTTTCGGCCAAACTGGACGGGGTTGGCGCCTCCGCGCGCAAGCGTTACCACCTGTATTTCATGCGCCAGAATTTCGAGCTCCCCGAGCCGCTGGTCTTGAAAAAAGAATCCTAGTCAAATCTGCACGCCGGTATTCCATGGCCATATACCCACTGAGGAATCCCGTACAGAATTACCCGTGGGGTTCAACCTCAGACATTCCGGAGCTATTGGGTACCGCCAATCCTCAGAACAGACCGGTAGCCGAGCTATGGCTGGGTGCCCATCCTAAAGCCCCCTCGACCGTATTGAGAGAGCAGGGTGAGCAGAGTCTCATAGAGCTCATACAGGCGGAACCCGATGCGGTATTGGGAGCGGATACGGTAAAACGCTTCGGGCCTCGGCTTCCGTTTTTGCTCAAAGTCCTGGCCGCGGAAAAAGCCCTTGCCCTGCAGGT
>CAZPPB010000248.1:0-2714 GCA_964588355.1 uncultured Spirochaetaceae bacterium | reverse complement strand
GGGGTGGTGGGCGAGGGAAAAATTCGCCGGGGATCTCTCTCGCGGAAAAAGGAACACCAACAAGTACCTCGTCGATCTTTCCGTTAAAAACTATATTTTGTAGTTTTGTGCTCCGAAGGTGTTTTTCGCATTTTTTGCACAGTAGTAAATATCAAGCCGTCTTACTGCCTTCGACGTAGAGCCTCTACCAATTTTCCCTGTAACGAAGCAACCAAGTTTTTGAAGGACAACTCTTGTAAAGGTTCGCGATACTCGCCGTGAAGGCCGCCTCGTGCGGAGGTCACAACAAGGCACGCAGCATCGTACAACCGCTCTCTGATCAGACGCGTACAGAAAAGCTCATATCGCTTCAAATAGGAGGTGTTCTGGAATTCGGGAAAGACACGGAAATGAGGCTGACGCAGGCGCACGGGCGAAGTAGACTTCGGGTGTTCCTCCAAAAGCATCATGTAACCCAACCATGGCTTCGGAGAGGGACGGAAAATGCCTTCTCGATATGCTGTGTTGAGATCGGCTGCATTTCCCAACGCTTCCTCAACCCGGTTGTTGAAGTTGTTACCAAAGGACGGACCAATATGTGATTTAAACTCCACGGTCGCTACAAGCCGTCTCTCATGGACAACAACCAGGTCCCAGTCCTTCTCGGGGCGAAAATACCCCGGCAGTGTGGTGTCACGTGTATGAACGGCGTTAGTGGAAATCCCTTCGCCTTCGACAACACTTGCGAAAAGGGAAATAAATCCATCCATCTGCTTCCCACCGGTCACCATGGAGCGAGCCCCCGCGTCTTTGGCCCCAGATTTCGTTCCTTGCGCCTTTCCCTGTGCGCTCCGTGTCTCCCAGAAGTGCGTGATCGCTTGGCGGAGACCCTCGTCCAACTCCTTGGATGACAGCACGTCACTCCTCTTGTTCTGAAAGGTGGGATCTTACGTCCAGCCTGCGGAACATATCACCAGCAGCGGAGTTTAATCGATGTTGCGCCATGCTAAAGTAGTGAGCATCAAGCTCGATCCCAATACTGCTCCTGCCCCACTGTGCCGCTGCAAGATTGGTCGTGCCGGTACCCATAAAGGGATCAAGAACCGTGTCACCTACGAAGCTAAACATACGAATCAGCCGAACGGCAAGGGAAAGAGGGTACGGCGCCGGATGGTCTTTAGTGGATTCCCCAGTGATATCGTGCCAGATCTGCTGGAACCATTTCTTGTGATTAGTGTCAGAGATAACACTCAATAGGCGAGCAGCCCGACTAGGCTTTCTGTAGCCGCCAGGCTTTCGTAGCATCAGGATGTACTCGATATCGTTCTTGATGACACCGTTGGGCTCGTATGGCTTGCCGAGAAAGCGACTGTTCCCGGAGACCTCATAGGTGGCATTAGCTATCTTGTGCCAGATTATGGGAGCCAAGTTGGAGTATCCTAAGCGCCGGCACCGCTCCTGGATGGATGAGTGCAGCGGAACGCATGTATGCTCGCCATTGTTCTTGCGCCTCGAAAGGCATACATCACCGACCACACAAATGAGCCGTCCTCCGGGCACCAGAGCATCTAGAATCCATTTCCAGACGCGATCAAGTGCATCAAGGAAATCATCGTAGTCGACGACGTGGCCAAGCTGACCCGGAGTCTCCCGATACCTTTTTAAGGTCCAATAGGGTGGAGAGGTAACAACAAGGTGTACCTCGGACTGTGGGCGGAAAGGAGGATCAGTCGCATTCCCAAGATACAGATCATGTTGTGTGGGTAAGCGTCCAACAGCGGCTTCCACTTCTGTCAAAGTCTTTTCGTCTTTAGCGAGTCGTGGGATGGCTGTATCAAGGCTACGGATTGATGAGAGGCTTTCGGGCACGAAAGCATCAAGAGACTCAACTGTGCTAATTATGTTCATAATACAAATAACGCCCGAAAAACTTCTGCTGCTTCCATAATTGCTCACTAAATCAAACCGGTCAAGCCACGCTCTTACTCGTTCTCGAAGTCAGAAATTTCAGCAGGGAGCTCTTCTCCCGAGTTGACGATCTTCAGCAGAATGTAGATTACCGAAATCCGCTCGCTTCAGACTCGCTGTCCTCGTTAGGGAATCCCGTGCCGTGCTATCATCAGAAACGGGAGCTCTGTAGGATTATGGACTACGACAAAGACAAAGTCGATGAAATGACGTTGGCCTTACTTTATCTCACCAGCTTCGACTATGGAGGGACTACCCGGGCCTGGAAGGGAATGGACTGGGAAGTATTGGGCAGACTGCATGAGAAGGGATACATCGGCAATCCGAAGAGCAAGGCAAAGTCGGTGGTTTTTAGCGAGGAAGGCTTCAAGCGGAGTGAGCAATTATTTGAAAAGCACTTTGGGCTTTCAGGGGATTCGGTGTGAGATATGGGCATATTGGATCCCGCATCGGATGAACGCGTAAAAGATCTCCGTTGCACCGGAGAGACCCTTTCGGTGGACCTAATGGACGGACGCACGATCATCGTCCCCCTGGCGTGGTATCCTCGCTTGCTCCGTGCCACTGCGAAACAAAGAAAGAACTGGGAGCCCTGCGAAGGAGGCTACGGAATCCACTGGCCGGAGATCGACGAAGACCTGAGCACCGTAGGGTTGCTCCGGGGTATCGGTTGTAAAAAAGGCATAAAGGCTTCTGGGCAATCGAAGGAACGGGTCTGTGCCTCCTCCTAAACGGTGACCGTCGCTTGAGGGCATCCCTTTCGCCAC
>CAZPPB010000247.1:0-2716 GCA_964588355.1 uncultured Spirochaetaceae bacterium | reverse complement strand
TTTCGATGCCGCAGATCTCCAGGATGGTCGGGGCCAGATCCAGGAGCGAACAGGCCTGGTCGATCTCCTGTCCGCGCCGGGGTATTGAAACATTCTTCGGAGGTTTGATCATGAGGGGAGCCCGCACCACCCTGGGGTGCAGGTAGGCGCCCTTGTCGATCAGGGCCAGTTCTCCGTTCATTTCACCGTGGTCGGCCAGAAAAACAATCCAGGTAGAATCGTAAAGGCCGCGCTCGCGCAGCTCGGTAAAGAGGCGTCCCAACAGATCGTCGATCAGCTCGAACTGCAGCTGATTGGCCACCCTGTAGTCCAACAGGGTCTGCTGGTCTGCGAGACCCCAGTTCTTACGGTACAGACGGTAGACCCGCGGCTCTGCCTCGGGTGATCGGAAGCCGCCTGCTGCCAGCGCTTTGTAGGAATCCGGCAGGTTCATCTGTTCGCGAATTTCCTGTTCTCTCTGTTCCATCCCGCCGGGGATGGCAAACGGCTGGTGGGGAGCAAAGAAATCCAGCTGCAGATACAGGGGGCTGTCGGTCTGCAGAAAGGAAAGGGCCCGTTCGATCAGATAGGCGGGGTAGGTTGCCTCCTTGGGGAAGGGGCGCCCCTTGCCGGCGGTGATCCAGCCGCCGTAGAAGTTGCCCCGCTGACCCTGTACCGCCGAGCTGCCGTAGATGGAGCGCTGGAACTCGAAAGGCTCGAGGTCCTTTGTCTTTAGAAATGAGATGTACTGCTCATCATCGTACCAGGGCGGGGACCAGCGATCCCAGGGGGCGTCGTTTTCCCCGAAAACCTCGAGAAACTTCCGGCTGCCCACGTGACACTTGCCGGAATGCCGGGCACGGTAGCCCGCCGCTTTGAGGTACTCGGGAAAGAGGATGTCCTGATCCCGGAGATGAACCGCATGGCCGTCGTGGCCCCTCTCCGCGTTGGCCGTGATGTACGAGTATCGCCCTGTCAGGTAGGAGGCACGGGAGGGTGAGCACAGCGGCGCGGTGGCGAAGGAGTTGCGGAAAAACAAGCCCTCCCGGCGCAGGGCGTCGAGGTTGGGTGTATGGACCGGAACCGTGGCGCGGTCCTTGAGCAGGTACTCCTGGGCGACCATATCCACGGAGATCAGGAGGATGTTGGGTTTTGGTTGAGCCTCATCACGGTAGAAGGGGCCTCGCCCGGTCTTCCCGTCCAGATACATCTTCCGTGTTTGCTTGGCTGACATTTTCTTTCCTCCTGCTGCTCGACGACTCACCGGGAAAGGATATTTTCGATCTGCTGCCTCCCGGTAAAACACATGACCAGGGGTTGAGAGCGGTCCGGCTGGGATTGCTGCCAGGTTGCGTAAACCCCTTCCTCGGTCTGCAGCGCCGTGGTGTAGCGGCTGCATCCCGTCCCATTGGGAGAGATGAAAAAGGGCAGGGTGGCGGACAGGCGCTCGATATGGGGAAAGATGTCCGCCGTGCAGTAGGCTGCGCCTCCGAGCTCCTCGCAGGAGTAGCCTCGGGGACGTTTTACAGCCTTGCCGTGCTCTTCCAGATCCCGCATCCCTTCGGCGCCGTCGTAGAAGTACAGATAGGTCGGCGGATCAGCTTTGAAGATCCCGATCTGCGGAACCCGCAGGACACCGCAGATCCTGCTGACCGCCACATCCCAGGTGAACCCGCGAGGGAAGAACGTGTAGTCGATCGGACCGAACTCCTCAGCGGCGGCGGGCCGAACGGCCAGGGCGGTGTTGGAGCTTGCCCAGTTGTACGGGTGGGTGCTGAACATCAGCACCGTGTTGCCCTGATCATCCCGGTAGGCCAGGGGATCCTTGAGGTGACAGTACCGGGGGTCGTTTCCCTCCAGCAGCGGCCGGATGGCCGAGGGATCGATCGTCTCGATCGACGGGGCGCAGATGCGATCGATGCTCCACACCCCGGTCCCCGGTTTTCGATACTCCTCGTACCCCTTCGGGTAGGGCAGCCCGGCCTTTTCTGTGGATATGAACAGCTCCACGCCGCTCGAGGCGGGCAGCAGCCAGCAGCGCTCTATCGAGAGCACTTCTCTGCCGCCGTAACTCAGGTCGCTTTTCGAAAGAGAGAGGATCTTCTCGAAGCTCCCGCCCCGGTCCCGGGATCGAAACACCGCCAGCTGCGCTCCCCGCGCCCCTGCTTCAAGGCCGGTCCGGGAGTCCCCGGAGTTGCGGTAGCGGCCGCAGAGGTAGAAATCTCCCCCGGGGCCCTCCACCATATTGCCCGCGCCGAACCAGAAACCCGGGGCGTTTTTCAGCGGCGGGACAGCAACTTTTGCCTGCTTTTGATCGACAAGTGTTCTGGCCAGGGCTTCGAGGGCTTGTTCCTTTCCAATCGACAGGGTTGCCAAGATCCGCCTCACTTCCGATCCGTGCCCGGATTGTTGTCCTGACAATTCAATATCAACATGAAGGGGAACAGACAGTAGAACTCGGTCGCCGTGATCAGGTCCTGAAGCACGATCTCTTCCCGGCTGGAGTGAGCCAGCTCTTCTTTGCCCGGAGCGAAGCCGATGGTGGGCAGCTCGTGCCGGCCGGCGGTAGCCACACCGTTTGTCGAGAAACTCCAAAAACCGCTCTTGCTCTTTTTCCCGAGTACCATGCGGGCGGTTTCCAAACCGGCCTGGACCAGCGGGTGATCCTCCTCCATGATCCACGTGGGGAAGTAGGCCTCCTGGGTGAACTCCGTGCCCTTCCAGCTGGTGCCGGCAT
>CAZPPB010000246.1:0-2721 GCA_964588355.1 uncultured Spirochaetaceae bacterium | reverse complement strand
AGTTTCTCTCCATTCCCGGCCGCTGGTCCTCGAGGAACCTGATCCGGGGAGGAGGGCTTCCCACCGGCTCGTACCAACCACCCGGCTTGGGGGTGAACGCCCTGGGGGAGGTGATCCGCCGGCGCAACCACGAAGTGGGCGGCAAGACGGTATACGGAACGGCCAAGACCTTCGCCACGGGTAAAAGCTTCCAGGGCGAGCTGGAAGCGGGGCGTGGACCGATCTACGCCGATATGTCCTGGGGCAGCGAGGAGGATCAGCGCTACATGCTCTGGGCCATCGAGAACGAGGGCCTGGGACCGGGGTTTCTCCACCTAATGGAACGCTACGGCCTGGATTTCCGCAAACACAAGATCGAGCTGTGGCCGATAGAGCCGGAACACTCCGCCGCCGCTGCGGGCGGACCGATCGTGGACGACGCCTGCCAGACCACCCTTCCGGGCTTGTACGCGGCCGGAGACGAAGCCGGAGGCATTCCCGGCAGCGTGGCCCCCGGAGCTTTCACCATGGGCTACCTGGCCGCGGAGTCGGCGGCTAGGCGGGCTGCCGCAGCCCGGGGGAGAGCTGAGGCAAAAGGAGACGGCGGCCTGATCGACTTCTGCAATGACATCCTGAATCGCTCCGGCGGTGATCCCTGGGAGGACGCGCAAGCGACGATCCACAACATCATGAGCGATTACAATACCCATATCCGATCGCAGACCATGGCCCGGCGTGGACTGGAATGTCTCGAATACCTGGAAAACACAATGCGCTTGACCGCGGCGAATCCCCATGAGCTGACCCATTGCCTGGAAGTGCGGAATCTGATCGAGTGCGGCAAGATCATCCTCCGCTCCACGATCGAACGCCGGGAAAGCCGGGGCAGTATCTTTCAGCGCAAGGACTGTGCCGAGCAGGATGACGCGAACTGGTTCTGCTTCCTCGGCCAGAAGCTGGAAAACGGGCAGGTGCGTTTTCAGAAGCACAAACCCTGAAAAACCCCACCCACACCATGGCCGCAGGAAGATCCGGCGAGTGAAATTTGCCCTTTCGGGGCGATATTCATAGTTTATAATGTAAAGTTACAAGGAGAACTGCGATGAAAAAAAGAACGCTGGGACGAACAAATATAGAGGTGTCCGAAATCGGCTTTGGAGCCTGGGCGATCGGCGGGTCCTGGGGAACCCAGAAGGAGGAAGATTCCCTGGCCGCCCTGCACAGGGCCCTGGATCTGGGGGTCAACTTCATCGACACGGCTGCCGGCTACGGAGACGGCCGGAGCGAGCGGATCATCGGCAAGGTTCTCAAAGAACGGGGCGAGCGGGAACGGGTGATCGTATCGACGAAGACCCCTCCGGCCCCGGGCCCCTGGCCTCCCTCTCCGTACTGCCGCTGGGAGGACCGTTACTCCGAGAAGTATCTACGGGAGAATGTAGAGGAACGGCTGAAAAACCTGGGCACCGAGCGCCTGGACGTGCTGCTGCTGCACTCCTGGACCCGCGCCTGGAACCGTGATCCGCTACCCCTGGAAATCCTCAAGACCCTGCAGAAAGAGGGCAAGATCCGCTACTTCGGGATCTCCACACCGGAACACGACCAGAACGCCCTGGTCGCCCTGATGAAGGACGGCCGGCTGGACGTGGTGGAGGTGATCTACAACATCTTCGAGCAGGAACCGGCGGCGGAACTGCTCCCCGCGGCGGCGGCGGGCAATGTCGGTGTGATCGCCCGCATGCCCTTCGACGAGAGCGCCCTGACCGGTAAACTGACCGAGCGGACCCGGTTCGAAGAGGGAGATTTCCGGAACAACTATTTCATGGGCGATCGACTATCCCGCACCGTGAGGGAAGTGAAAAAAGTCCAAAATGACCTTTCCGGAAGCGGGTACACGCTGCCCCAGGCAGCCCTGAAGTTCGCACTGGCCCATCCGGCGGTGAGCACCTCCATCCCCGGCATGCGCAACGTCGATCAGGTGGAAGCCAACCTGGCCGTTTCCGAGATGCCCGAGATGTCGGAGGCACTTCTGAAAACCCTGTACAAGCACAACTGGCGCCGGGCCTTCTGGTACGAAGGACGGTAGTTTGCTTCGTCAACGGGAAGATGTCTCCCGCAGGACCGTATAGAGCGAGACCCTGTCGGCCCGAACAGTCTATGTGCGCGAACCTGATGAGATCCGCAACGAGTATCTGTCCATGACCGTCGACGGGCGAAAACTCAGCAAGAAGGAGATGGAACGGGAGCTTGCCAAGCAGCAGCGGGGCGGCCGTGGCGACGGCAACGGGGAGTTTCAAAGTCCTTTCAGCGCCGAAGCATCTCCCCTGTATGATTTCGAACTGTGGGGGCCGGACCGGTTCGAAGGACAAGCTGTGTGGGTCGTGGAGTCCGCGCCGAAAGAGTCGGGAGAGAATCTGTACAACGGCACCGCTTTTGTGTCCCGGGAGGACTTTCAACCCGTGTATGTGGAGATAACTCCCGCAGAGCTTCCCCGTGTTTTGGAGGAGTTCGCCATGAGTAACCGTTTTGCTTCGGTGGATGACTTCCAGCTGCCTGCGGTTTTCAGTATGGACATGCGCGTACGGGTGAGCTTCCTGATTACTCTTGCCGACCGTACCTTGAGCATCGAGGACCGCTACTCGGATTACAGACTCAACGTAGGCTTGAACGACGATATTTTCTCAGACCAGTGGGTGGGAATTCGCAAGCCGGCAACACCCACTTGACAAAAATCCATCAGGCAGC
>CAZPPB010000245.1:0-2724 GCA_964588355.1 uncultured Spirochaetaceae bacterium | reverse complement strand
GGGACGGCATCATCGGCAGCTTCACGAATATGGAGTTTCCCAGCGGCCTCCTCAGTGCCGAATTCGACGTGAAGTACGAGATCAGCGACGAATTCGAGTGAGGCCACGTGGATTGGCCCCGAGTTCTGCAAGCAGCCGGGAAGACATTTCTCGGCTGCCTAATTGTGTGGTTGTGGTGCGCCAGGCCCGAGGGCGTCTTCGCCTTTGCGGAGCATGGCGTCTTCGCCAGGGCGCACCCACTTGGGGTGAAAGTCCCCTACAGGCCCGGCAGGACTGGGTGTCCCCGGAGAACTGTTAGCCGAACGGCAAGGGTCCGCCGTGAGATGGCAAATCGTGGCGAAGCTTCGAGCTATCCGCAGGAAGCTGCATTTCAGCTTTTCACACTGGAAGATTCGGTATATCCTTGAAACCGTCTATATAAGGTACTGTTCGGCTCTGGAACAAAACAGACAACCGGGAGATGAATATGAAAGTGAAAATGTTCATACTTTTTGTCATCATCGCCATTCTGATCGCCGCAGTCCCATTGTCCAGCCAGTCTTCGGGAGACTCGGTTGGATTGGGGATCTCCGCCGGTGTCACCCTTCCGCAGGGAGATACTGCCGGCATTTCCAGCACAGACTGGAAGATGGCTCTCAACTGGGGTTTCTACGTGAACATCCCCCTGATCTACACCTTTCATCTGACCCCCTCTTCGGAGCTGTACAAGTTCGAGGATCAGAACGCCACGGACATGTCGATCGCCTTCAAGTTCATAGTGCCCCTGTACCGCTTCGATCTGTACGCCGGCTTCGTTCCGGGTCTGACCACGGTCGGTGAGACCAAGGCTTTCCACGTAGGTCTGCTTGCCGGGGGGAATTTCCCCTTGATCAGCAACCTGGATTTCTTCATCCAGGCCAAGTACAAGTGGTTGTTCGAGGGGGGAGAGAACCTCAGAGTGCTGCACGCCAACGTGGGGGTGCTGTTCAACTTTTAGTCGCTCGAGTGGGAAGCGGCGGGGCCGTTCCCTGCCCGGGGTTGCCGTTACAACCGCTTATAATCCCAATTCCTGTTTCACCAGATTTACCCAGGTGCGGAAGGCGATCCCGTGTTTCATCGGTCCGATGAAAGCCAGTTCTTTGGCCATGTAGGCGCTGGCCGCATTCACCTGTCCCGAGAAGATTCCCGGCGCGATCCGCCGGTCCATCCGGATGGTCACATCGACGCTGTCCCGGGATCCCTGCCCGGTCGAGAATCGGCCGCGGTCGATGCGGATCCAAAAATCCTGTCCCCCCTCCACCTGGAACTGAAAGATCAGGCTCGCCTTTTTGGATTTCTTCTGAATCTTGGGATGGGTGTTGCAGGCTTTGACCAGCAGATCGAGGTAGTCGGGGATATCCTCCAGGCCGAAGGATCCTCCCGTGATTTTCCCGGCGATCCGGGTTTTCAGGTTCGAGTCATCACCCTGCAGACCCGGCTTTTCCTCTACGGCCTTTGCCGGCTGCGGCGCTCCTATGGCCAAGGCTGCTTTATAGGCAGCGTGAACCCGGCTGTTTGCAGTCGCCGATGCGGGTCACCTCGCCCACCCCTTCGCACATGCCCTCCAACGCATCCGGAGAGGGGATACGCTCCAGGGCAAGAACCAGGTGGTCGAAGGGGATCTCACAGGTTTTACCGCCCTGATCGCAAATCAGGGTGTTGCCATCGATCCGCTTTACCTCGGTCTCCAGGAAGACTTTTATGCGCTGGTTTTCCGCGATCACCTTTTCGATCTCCCGGGCAACCAGGGCGTACAGATCCGCGGCCAGGCGCTTGCCCGGCTCCACAATCGTTACACGCTTGTCGTGGCTGGCCAGAAGGTCCGTTACGTCGATTCCGATCATCCCTCCACCCAGCACGCAGATTCTTTTCCCGGAGGGGATATTTTCCAACAGAACGTCCGTAAAGCTCGAATAGGAACCGGTCTCCAGACCCTCGATCTCCGGAACCTCGTGCAGCGCTCCGGTAGCCAGAACCAGGATGTCCGGACGGACCTCCTCCACCAGTTGAGGGCTAAGCGGAGTGCATAGCCGCAGGTCGATCGGCAGTTCTTGCAGAAGCCGTTCGTAGTAGGGTAGGAGCAGTCGGAGCTCGCCTTTCATCGGAGCTGCGGAGGCTATGCGCAGGGCTCCCCCTATCCGATCGGCCGCTTCCACCAGCGTTACCCGATGTCCCCTGATAGCCGTTACCCTAGCCGCTTCCATTCCGGCGACACCCGCCCCGGCAATCAGGACTCCCTTTTTCTCCACCGCGGGCGTTCGGTCCGATCCTTCCTCCAGCAGGTCGGGATTGACCGCACAGTCCACAGGCTGCTCGGTCATGATCCGGTTGAGGCAGGCGTTGCAGCCGATACAGGGGCGGATCTCATCCGCTAGCCCTTCGGCGACCTTTCGAGGGAAATCCGGGTCCGCGATCAAGGCTCGCCCGAGTGCCACCAGATCAGCCTTGCCGGATCGAAGTATCTGCTCCGCCGCATCAGGCGTATTGATGCGACCTACCACGCACACCGGTGTATCACCGTTCAAAGCCTTCTTGACCGCAGCCGCGGCATCGGCAAACACCCCCCGTGGGTAGTTCATGTACGGAACAACTGGAAAACCGGGGGAGTCGAAGATGCCCCCGGTTATGTTGATCAGGTCCACTCCGGCCTGCTCGAGAATCTGAGCCAGACGGCAGGTGTCCTCCAGTTCGATTCCCCCCGGCATA
>CAZPPB010000244.1:0-2731 GCA_964588355.1 uncultured Spirochaetaceae bacterium | reverse complement strand
CAGCCTGGGGAACCGTTCGCAGATCACCGCCACCTATTCCTGCGCCCGGGCGGTGTGGGAGTACTGCCGTGAGAAGGCTATCGAGCCGGCGATCCCGGTTATCTCCGACGGGGGGTACGGCACCTTCAGCGCGATCGGCAAGGGGCTGCTGTTCGCCGACGCGGTCATGCTCGGCTCGATGCTGGCCGGAACGGACGAGGCTCCAGGATCGGTGATCTACGACCGCCAGGGACGCAAGCTCAAGAGCTACAAGGGCATGGGTTCACTGGAGGCCGCGCTGCGGGGAAGCGCGGCCCGCTACGACGTGCAGAGTTTCGAAGACTACGTGGCCGAGGGAGTGGTGGGAACGGTACGCTCCAAGGGGCCGGTTTCCAAGTGGGTGCCCCAGATCAAGACGGGGATCCGCAAGTGCCTGCAGTCCCTGGCCTACCGAAATCTCGAAGAGCTCCACGAGGCTGTGTTTTCCGGCAAGATCCTGCTGGAGCGCATGAGCGAGGCCGGGAAGAAGGAGGCGGGCATCCACGACCTGGTCGAATACCGCCGCGACATGCCCCTGGATTGATACCAGGGGAATACAGGCTGCTTGAAGTTCAAACCCCTAATACCACTTCCCATGTGTATTTTACGGGAGACAGCGTGAGTGGGTATGGTATCTTCGTAAAGACGCTGCCCCCACAGGGAAAAGAGTCCTGGTGATGCCGGCCGGCTGAATTTCAGTCCAGAAGCAGGCCACGAGCAATCAGGCAGAAGACCAGCGGTTGTTGTTTCACCCCGATCCTACAATAAAAAAGTTGGACTTGGTTTGTTTTGTCCCATCACATCACAAACCAAAGGATATCCGTTTGAAGTTGGAATTCCCACCGGTTTGAGTATTTCTGGTGTAGTGCTCTCTGATCAAATAAAGAGTCTTGATTGGAGAGTTCGTGATGCTCAATTTACTGATTTTCGTAAAATACAGTGACAGACTAATCAAAAAAAAGACCGCAATGGTTCAAGAAACCGAGGAGTAGCTGACGTTGGCCAAACACTCGTTCGAATCCTGCTCGCAGGGCATCAGCAACCTCACTCAAATCATCAGCAGACTGATTGGCAAGTTCCTCACCCTTGATATTACCCCACAAAGACTCAACAGGATTGAGATCAGGAGAGTATCCGGGAAGCCGCTCGACTCGAAGCCACTGTTGCTGCTTCTGCAAGTATTCCTTCATCTTGAGGCTCTTGTGGGCCGGTAGTCCGTCCCATATCAGGATCACATATTGTCCTCTGAAATGCTTCTTGAGTTCCTTCAGAAAGGAAATCAGACTCTCCGTAGCATAGCTCCCCGAACGCATCTGGAAGTACAAGCGGGTTCTCTTTCCGTCCCAACGGTAGGCAATCTGGCACGAAAGATCGGCAAAGAGGTAGATGCCCTGTACCAGGCTTTATGTGTCAGCACCATCGAGCACATCGAATTGTGGGTTGAGCGGCAAAGCCTGGATACTGGCAGAAAGGAGCATCAAGAAACCCCATCAGCATGTTGAAGGATTCCACGGAAGCGGGAGAGTGCTCATCCCGCTTTCTTTTGTTCTTTGAAATAATTCGGGAAGTGGAAAGTGGTACAACAGTGCGAGTTTTTGGCCCATTTTTCGGGATTAGCTCTCGAGAAATTGCGCGGGAGCACTAAGGATATTAGTGCGGGATTCTACAACCGCTACATAGAGAGCATCCCTTTCGCCACCTCGTGTGGCTTCAGGGTCTGCCCTTCCAATGCGCAAAAACGCTCCCAACAGGACGTTGGGTGCGTTTTTGCGCTCTTGGCGTTGGGGTTTTTGGAGAGATCCGCTTGCACTTGAGTAGAGACAAGCCTGCGAATGAACAGTAAGGCTGCCGGTGGATCGCTTCCAAAGCAGTTTCACTTCGAAAAGGCACTACCGTTTCGCACAGAATTGAGCTCAATTTGTTTTGCAACTTAGTAGGGTTGTCCCAAAAGTCTACCGGTGGATTGGGGAATGGATCTCTATAGAACGGCCAATCTATGCCAACTGCGTCTGTTTTAGTGTTTGAAGTTCATTGAACTATATCTAATTTTGGGGCAAACAGCCAACCGTATATTGCCTTGTAAGGGTGGGGTACCTTGGCGGAAAACCTGTTTTATAGCAATAAACTAGTTTTTGGCAGAGTATTAGTATTGACAATGTACATACAAAGAGATACATTGTTACTGTGATTTTCGATTGGGATTCCAACAAGAACTCAGAAAACATCGAGAAACATGGAATCTCATTCGAACAAGCTCAAGAAGTTTTCCTCGATCCGTTGCATTTGTCGATTCTTGACGAGAGGTTTTCCTATTTTGAGGAGCGTTGGATCACGATGGGAACGACTGCAACGAGAGAGGTAATCGTTGTAGCTCATCAATATTTCGTTGAAGAACCAGAGGAAAGAATCCGGATTATTTCAGCAAGAAATGCAACTCCTAAAGAAAGGAGACAATATGAAAAAATCGAATGATGATTTTGCGATGAAGAAAGAATACGACTTCTCCCACGCCACAAGGGGACGGTTCTACTCACCTAGGAAGATATCTACAACCATCCGCCTTGATGATGATGTCCTGCTCTACTTGAAAAAACTTGCTAGTATCAAGAAGATCAAGTATCAGACCCTGCTAAACAATATTCTACGGGATTACGTCGAGAAAGTCGCTCAGTAGCTTTTCTTACACCCCCTTTCGCAGATACAGGTTTCCTAT
>CAZPPB010000243.1:0-2739 GCA_964588355.1 uncultured Spirochaetaceae bacterium | reverse complement strand
GCGGAGGGGAAACACCCGTTCCCATCCCGAACACGGAAGTTAAGCCCTCCTGCGCCGATGGTACTACTCCATTTGTGAGTGGGAGAGTAGGGCGTTGCCAGGTATTTTTTTGTCCTTTGCCGGCACGGGGGAAGGGAGCAACACTTTTGAGGAGAGTTCTGCAGTCTGAAAAGTTGTTTCTCTTCTCATACTTCCTGGCCATTATAGGCCTGGGGACTATCGTCCTGTATCTCCCCTTTTCCTGGAATGGCGCGCATAAACTCTCCCTAATAGACGCCCTGTTCACGGCGACCTCCGCAGTCTGCGTAACCGGACTCATTACAGTCGACACCCCTGCCTACGGTATTCTAGGACAGGTGATGATCCTCATTTTAATCCAGGCAGGGGGCTTGGGGATCATCACCTTCAGCACGATCTACCTGGCTCGGCCGCGGGGTCGGATATCCCTGATCAGGCACAGAATCATCCGCGGGTACTATCTGGAATCCTCCGGTCTGGGCACGACGGCAATCGTCCGTAGAATAGTCGCAGTTACCTTGAGCTTCGAGTTCGTCGGAACGATGATCCTCTACCGGGCTTTTCGGGGCTCCGTCTCCGAAACCAGGCTGTTTGTCAGCCTCTTCCATGCGGTATCCGCCTTCTGCAACGCCGGGTTTTCATTGTTTTCGAACAACCTCGAAGAGTACGCCACCAACGCGGTGGTCAGCCTGACAATCATGGCCCTGGTTGTGTTCGGGGGCCTGGGATTCGTAGTGCTGCAGGATGTGGCGGCCACCGCGACGGTCAAGAAGAAGCATTTGAGCCTGCATAGCAAGATCGTCTTCCTGATGACCGGGGTCCTGCTGGTGTTCGCCGCCGGATTCTATCTGACCTTCGAGGCCGGCCGCAGCATGGGCTTGCTCACACCCTTTCAGAAGATAGTGGCCGCTTTGTTTCAGGCTGCTACGCCCCGCACCGCCGGGTTCAACACCATACCTCAAGCTGACCTCACCGCCCCCTCCAAGACCCTCACCTTGCTGCTCATGTTCATCGGCGGCGGTTCCGGTTCGATCGCCGGGGGTGTCAAGGTCAATACCTTCTTCATCGTTCTGCTCATGCTCTTCCAGGGACCCGACTCTCGGGGTGAGGTTACCGTGTTCAAGAGAAAGATCGCCGGCTCCAGGATATTCCACGCCACCATGTTCATGCTCAAGGCACTGCTGCTGCTGTTTGCCAGCTTTTTGGCACTGACGATCACCGAACTGTGGGTCGCCGGACATCGGATCGATGTGTTTTCTCTGGCCTTCGAGACCTTTTCCGCCTTCGGCACGGTAGGATTGTCTCTGGGGGCTACAGCGGGCCTGACCGGGGGCGGCAAACTCGTACTCGTGGTTACGATGTTTATGGGCCGGATCGGGCTGCTGGCCCTGGCCATTCCCCGCTCCAGGCCTTATCCTGTACATGTGCTGGACTATCCACAAGGGGAGGTTCTGATCGGATAATGAAGCAATTCGTGATAATCGGTTTGAGTCTCTTTGGCCGCCGTCTGCTGGAGGAGTTCCTGGCTACGGATGCGGAGGTGATCATCATCGACAAGGATCGGGACGTAATCGAGCTGTACAAGGACAAGGTTGCCTCGGCCTACATCGCCGATGTTTTGAATGAGGAGATCATCCGCAAGCTCGTTCCTCAGAACATCGATGCCGCGGTGTTGGATCTGGGGGGGCGGATCGAGGCTTCCATCCTGGCAACCAACTATCTCAAGAAGATGGGGGTCAAGGAAATCATCGCCCGGGCCGAGAGCAGCGAGCATGCCGAGATCCTCGATCTGGTGGGGGCTACAAAAGTCGTCTTCCCGAATCAGGAGGCGGCCAAGCGGATCGCACCGTTTCTGATCTCCTCCCAGATCTTCAGCTATGTGCCCATCTCGAGCGAGCTGGTGATAGCCGAGGTCAAGGTTCCGGAGAATTTCTACGGCAAGAGCCTCGTAGAGGTAGATATGCGGCGCAAGTACAAACTGAACGTGATCGCCTACCGCAAACTAGAAGGACAGGAGTACTTCTTCTATGCCCCGGAGTATCGGCTGCAGGAAGACGACGTCCTCCTGGTCGGAGGAAGGGAGCAGGACATCGAGGCCTTCACCGAGGAGAAGATTCTTATCGGCAGCAGGCGGATCACCGGTTTGTTCCGGCGCTTCTTCTCCGGCAAAAACTGATGCACTCCTGATGGACGACGCCCCCCGTTCCCCAAACCGCCTGGGTGCTCTACCGGCCGCCGGCATCGTGCTCGTTTCCCTCTACATCGCCGCCCAGATTATCTCCGATGTGGCCAGCCTGAAGATCGCCGTCGTGTTCGGGCTCTCCATCGATGCCGGTACCTTCATCTATCCGATTACCTTTACCTTGAGAGACCTGGTTCACAAGCGGCTGGGAAAGCGGGCCGCCCGGCTGGTGATCGTCCTGGCCGGGGCAATCAATCTGTTCATGGCCGCCTTCTTCGCCTTCTCCGCCTGGCTGCCCGGGGATCCCGCCTGGGGACTGGCCGGGGAGTTCTCCAGAGTGCTGGGCCCGGTGTGGCGGATCGTGATCGCCAGCATCGCCGCTGAGATCGCAGCAGAGATGGTGGATACGGAGGTTTATCACCTCTGGGTCACCCGCATCACCCGCCGCTATCAGTGGGCCCGGGTCCTGGCGAGCAACGTGGTGAGTGTTCCCCTGGACAGCCTGATCTTCTGCTGGGCCGCCTTCGGCGGGTTGCTTC
>CAZPPB010000242.1:0-2839 GCA_964588355.1 uncultured Spirochaetaceae bacterium | reverse complement strand
GAGGTAGAGGAGGGGGACAGCAAACGCAGGGAGGCCTATCTGGAGCTGTACCGCCGGGTCAGCGGCACCTTCCAGCATATGTTGATGAACCACGCCGAGGGCTCCCGGGCGCGTTCCTACTTGAAGAGCAGAGGCCTGGATCAGGAGACCTGGAGCGCCTTCAAGCTGGGCTACGCCCCTGCGCAGGCCTCCTGGCTGTACAATTTCCTGAGAGAAAAGAAGTTCTCCGACGAATTTTTGAAGGCTTCCGGATTGTTCGGCGGCCGGCAAGGGGCGGCTCTTTTTCGCGGAAGGATCGTATTCCCGATCCACAATCACCGCAACGAGGTCGTGGCTTTCGGGGCCCGCACTCTGAGTTCGGATATCCAACCCAAGTATCTCAACTCACCGGAAACCGAGTGGTTCCGAAAACGGGAGACCCTGTACGGAGCACCCCAGGTGTACCAGGAAGTCCGCAGGGAGAAGAGCTTTGTCCTGGTCGAGGGATATCTGGATGTGCTGGCCCTCTGGCAGGCAGGGGTGCGCCACAGCCTTGCCCCTTTGGGGACCGCAGTCACCTCTGAGCAGATACGCCGGCTGAAACGATACGCGCCCGGAGGTCTGCTGCTGTTTGATTCCGACGAGGCGGGAGTGCGCGCCGTCGAACGTACGATCATTCTCTGCGAGCAGCAGGATCTGCCCACCGACGTTATTCGTCTTCAACAGGGCAAGGATCCGGCGGAAATTCTCGAAAAAGACGGTCCCCAGACGTTGAAAAAATCTCTCGAATCCACTATATCTAGTTTTCAGTTCTATTTAAGCAGGGCGCACTCAGAATACGATTCCAGGACACCGGATGGCAAACGGGCCGTTATCAGGCACTTAGGTTCTTACTTGACAGCTCTGGATTCTCTGGTGAAGAGGGACGGGTATATCCGTCTTCTTGCCGAAGATCTGGGGGTTGACTTTGAGTCCGTGCGTAGCGATCTTTTACGGGGGACAGAAAGATCCAGAACCAGGGACGACTCGTATCGAAGGTCCGAGGTGCAGGGCATCTCGGCAGATCTTTTTTTTATTCTCGCAGTCGCGGTCAACCGCGAATATTTCCAAGAGGTAAGGAACACTGTCGCTGTCGACGATCTCGAGGACCCGAGAGCCAGGAAGTACTTCGTAGCTCTCGAGGAGTGCTATCGGCAGGGGGAGAGGACCGAAGAGGCTCTGTTGAGACGGTTGGAGGATGAGAGTTTAAAGGAACTGCTACTGGAAAAGACAGCCTCCGGGGAGTTTACCATGAATCCCGAACGTCTGATCCAAGACGGACTGCGGGAGATCCGACGGCGCAGTCTGGAGAAACGCAGGCATTTCCTGATTGCCGCGCTGACCCGGTCAAAGGAGCAGGACGCGGCCAAGGTCAAAGAGCTGTTGGGCGAGAAGATGTATTTGGACGAAGAACTGCAGAAGCTGGGGAAAGGTAGTTATTGATGAGCGACCTTCAGAATGATCCGGCGATTCTAAAACTACTCGAGTTTGCCAAGAAGAAAAAAACGATCACCTACGAGGAGGTGAACGATTTTCTTCCTGACGATATCACTAACTCCGATCGGATCGAAGAGGTCATGTCGATTCTCGACAAGAACAAAATCCAGCTCGAGGAGGAGGATGTCGATCTGTCGGAGGAACGAAAAGTGCCTCCCAGCAAGAAGAAGCTCGTATACGATGAGAAGGAGACGGCGATCGACGATCCGATCCGCCTTTACCTCAGGGAAATCGGTAAGGAGAATCTCCTGACCGCCGAACAGGAGGTCTACCTCTCCCAGAAGATGGAAGAGGGGGAGAACATCATCAAAGAGGTGATCCGCAACTCCGGTTTGTTTATCCCGGAGCTGCACAAACTTGCGACCAGCATCGGGTCGCGGATAGATCCCAGGGAGCTCAGCCTCACCAAGAAGGAAATCTCGGAGTATCTGGCGGAGCTGCGCAGGGTGACCCAGTTCTACAGGGAGCCTCTCCGTCCCCACGTACCGGCGATCCGTCAGTTCATGGAGTTGAAAGAGAAGGTTGCCTCCGACGGTGAGAGCATCATCACCAGCGGCGACCTGCGCCGACGGCGGGATGATATGATCAAAAGGGTTCAGGAGATCGATCTCCATCAGGAAGAGATCACCGCGATCACCGAGAAATTCATCTCCGCGGCCAACCGCATTCACAAGGTCCAGAAGGAAAACCAGAAGATCAAGAAGCGGCTGGGCGTAGCCAGTCAGAAGGATTTGCGCAGCCTGGGACGGGGGCTGGCCCTTCGCTCGGATCGTACCCGCATCGAGGGTGCGCTGGGAATGGAGGCGGATCAGATCAAGGAGCTGATTCGCCAAGTCCAGGTCAACGAGAAAAAGCTCACGAAAATGGAAAACGAGTTCCACAACAGCGTCGGGGAAATCCTCGATATGGCGGAGCGAATCGGACGGGGACGCTTCATGATGAAATCCGCCAAGGACCGGCTGATCAAGGCCAATCTGCGCCTTGTTGTCAGCATCGCCAAGAAGTATACGAACAGGGGCCTGCACTTTTTCGATCTCGTGCAGGAGGGCAATATCGGACTGATCAAGGCTGTTGAGAAGTTCGAGTACCGGAAAGGATACAAATTTTCCACCTATGCCACCTGGTGGATCCGACAGGCCATCACCCGGTCGATCTCCGACCAGGCCCGCACTATCCGGGTTCCGGTTCACATGATCGAGCAGATCAACAAGGTCGTGCGGGAGTCCCGCCAGCTGATGCAGGTCCTGGGCCGGGAGCCCACCGACGCAGAAGTGGCGGACAAGCTGGGGTGGACGACCCAGCGGGTCAAGTCGGTCAAGAGCGT
>CAZPPB010000241.1:0-2902 GCA_964588355.1 uncultured Spirochaetaceae bacterium | reverse complement strand
TCGTACTCCACGACCCGGGCGGTGCCGCGAACCTTGAAGACAAAGAACGGTTCCCCGGTCTCACGGGTAAGCCCGTACTTTTCGATCGCCCCTTCGCGATCGGCCCTGAGGCCCGCGAGTACCTCAGCGTAATCCACGGCCTGCTCTTCGTATACCGGCAGAATCCGTTCATCCCAAACGGCCTCTACGTATTCGCTGGCCTGGAAGCCGGTCCCCGTCTTCTTCCACGTGGCGTACTGATCTTCCCCTTCGCTGTCATCCTCTTCGATCTTCACCACCGTGCACGCTCCTACTAGGGCCAGACAAACGACAGCTGCAGCGAACGTGAACAGCAGCTTCGCGGATCTGCGCATCACAGTCTTGCCTCCCAAATATTGGTTTATCATGTCCGGATAGATAGAAAGAAGGGAGCTCAGCCCCGAAAGGCGGAACTCCCCTACATCTGTTCAGGCTGCCAATTAGCAGTCTACCAACTCGTAGTTCTTTTGACTACAGTTTCTTGTAACCCCGCCACTTGTTGGCTTCGTTGGGAGTAATCAGGAAACAGCCGTTGAGGATCTTTTCCTGGGCCATGCCCGTGGAACCGGTCTTGATGTACTTATCGGCAAGCTCCACTGCCATCTCTGCGTTCAGGGCGTTGGGCTGCATGACCGTGCCCTCGATCTTTCCCTGCTTCATGGAGTCCAGCACGTTGTCATTGCCGTCGAAGCCCATGACGATGATGTCAGCGCGACCGGCGGCCTCGATGGCGGCCTGCGAGCCCAGGGCCATGGTGTCGTTACCGCAGATGATACCGTTGATGTTGGGATTGGCCTGGAGAAGCGACTCTATGACGGTGTATGCCTCGGTCTGGCTCCAGTTGGCAGTTTGCCGGGCCGCCATCTTCATGTCCGGATACTGGTCGATGATCGAGTGGAAACCCTGGGAGCGAACACCGGCGTTGGTGTCGGACTCTTTACCCACCAGCTCGATGTAGTTGCCCTTCTCTCCCATCAGCTTGACGAAGTACTCCGCACCAAGCTGCGCACCCTGGAAGTTGTCCGAGATGAGCTGGGCCTTGGCGATGCCGGTGACGTTGATCTCCCGGTCCATGCAGAACACGGGTATCCCCGCTTCGGTCGCCCGGCGAAGGTTGTTCGGCGAGGCATCCGCGTTGGCGATGTCGATGATGATGGCCGCGGCGTTCTTGGAGATGGCGGTGTCGATCAAATCGCTCTCCACGTTCGGGTCATCCCCATGCACGGCCAGCCACGTCTCATACCCCAGGGATTCGGCCTTGGCCTTGGCCGCATCGGACTCCGCGATGAAGAACGTGTTGTCCTTGTCGGGGGTGATGACGGCCATCAGGTTGGACTTTTCTTTTCCGCTGCCACCGCCGGCAAACAGGAGACCAGCTGACACCAGAAGAACCAATGTTAGCACGATGAGTTTTTTTGACATAACTCCTCCTTAAAAAATTTTTTGTAATTCCAGTGCCTCAGAACGACGTCCTGCACTGAAATCGGTTTCATTGATAATAGAAGTTTAACCGATTTCAGGATGTTGTCAAGGACAATAACGGCAGATTCAGCACGATTATAGCAAATTTATAGGGCAAACCAGCGCAGCGGAAAGGCGAAAGTCGCTCCCGGCGATGAAAACGTTCGCATCGTCGCCTTGGCTCATCCCTATCGTCAGCAAAGGCTTTCCTCCATCTCATCGAGCGAGGCATACCCCGATTGCCCGGCCAGGAATCGATAAACCTCCAGGGACATGTTCCCTCCGGCCCGACGGCACGATTCTACATCCGCAGAGAGCAATTCCAGGGTTCTATCCGAATAGGTTTCCAGCTCCGCTCCGAGGTAGTTGGAAAAATCATCCAGATCCCGGGCACCCCTCATGATGTTGGGGTACCGCTCAATAACGTCCGTCTGCCAGCGGAGGAAACGTTCGCGGATCTGATGAATACGGGGATTCTCGGAGACGGGGGGTATCAGATTATCCATTCTGGCGTACTTGAGCGTCATGAGGTTCTTCCCCGCTGCCTTTGCCCGCTTCAAATCTTCCAGGCAGCTCGCGCAGGTCTCCCGGGACCAGGAGGCGAACTGTCCCCGCCGGTGCAGCTGCATATCCTCCATGTGCGCGCGGCAGGAGGGTTCCTCCCCGGTAGGTACCCTGAGGAACATCTCCACCTCGATCTCCAGGATCTGCTCGACGATTCTCTCTTTATCTTCCTTCATCTGTCCCTCTTTTAGTCAACCGAGTCCAGTCCCTCCCGCAGGGTCGGATCCTCTATCGTGCGCCCGATCTGCACCCCGTAGTCCAGCAGGAAGGATCCGCGTCTCACAGCCAGGCCCCGATTCACCAGCTCATCGATCAGAATGCCCGCGCACCGCTCGGTTGCCGCCTGCAGCGTCTGTTTGCCGTCGCTGCGGATGATCGTCAGCAGATTCCCGGGCAAAACGGGCCCTGTGATAGTGAAAGGCGATGCTCTCCCCGCGCTGAAGCGCGCGCCACAGGTTGTACTGTCCGCGCTCCCCAATAGCCCTGCAGCGGGAGGCGATCTTTTTCAGCCAGAGATCTCGGGGGAAGTAGGCAAGCAGAGCACGGCGCCTACCCGTGAAGCTCCCCAGGGGGTCGAGAAAGACCTCCTCATTGATGCAGAGGGAGAGCGCCTCTTCGGGCAGCAGCAGCCAGTCCCGGATAGTCTCCGGCGGGCTGTCGGTGCCCAGGTAGGTTCTATCGCGGGGACCCCAATCGTGATCCCGGGAGATCTCGTCATCAAAGCCGTAACACTCGGAGCCCGGGCCTGCCAGCCCAAACGCCATGGAGCCCAGCGTATCCGGTGCCTGCTCCTTGAATGCAGGTAAGGCGACATCGGTGAAGAACCGGCGCGCCAGTTCCAGACCTTTCATCTCTACCG
>CAZPPB010000240.1:0-2903 GCA_964588355.1 uncultured Spirochaetaceae bacterium | reverse complement strand
TATGGAAACCCTGCTGCAGCTGATCTACCTGTACTTCACCGAACCGCGGCGGGACGAGCAGTCCTATCAGGCCTACAGGCAGCGGCTGATCGCGATGGTTGAAAACCGGGAGTCCTCGCCGATGACGATCTTCCGGGATACGGTGCGCTCGGCGATCGCCCAGGATCACTACCGTGCCCGCCCCTGGACCGAGGAGGTGTTGGCGGAGATGGACCTGGATGAGTCTCTGCAAGTCTACCGGGATCGCTTCGCCGATGCCGGAGATTTCACCTTCGTGTTCGTGGGCAATTTCCAGCCTGCCGAGGTGCAGCCCCTGGTGGTCCGCTATCTGGGATCGCTTCCCGCGGGCGGCAGGGTAGAGACCTGGCGGGACGTGGGGATGGATCCCCCGGAGGGGATCGTGGAGCGGGAGGTCAAAAAAGGGCTGGAGCCCCAGAGCCGGGTGCAGATCGTCTTCTCCGGCACAACCGATTGGTCCCTGCGCAGCCGGCTGCAGCTGGAAGCGCTGAAGCAGGTACTGGATATCGTCCTGCGGGAGAACGTGCGCGAGGAGGCCGGAGGATCCTACGACGTCGGGGTGGATGCGGAGCTGAACCGCTATCCGGATGAAGAGTTCTTCGTATACGTGGGTTTCGGCTGTGCTCCGGATCAGGTGCAGAATCTGACCGACCTGGTGTTTGAGCAGATCCTCGATCTCCGCGAGCAGGGTCCGCCCCCGGAGGACGTGGAGAAGGCCAAGGAGATCCTGCGCAGGGAGCACGAGCAGAACCTCAGGACCAATGACTACTGGCTCGGAATCCTGCAGCTGGCCTATAGCAATGGACTGGATCCCGAGGTTCTGATGGACTTCGATGCCCGTCTTCAGAGCATATCCGCCGACAGCCTGCAGAGGATGGCTGTGGAAACCCTGGATCCGGGCAACTACGTCCGGGTCGTGCTCGATCCCGAGGATTGATGGAGGAATTCCGATGATGGAAGAAGTCGCCCGCTGGGCTGCCAACGGATAACCGGATAAAAAAAGGGCCGCCCCGCTTTTGCCGGGGCGACCCGTTGTTCTGTTTGATGAAAAATCGCTGGACTTCGCCTAGTTGCTCTTTACATCTATTTTGCGAGGCTTGGCCTCGGGCTTCTTGGGGATACTCACAACGAGCAGTCCGTTTTTGAACTCCCCTTTGATCTTGCCCCGATCCACATCTTTGGGCAGGACGAAGGTACGAGCAAACTCTTGAGAGCGCCGCTCGCGAATCAGATATCCGTTCTTTTTCTCTTCCTTGCTCTGCTCATTTTTCGAGGAAAGGGTGAGGATGTTGTCCTCAACGTTCAGCTCGATGTCGTTGTCTGTGAGTCCCGGAAGCTCAACTTCCATCAGGTACTCATCTTCCACCTCACGCACGTCCACCGCCGGAGTCCGGGTGTTCCAAACGGGCGTATCGGTGAAGAAGTTGTCCATAAGTCCGTCCCAATCAAACAGATTGTTCGGTCTGGTGTATCGTATAAGTCCTCTCATTTTGAACCTCCTGTATTTTTTGTCATCATCAATGAATATGCATTTACTGTGCCAAACTTACAGGATCGGTTTCGTATAATTTAATTATATATAATGAACTAAATTACGAGATATTACGTGTTCCGGGTTTTGCTTGCCTCGGCACTGGAGATGCCCAATCCGTATCATTATAACACAGCGAGTCAGAATGGCTGTTTAGCTGGGTCAAATTGACTCAGAAATGAGAGATCTGATGGCCTCGATTGCCTCGGCCGCGCCGTCCACCACCCGGGCGAACAACCTCCGCCCTTGATTCTGCTGCTCGTCGAGCCGCCAGGAGCGCAGTCCCACCACGGGAATGCCCGCGGCATTCGCCAGAGCGATCTCCGACAGCGTCCCGTAGGATCCGTCCACAGCTATGATCGCCTGACTGCTCTTCACGACCAGCACGTTCCGGGCCTCTCCAAGGCCAGTGACCACTGAACAGCTGAGGTAGGGGTTGCCGCGCTCGCGGGAGTTGCCGGGAAGGATGCCGAGGGTTTCCCCGTTTCGGGAGCGGGCGCCCCGGCAGGCCTGCTCCATTACGCCGCCCATGCCGCCGCAGACCAGAATCCAGCCCTGTTCGGCGATGCCTCCGCCCACCTGGAAGGCAAGCTCGGCGATCTCCCCGCTGCAGCGTCGCCCCCCGACAACACCGACGTAGACGGCCCCGGTGAGGTGCTCGGATTCCACTGCTAGCGCAGGCCCTCGGCCACCATGTCGCCGATCTCGGAGGTCGAGAAACCGGTCTGTCCGGCGTTCATGCTCTTCATCTTGGAGATCGCCGCCACCACGGAGCGTTCCAGAGCCTCCGCGGCCCGATCTTCCCCCAGAAACTGGAGCATCATGTGCACGGCCAGGATCGCCGCTATGGGGTTGATGATGCCCTTTCCCGTGTACTTGGGGGCCGATCCGCCGATCGGTTCGAACATCGACACACCCTCGGGATTGATATTGGCTCCGGCGGCCGCCCCCATCCCGCCCTGGATCATGGCGCCCAGGTCGGTGATGATGTCCCCGAACATGTTCGTGGTTACGATGACGTCGAACCACTCGGGGTTTTTCACCATCCACATGGTAGTCGCATCCACGTGGGCATAGTCGTTCTGGATGTCCGGGTACTCTTCGGCGACCTCGGTGAAGGTGCGCATCCACAGGTCGTGGGCGTAGGTGAGAACGTTGGTCTTCGCGCAGAGGGTCAGTTTCTTGCCCTTGTCGCGCTTGCGGGTGTACTCGAAGGCGTAGCGGATGCACCGCTCCACGCCCTTGCGGGTGTTGATCATCTCCTGGATGGCCACCTCATCGGGGGTTCCCTTTTTCAGGAAGCCGCCGATGCCGGCGTACAGACCTTCGGTGTTCTCCCGGACGACCACGAAGT
>CAZPPB010000239.1:0-2916 GCA_964588355.1 uncultured Spirochaetaceae bacterium | reverse complement strand
TCCAAAGGATGGCCTTACAGCAGGGCGCACGCAGAGTCCAGTCGTCTGGAATACCACTGCCGCCATCATCCTGATGAGCTGCACGATGCTTTAGCAGTCGAAGGTTGGGCTTGAGGACACGCTCCTTCTCCAGGAAAAAAACCCTGACATCGTGAGGTACCAGTCAACTGCAAGAAATTTGACAGGCCTCCATCACCTGGTTAGAATGAGGATGGCATAGCCCGATCATACAGAAGATTGCTCGACACATCCATAAGGAGCTCAAGATGTGGAGTAAAGAGAACAGCGCCGCGTCCAGTTTTATGCTCACATCCGCCGCCTGGCTGGTGGTGGGAGTGCTGATGGGTCTGATTCTGGCCTTGCAATTCGTCTTCCCCGAGTTGTTCCGAGGCACGGCCTGGCTTGTGTTCAGCCGCCTTCGCCAGGCCCACACCAACACCGTGATGTTCGCCTTTCTCTCCGGCGGTATGATGGGCCTGTGGCTGTATATCGTACCGAAGTTGACCGCCCGCAGGTTGTGGAGCGAGCGATTGGGAAATCTCACCGTGCTTCTCTGGAACCTGGCGGTGGCTGGAGGGATCGCCGGGATTCTCATGGCCCAGACCCAGAGCCGGGAATACGCGGAGATGATCTGGATCGTGGATGTAGCGGTGATGGCGGTGCTGATCCTCAACATGATCAATCTGTACATGACCGTCGCCCACCGGGTGGAATCGAAGCTCTACGTCTCCCTGTGGTACATCCTCGGAACCCTGATCTGGATGCCGATGCTCTACTTCCTGGGAAACGTCATGTGGCGTCCCCCGACAGGAGCTCTGATCGGCATCAATGACACGATCTTCAACTGGTTTTACGGGCACAACGTGCTGGGGCTGTGGTTCACCACCGGACTCCTGCCGGTGGTTTACTATCTGGTGCCGAAAGAGACACACACGCCGCTGTACAGCCACTTCCTGTCACTGATCGCATTTTGGGCTATCCTCTTTTTCTATACCGGAGTCGGGGCGCATCACCTGCTGTGGGCACCGATCCCCTACTGGCTGAAAACAATCGCCGTGGCCGAGAGTATCGGCATGGTCCTGCCGGTTGTCGCGTTCATGATGAACATCGCCCTGACCATGCGTGGCAATTGGCAGCGCCTGATGACCAACCTCCCCTTGCGCTTGGCCCTCACCGGCTGGGCCGCCTACATTCTCGTTTCCTACCAGGGTTCCCACCAGGCTCTGCGCAGCATCAACCTGCTCACCCACTTCTCCCAGTACGTGCCCGGGCACGCCCACCTGGCTTTACTGTTTTTCTCCGCATCGGTGGTGATGGCCGGGATTTACCACGCCGTCCCGAAGATCTACAAGTGCAGGCTCCGCAGCAGGACTCTGGCCAACGTGCACTACAGCCTGTACGTGATCGGTTTCATCTTTTTCTTTTCCGGATTCATGCTCACCGGGCTGGTGCAGGGCACCGCCTGGGTTCACCAGGGGTTGCCGGTGTGGAGCGTCCTGCCCGGCCTCCGGCCGTACATGTCCCTTCGGGCCACCGGCGGAGCACTGATCGTGATCAGCTTCATCCTCTTCTTGTGGAACATTCTGGCCACGGTAATCCGCCGCCTTCCCGAGACTCAACCGACCTCAACCCTAGCAGCACAGAAATCACACCACCATCCGGATACGGGGGCAAGGGAGGCGACGACATGAAGATGACCGTGCTGGTGATCGTTCTGGGCGGCATAATCGTGTTCTTTGCGGTCGTAACGGTGGCCGTATTCGTACCCAGTCTGCTGTGGAAGCCGCCTCAAACCACGATAGCCCACCATTATACGGATCAACAGGCTCAAGGCCGTAAGCTCTTCTACTCCAACGGCTGCAATTATTGCCACACTCAATATGTACGCGAAGAAGACACGGCCATGGGCCCGGTTTCCGACGGCGGTAGCTATGTTTTCGACGACCCGGTGATCCTCGGGTCCGAACGTACCGGCCCCGATCTGTCCTACGTGGGGCGCAAACGCAGCGCGGCATGGGAGATCGAGCACCTGAAAGATCCCCGCACCTACTCCCCTCTGTCGATCATGCCCAGTTTTGCCTTTCTCTCTGTCTCGCAGATGGAGGCGATCGCCGCCTACCTGTTCGCCCTCGGGGACCGGGTCGCGCAGGAACGAATGATTCCTCCCCCCCGAGCCTACGCAGGAATGGAAGACCCTGACAGCCAGGTGATTATCACGGTGCCGACCGGGGGTCAGCCCAAGGGATGGCAGACCTGGCAATCCGCGGGCCTGCAGGAGGGAAAAGAGCTGTATATCGAACGCTGTCTGACCTGCCACGGGTGTGCGGGTAACGGTCTGGGCAGTTACGGTGGAACCATGGCGGTGACACCGGCGGACCTGAAACAGGAACCCTTTCGGAGCATGCCGGAAGACCAGTGGTTCTGGCATGTCTCGGAGGGCCTTCCGGGAACGTTGATGCCCACCTGGAAAACCAGCCTCACCGAGGAAGAACGCTGGAAGGTGATCCGTTATGCCCGTAAGATCTTTTCCCGACCGGTCATGCGGGATCCGGACGAGGGGGATCCGAGCGGGGAGTACGCGGGGTTGAACAACCCGCTGCCGCTTTCCCCGGAGGCGCTGGATGCGGGGAAGAACGCATATACCCGGGAATGCCTGGTCTGCCACGGTGACTCGGGACGGGGCACGGGTCCCTATAGAGAGGGGCTGCAGCCCTCGCCGCCGGATTTCAGTGACAAGAGCGCCTACAGCAGCGACTACACGGACGCCGACTACTTCTGGCGGGTAAGCGAAGGACTTCCCTGGAGCGCCATGCCCGCCTGGAAGGTGCAGTACGGCGAGGAGATACGCTGGCAGCTGGTACACTACATCCGCGCCATCTTCACTCAGACCGAAAATGCTCCGCCCAGGGATGAAGC
>CAZPPB010000238.1:0-2936 GCA_964588355.1 uncultured Spirochaetaceae bacterium | reverse complement strand
CCATGGGTTACCTCTCAAAGTTTTTTCTGGTCCAGTCTATTCCGGGAGTCGAGCACGTGCTCATGCATCAGTCGGTCGGCCAGCGGAGCGTCCCGCTGCCGGATGGCCTGTAAAATCCCTCTGTGCTCCTCGAGGCTCTGCTCGGCAGGCTTCAGCAATCCGCTCAGGTTGCTGATAACGATGATGTTGAAGGATGAGATGATTCGGTGCAGCAGAACGTTGCCGCTCATGCGCATGATAACCATGTGAAATTCGTAGTCGGCTTGCAACAAGAAGGGATACTGGCCGGCGACCGCCTCCTGGAATTCGACCAACCGATTCTCCAACTCGGCAAGCGTTTCCGGGGTAGCATGCGCGGCGGCATCGAAGGCACCGAGGGGTTCCAGGCGCAGGCGCAGGTCGTACAAGTCCTTGAGCTCCTCGAGGCTGAGCTTCTTGACGAAAGCACCCCGTCGTGGTACAAGCTCGATGAGGTACTCTTTTTCCAGCTTGGCAAAGGCGGACAGAAGGGGGGTACGGGAGACTCCCAGCGCGTGAGCGAGATTCGCCTGGTTCAGCTTCTGGCCGGAAACTAATTGGTTCTTCAGGATCATTTCCTTGATCCGGCTGTACACGCGCTCCGAGAGTTCCTGCTGCTCGACTCTATACATCATCTTTCCCCAAACAGAGCATATCGGATTTGGGCCCAGTGGGTCAATACCATATTTTGTATACATAATATCGTAAAATAGGTATCTGTAAACAGGGCGATTTTGGCGATATTCAATTGACAGAAGTCCGCTTTTCCATTAGTATTTTGTATACAAAATAAGGACGGGATGATGTTCGGGGTGAGTCCGGCTTTCGTGCTTTCGGGCTGGGGAGAGGGGTTCTCACCGGTGGATTACGCGGAAGCGCTCGATGTGGTAGCCGAATTGGAGTTCACCAGCTTCCAGCTGGAGGTGTTTTCATCCGACCGGCTGGGGGAGTGGATGTCCGGCGGTTCCACCTTGGTTGGCGCGCGTGCCGATTCTCTGGGCCTGTGTCCCTCCCAGTTCGTTGCCCATTTTCTGCTGTCGGCCTTCTCTTCCTCCAAAGCGCTACAGTCCCCACAGGGCCTGGAGGAGATGAAGATGGTCGTGGAGATCCTGCAGGCCTTCCCCGCCTGCACTGTGGTTACCCTGCCCATCGGGGGGTTCCGGATGGATCGTCTCGAGTCGGTAGGCGTCGGCAGCGGCGAATACGAAGAACTGGAGCGGCGCTTTGTGGACAAATTATTGCGCTTCCTCGAGATCGTGGAACGCTCAGGCCGGCGGATGGCGCTGGAGATCCTTCCGTATTCGTTTCTTGGAGGGACTTCGGGCTTGCTTCGACTCCTGGAGTCGATCGCATCGGCCCGGCTGGGCTACAACTTCGACACTGGTCATGCCTGGGCCTGCAAGGAGGATGTCGCCCTCATACCCCTGAAATTAGGGGAGAGGATCTTCGGCACTCACCTGTGCGACAACCTCGGGCATGAGAACCTGTCGTTAAGACCCGGCGCAGGTAATGTACCCTGGGCGGCCGTGCTGAACAACCTGCTGGCCTGCGGTTACCGGGGTAGCCTGGACCTTGAAATCCGCTGCCCGGCGGCAGAATTGAAAGCCGAGTACGGCGCCGGCTCAGCCTACCTCAAGTCATTGCTGGCTGAGCGTGTCGGAGCCCAAGAGCGGCCATAAGTACGGGTTCACTCGGTGATCCGACTTTTCCCGGTGCGGAATAGTTTCCGTCTTCCGGAACTTTTTGGATAAAAGGAGCATAGCTGTGATCAAGAGCGCGGTCATTACCAGTTTCCTGAGCCGGACCAAGGACCGGTTCCACGAGTACAATGAAGTTAAAAGCCTGGAGGAACGGCTGCAGATGATCGCCTCCATGGACGGGGTAGACGGGGTGGAAGCCGTCTATCCCTACGAAGTAAGCGACCCGAAATCCGTGCGGGAACTGATGGCCCGCTACGACCTGAATTGGGCAGCGGTCAATGCCAACGTGAAGGCCGAACCCGAATTTCGATCCGGCGGGCTGACATCCACTCGTAAGGAGGTGCGGGACAAGGCGGTACGCTTCATCAAGGAAGCCAAGGATTTCGCTAAAGCCGTGGGAGCCGACAAGGTGACCTGTTGTCCCCTGGGCGACGGGTACGAGTTCCACTTCCAGTCTGAGTACGCCAGGGCCTGGAAGAATCTGGTGGAGACCTTTGGCGAGGCCGGCAGTTATCTACCTGAGATTACCCTGTTCGTCGAGTACAAACCGAGCGAGACGCGGGGACGGTGCTACGTCGATTCGGCGAGCAAGACGCTGTGTCTGCTCAACGACATCGGACTGGAGCAGATAGGGGTGACAATCGACTTCGGCCACTCCATCTGGGGCGGTGAGACGCCAGCGGAGGCGGTCTCGCTAGTGGGTGAGAGCCGCTTCCCGTTCTACATTCACATCAACGACAACGACGCCCGCTGGGACTGGGACTACTTCGTGGGCACCCGGCATCTGCTGGCCTATATAGAGTTCCTCTGGTACCTGCAAGAATACGGGTACCGGGACTACCTGACCTCGGATACCTCGCCCACCCGTTGGGACTTGGTGCGGACTTTTGAGACCAACGCCCGGGTGACCAATAAGATCTGGCGGCGACTCGAAGAGATCGACCGTGGGCAGCTCAAGAGGCTGATCCGGGGCGATGACTATCTGAAGACCTGGCGGTTCATCGAGGAAAAGATCCTGCGTTTGTAGACGGAGGATCCGGGAATCCAGCCCCTGGGGGAAGGATTCCAGCAGCCAGAGGCCAAATGAGCGGAGAATGATTGGAGAGATCGGTATGAGCGGCAAGACGGCGATCAAGCATAACATGACCTTGGATGAACGGGTGACCTATCTGAAAGAGAAAGCCAGGGAAGCCCGACTTCACGTACTCGATATGGTAT
>CAZPPB010000237.1:0-2986 GCA_964588355.1 uncultured Spirochaetaceae bacterium | reverse complement strand
ATGCTGAAAACCGCCATCGCCTTTGCCGATATCACGCCTGCCGAGAGCGTACCGCTCATGGGCTACGGGGATCGCACCCACAACTCCGAAGGGGTGAACGATCCTCTGTTTGTCTACGCCTGGTGGCTCGAGCCTTCAGGGCAGGAACCTCTGGTTTGGATTGTCCTTGATCTCTGTCTGTTCAGCGTTGCTTCTGCAGGAAGACTGACTGGGGATATCGCGAAGCGCAGCGGAGTCGCACCTAACCGGATTTTCCTTTCCACCACGCATACCCATTCCGGACCGGATACCCAGTTTGTGGGCACGGATCCGGCTCCCTGGGCCGTGCGCTACTACGCTCGGCTGGTCGAAGCCTGCACCGAGGCGCTTCGAGATGCCCGCAGCCGGGCGCTGCCGGGACGGATAGAGGTACGCACCGGTCGCAGCGATCTGGGGGTGAACCGGCGGGAAGCCGGCTCACCGATCGACCCAAGGATCGTGCTTCTGTCGCTGATCGACGAATCCGGTGAGGAGAGAGGATTTTTGTTTCACTACTCCTGCCATCTGACGGTCCTCGGCGTGGACAACTATCGGATCAGCGCCGACTGGCTCGCTCCGGTGCGGGAGCAGCTGCAGCAGGAGCTGGAGATGCCGGTGATGTACCTCCAGGGAGCCGAGGGGAACGTGGATCCGGTGAGCAGGGGCGCTCTGGACATGGCCGATCCCGATCAGGCAGTGGGTTCGTCCTTCGCCGTGCTGGAGGAGCTGGCAGGAGGCATGATCGACGCGCTGCGGCAGGCCAGGAGCTCGCCGATCCAGGCGAAGCTGGATGATTTGTCTATGAAAACACGTACGCTTGCCCTGCCCCTGCGTTACGGGGGATTGAGTCGGGAGCAGGTGCAGCACAAACTCGAGCAGTGGAAGGAGAAGTTCGCCGATTTTTTGGAGACTTCTAGAGAAGAAATCCCGGAGGATTGGTCCATCAACGCCACGATCAAGCAGAAGGCCCGCGCCAGAGGACTGGGGGAGGCGGAAACGCGGAGGTGGGTGGCCGAGCAGTTTACCTATGTTTCCTTCCTGAACATCTACAAGAAGGGTGGTGAGGCGATCGACTCCGGGAAGGGTGAGATTCACTGTCCCATTGCTGTTCTGGATTTCGGTTCCCTCAAAATCCTGGGAGCCCCGATGGAGGTGCTGATGGACGTAGCCTTCGATTGGCAGCGGCGATTTCCCGACCGCCTCGCTCTGGTCTGCGGTCTGTTCGGCGGCTGGATCGGGTATCTGCCCCACAAGAGCAACTACGAAGAGCCGCGGGCGGATCAGTTGTACGAGACGGTGTCAACGATGTTCGCTGCGGATGCCTCGCTCAAGCTGCTCGAGACGGCCCAGGGGATGGTGGGATAGGGCGATTAAACCCGCTTCTTCTCCCAGATCTCGAGCCGATCGTCCCAGCTCCAATCCTTGGATAGAAAGTCGTTGTCCCTCACCGGCAGGGTGGGGTAGGTGTCTTTGACTTCCTCCCAGGATCCCAGACCGGAGAGCGTGTCCATAGCACTCAGATTCAGGTAGCCGGCGCAGTTGGCCAGCTTCAGGCACTCCTCGATCGAGTGGCCCCGCAGCAGGCCGGTGAGAAAGGCGGCGATCGAGCAGTCTCCGGCCCCGGTGGATGTGGCCACGCTGTCGGCGCGGAAGGCCGGACACCACAGTTCCCGGTCGGCCCAGGTATCGGGATTTCCGGGAGCTGCCTGACCGATGCCTACGATCTTTTCCCTGCCCTTCGTCTTGATGTACCAGCCGTTGTGCCCCGCCTTCAGCACCGCGATCTTGCAGCCCATGGACAGGTACTCCTCCGCAAAACCGCTGACCTCCTCCGGCGTAACGAATTCGATCAGCTCCCGGCCGCCCTGGGCTTCCTTCCTCTTCAGGTACTGCCGGGGATGCAGGGTGAAGAAGGTCTCCTCGATGCTCGGCAGAAAGATATCGACATAGGGCAGAGACCTCGCGTAGATCCTGCGCCAGTCGGCTCGCCCCGCCTCTGAACTGGGATCGGGCAGGGATATGTCCAGGGAGGTGCTCACCCCTGCCTCCTTGACCTTTTTGAGGATATCCGCCAGCTCCCGGCCCTCGTCCAGGAAAAGCGCACGCATCAGGGTCGGATAGCCCAGATGGAACAGACGGCTTTTCTCTACGGTAGACATATTGATGTCCGCCGCCGTGAAGGTATCATTGGTACCGGGGCAGTGCATGAAGATCCGATCGATCCCGGGCGGGGAGATCACCACCGTGTAGGAGCTGGCCTCGCCCTCGGCAACGTAGATCCCCTCTGCGCTGCCCTTTTTCTCGAGGATCTCGATGATGTTTCTGCCGATGGCATCCCCTCCCACCTTGGCCACGAATGCCACGGAGCAGCCGAAGATCTTCATGGCGTTGCCCACGTTGGAGACCGATCCCCCGGTGGAGAAGGTCATCTCCCCCATTTGAACCAGCGTTCCCGGCTGCAGGAGCTCGGCGATGTTGGCCGTTTTCCTATCCGTTTGGAAGCGAGGGGTCAGGTCCAGGCACAGATGGCCCGCCGCAATCACGTCGAAGTCGGGCTTTCCCAAAGGCTCTCCTCCTTGACTTCAGATGGATATCACGTTGTGCTCGATCAGCCACTCCAGCGACTCATAGACCGCCTCCAGGGAGCTGTAGCGCGGCATGTAGCCGAGGAACCGTTTTGCTTTTTCGATGCTGCAGTTGGGGCTGTGGGCTATATGGTCCCAGGTGTACCAGGCATCCTCTTCGGATGCTGCCCGCTTCCACTGCTCCCAGGGAAGAAACCGCAGTTGGGGCTTGCGGTTGAACCAGGCCGCTACCCGCTCGGCATAGCCCCGGAGGGTGAGAGCCGTGGGGGAAACGAGGTGAAAACTCTCTCCTTTGGAGACGCTCCAGTTGGCAATCGCCTTGATGAACCCTTGAGCCACGTCGTCGGCGTGCACGTGGTGAACCGTTTCCAACCCCAGGTTGG
>CAZPPB010000236.1:1446-3182 GCA_964588355.1 uncultured Spirochaetaceae bacterium | reverse complement strand
TTCTTGAACCATTCCGGTCTCTTTTTTTGAATAGTCTGTCACTGTATTATGCGAAAGCAGTAGGCATGTTCTTTGAAGAGCTTTTTTGCTCCTGGGTCGAGGCCAGGCAAAAAGCCCGATATGCGGATGAAGAAACCATTCATCATATCTTAAAGTGGATGGACAACGATGCGTATGGTTTCTGTTGCAATATTGAACAGAAATTAGTAAAAGCCCTTAATCGACAAGGATTGTCCCTGTTTGAAACTTGCATTCAGTCTCGCTTCGATGCGGCGAAAGCCTGGAAGCCTCTCATGTAGCGGTTCACCCTCTCGTGATCCACGCCACCGGATAGGATCAGCTCGCGGGCAAAAGCCGGCAGGAAAAATACGTCGGTGTCGGGGCGGATAACCACCTGCTCTCCAGCCTGACGAGCGGCTTCGGTCCTCCGAGGGTTCACCGACACGATCCGCGCGCCCCGGGCTGAGGCGACTTTGAGCTTCGCCGCCACCGACGCGACTCCCCGGAACGAGAACTTCGAAACCACAGGGTTGGCTCCGATCAGGATCAGACAATCGGTATGCTCGTAATCCGGCAGCGACTGCGTCATGGGAAAACCGTACATGGCCTGGGCCACGGCGAACTTATTCGAGCAGTCCTGGGTGGCCGACGAGTACACATTTTTAGAGCCCACCCCCTGGATGAACCCCTGGGCGAACAGCAGCGGCATAAGCCCGAAGCCGGCGCCGTTGCCGGCGTACATGGCGATCGAATCCGGCCCGTGCGCTTCAACGGGGCCCGCAGCCGGTCAGGGGAGTGCTCCAGCTCGTGAAAGCTCAGACCCTTGGGGCAGGCGAAGCCTCGGGTGACGCGATGCTTCCGGTTCGGGGAGATACGCTGAATGCGGTTGTCGGCTACCTCGACTTCCAGGCCGCAGGCGGCTTCACAGATCCGGCAGAAGGTGTACACGCGTCGAGCCATGGAGGGGTAATTCTATAGAAAGAGGACCGTACGTGGCAACCGGAACCGTCAACACCTCGCGGGGCGGCCCTCGAGGAGACAAAGGAATAGCTTCCAGCATGAGAAATTCCGTATCTGGTAATTCCCATGGTTTAGTTGTACACATTTTCTGAACTCGTACATCAATACGTACAGCGACGCGCACCTGGTTTACAGCAGCGCAAGGCTCTGCTATCATTATTTGTCGCATTCCTGGTGAGGGATACATGATCACAAGCAAATCCAAGCTTCTCGGGACGGTTGTACGGTTGGACGGTGATAGGGCATTTTGTTCGGGAGTCAGTGTGATAGAGTCCTCTGCGAACGGATTCTACCTGATGATCCGTCGATTCAACGACAAGAACCGCAATGCCTGCTTTGCGATTCGTGTAGGTCCCCTGTGGTGACGGATTTCCACCCGCAGTCTGTCCATGCCGCACACTGAGAAGCCTCATCCTCTGGACACGTGGGAACGGATCCTGGCCCGAATGGCCGATGCCCGGGAAGAGGCCTCCCCCGACCGCCAGATCGAAATCCTGTTGGAGTTAGTAGTAACCCTTCGCCTCTTGGGGCAGGAAGAGGGTATTCCCGACCGCCGACAGGATGGGGGAGATATCGACGAAGTCTATCGGCGGATCAAGGAGGAGACCCAACGCTCCCTGCGCGCCGTAGAGCATCCCTCAGGCAAGTACATCTTCTATTTCCGGGAAATATTGAAGAGGTTGCCCATCCGCAAGGGTGGTCACGACCTGATCGAG
>CAZPPB010000236.1:277-1436 GCA_964588355.1 uncultured Spirochaetaceae bacterium | reverse complement strand
AGGCGCTGCCGAGGCGTTCGAGGAGCGCCGACTTCCGGACGACCCCCTCCTGCACTTCGCCGGCGATCTACGCAAGGAGGTACATCGCCGTCTCTCACCGAGGATTCTGACCGGGTATCTGATTCCCTACATGAGGCTGGTGGAAGACGGCGATCGGCAGCCCTTGCAGGCAGCCGGCTACGGCGCCGCGGCGGTCAAGTACGTTCCGGGGAGCGAGGATCCAGCCTGCCTGGAGGTGGGACGGGAACTGATGCAGAAGCTGGACTACCTCTGGGACTATGAGAAGGGCGACATCTCTACCATCCGCGCCGGCCTTCAGGCAAACCTCCCGTTTTTCGAACGGTGTTTTTTACGCAGGGAAGTGGAGGCGTTTCTTGAGCTGCTGACACCGGCCAACCTGCGCGACCGGTATGCCGTTTCCGACCTGATGAAGAGACTGATCAGCTTCAAGTATTTCCTGAAGAGATCCTATGAGGAAAGCCGGATCGAGCTGCTGGACTTCCTGGACGTAGACATAGACATCGGGCGGCTGATCTTCATTTTCGAGAACGATCTTACCAATCACCATTACCGGGAAATCTCCCTGCCAACACTCGGTGATGCCCTGGGTGTCATCCGGGAGCTCTTGACTATGATGCAGATCCGCGACTTTCAGATCGGCGATTACGAGCGATTCTTCGCCGACCTCGATGAACTGCACAGCGAGGATGCAACTGATCTGGTCAAGACAAAACGCTGCCTGCTGTCCATCGCGACCGCGCTGCAGGTTTATCTGCACGCGGAGATTTACATTCCGCTGGGCTCGGCGCTGAACGGCGTTCTGGAGTCTTGGCATATTTCCACGGCGCGTCATGCGCGGGTCAAGGATCGTTTCTTCAATAATTTCGTCCGGCGCACCTGCTTCCACGTACTCAGCGAATTCATCGAGACGATCCTGGCCACGATCGACCGGGAACTGGCTGCCAGGCGCATTGAGAGCGGCCTGTACGGCCTTTACGCCCCGGCCGAGATTCCCCGCATCGTGAGCGGCTTCGAGGATTTCATCGCCACGACATGGGAGGAGGTAAAACCGGAGCTACGCCAGTATCTAGGCGGAAAGGGAAACAGCCTGGTGGACATGAGCCGTCTCGGGCTACGCGTTCCCCCCGCGATCATTCTG
>CAZPPB010000236.1:0-267 GCA_964588355.1 uncultured Spirochaetaceae bacterium | reverse complement strand
AGCCCCAAAACGATGAGCGTCCGCTGAAGGAGGCTATATTCCGGCGACTGCGGGATCTGGAGGATCGGTGCGGAAAGCGGCTTGGCGATGCCGCAGATCCGCTGCTGGTCTCTGTTCGCTCGGGAGCTACGTTTTCAATGCCGGGGGCAATGCTCACCGTTCTGAACTGCGGCATTGTCGATCCTGTTCTGGAAGCTCTGGGCCGCAGATTCGGAAAGCAGGTGGCTGGAGAGATTTACCTGCGGTTCCTCAGGCAATGCCTGGTGG
>CAZPPB010000235.1:0-3304 GCA_964588355.1 uncultured Spirochaetaceae bacterium | reverse complement strand
CGTACATCTCCCCGCTGATATTCTCGTAGTATTCGACGATTACCGCCGGTGCCTGGGCAAAGGCGAAAGCTGTCAGCCCGCATAACAAAATCAGGGCAACCGGTAATATCTTGTTATTCATGCTATACCTCCGTGGTTAGAAAAGCTGGATGGAGCTTTCGATGCCCGACTTGGTTTCCCATCCGCCTGCCGGATCTTTGCTGAGTTGATACACAAAGGACAGCACCGCAGCTCCTATCGAGTAGTTCACACGGGCTCCAACAACCGCGTCTTCGAAGAAATCCACACTGGAATCGAATAGTGAGCGTTTGTCGAACAGCGCTTCCATCGAGATGTTGGGAATGATCCCCTCTCCCAGGATGAACACGGCGTACAGATGAGGCCAATCCAGGTAGTTGTTGGCGCCGGGATCGCCGATGGGTCCGTCCACCGTGGCGTTGAAAACCAGCGCATCATCTAAAAAGGAAAACCCCAGGCTTCCCAGCCAGCCGAGATATGAATCTATATTTCCCGCTTTGACCGCGTCGTATTTTTCCTTTCGGAACAGATCGTACCCGGTGTCGAAGTACGTCGGGATGAAGTCTTCCCCCAGCACCCGGAGCTGGGCACCGTAGTTGATAAACCCGAGCAGGCGCCCCCCGAAGCCGACCATCTCACCCTTGCCCTGATTTCCAGAGCCTACTGTGTTGTGCAGGACGGCGACATCGGCGAATGTGGTGAGGCTGAGCGCTGCGCCGGTGAGGATCGGAAGGGTCAGGTCCGCGCCGTACAGCACGACCGGATCGATGCTGTCATCGGGAGGAACCGCGTACAGCTGAGGTTTCCTGTCCATCGCCAGCGTGCCTCCGACCTGAAGACCCCTGATAATCGGCACCTCGGTGAAGGCCAGCGGCCTGATATAGAGGCGGGAGCCCAGTACGTCGAATTGAGACAGGTTGCCGATAAAGGTCTCGATCCCGACGTAGGGAAAGTTGAACAGGCCCCCGTCAAGGTCGAAGCTCAGGCCGAATACCTTCCTGCTCTGATCCTGCGGCAAAAAAAGGGTGTTGTCGTACCCGCCCATGATGAAACCATTGCCGAGCAGGGCATATTCTATGGACCCGAACTGAGCGTACAGGGGATCTCCTTTGAATCCATACCTTATATATTTGAACTTGGGCAGGTAGACGTCCAGGAAGCTGTCATCCCCGGACGGCACCCAATCTTCCTCTCTCACCGTGAAGGTCGGCTCGAACTGATAGTTCATGGTGAGCTCCAACCCAATCCCGAACTTGCCGATGGCGATGTCGGGGGAGAGTTTGATCGTCTGCCACATTTCCCCGTCGAAGGTTTCGGCGCCGATCCCGATGCTCAACCCGAAGTCGAATCCTCCCTCTTCTTCCTGGGCGAAAGCCGAGCTCCCGCCGAAGAGGACGAGGATCGCGACTGCAAGGACTTTCAAGTTCTTCACCATACATGCCTCCTCACACTTCGCTACTAAATATAGTGCGAAAATAAAATATTCCAATCGAATCGGCAGTTTGGGCCCTCCCGCGCTGCCGTCCCAACAGCCGGTTACACTAGATAGTCTCGGTAACAATGAGGATAATGCTCAGCACAATGCACCGCGGCGACCCGGCACCTGCGCTCAAAACTCGATCTGCACGCTGATACCACCGCTCAGGCCCAGGCGCCAGTAACGCTGCCCCTCATCTGTTTTCTCCACATCGATTCCGGCCGATACTTCAGCGCTGATCTCCCCGTAATCCGGAAGCACAGCCGTGCTCTCATGGCCGACGATGAGGTTTAACGGATGAAAACTGGATTCCTCACCGGGGCCGGTGAACTCGAGTCCCAGACTTTCCTGGTGGGTCCAATATCCCTGCTGCCTGACTGTCTCGGGCAGCAGCGGCAGCCTCACTCCTTTCTCCGGATATCGGTACCAAAGATAGAGCAACTTGGCCGAGTCCCCCCACAGTAGCTCCGGTCCGGTCGCTTCTCTATCTTGCCGGAGACTGAGGCGGTTGCGGAAGGTCAGTTGTTCCTCCCTCCGGCCTTCCAGTGAAATGAAATGATCCAGATTCATCTCTAATGCCCTCAGGGAGGGTTCACCGGCCGGCTCATCCACATCAGCGATGAGGGACAATGCGGTGCTGAACTCATCGGTTCTGTAAAAGGGAAATATGGGGTAGGCGCCATAATCTCCGAACAGGTTCAAGGCGGTACTCCGCGCCGTGAGCGTGTAGGAGTTGTACAGGTCGGTCAGGTCTTCATCTTTGACGAACCTCTTCTCGACACACAGCTCGAGAAACGAAGGCAGAAACAGATCCCGAATCCTCGAGGAGAATCGTCTGGACAGCCGCACATAGCTTTCAGCGCTGTAGTCGGCACTGTCGAGTTGCTCGGACAGGTCGAGAAACAGCTGCTCGGAGCCGCGGGAGTACAGCTCGACAAACGGAAACCGGCTCCACAGGTACCGCTGCTCGTAGATCGTTTGGAAGGAGCGGGAGAAATCTTCCGAGTAGTCGCCTGCTCCCGTCTCGGGATTTTCCACTTCCAGATGGCGGCGGTAGCCGGATGTGATCGAAAACAGGAAGGTGCCGCTGTCCTGCCACCGTACCGGTACGCTCAGCTCCATGTCCGCAGAGCTGCGCAGAGTCCGGTCAGATGTTGCAAAGTCGTAGCTGTGGAAGCCGTGCCTCCAGATAGCCCTGAGGCCGACCGGTGCCGTGTTCAAGCTCCAATCCAGGTCGAGGTTGGACTGACGTTCTATCGTCGTGGCGGCCGGCCATCTGTCGCTATTCCATTCTGAAAGTGTCTGATAGGGGAATAGAAGAGCATACCCGAAGATCCAATTGGGGAAGTATCCATCAGAGGCGAGGACGAACTCATCGACGGCCCCGGATATCAACAGGCTGTTCTGCAGGCTGAACGGTGCCGGAGTGAGTCGCAGCTCTGCATCCCAGCTCTGGCTCAGGGTCTCTTCCAGAGATCCGGCCCGGCTGCCCAGGCCGAGCTGTACGAGCGGGGGGGCTTTCAGAATGACCGTGTTTTCCCGCTGGAGCTCCGTTCCCGTATCACGCTCGCGGAGGCTGAAGGAGTCGGAAAACACGACCGGAAACGATATGTTCGGCACGGTGAGTCCGTGCCCGCCTGCCAGAGTGACCAGATGCTCCGTGTCGGTAATCGTGCCGGCAACCGTCAAATCGGCGTTTACATCCGCCAGGGAAACCCCTAGATCCAATTCACTCACCGAGCTGTAGCTATGGGTGTCGAGCGGCGTTCCATACAGAGTCGAGAAACCCCGGCTGGCATAAGCTGCGCT
>CAZPPB010000234.1:0-3327 GCA_964588355.1 uncultured Spirochaetaceae bacterium | reverse complement strand
GAAAAACGCGGATTTGTTCATGAGGGTGTTGGAGCGCCACTACCTTGCCCGGGGATACACGTTGATGTTGAACGGAGACATCGAGGAGCTGCTCCGTTTTTCGCTGAATGAGATCGAAGCGGGGTGGCCGGATCTGTATGCCCTGTTCGGGCGGTTCTACGATGGCAAGCGATTGTACAAGGTGGTGGGGAACCACGACATAGCCCTGCCCGTGTACAAGGAGTACCCGTTTTCCGATATCCTCATCGACGGGCTCAAGCTGCGCCACAAGCGGGACGTTCTGTTCCTCTTTCACGGTCATCAGGCCTCGATCTTCTATACCCGCTTCAGCCTGCTGGTCGGACTGTCGTTGCGCTATTTGGCTCGGCCTCTGGGCATCAAGAACTACTCGGTTTCCCGCAGTTCGTCCCGCAAGTACAAGACCGAGAGGCGGATCTATTCGTTCTCACAGGCCGACAGAATCGCCTCGCTGATCGGACACACCCACCGGCCCCTGTTCGAGTCCCTGTCAAAGGTCGACTCTCTGCGATTCAGGATCGAACAGCTGTGCAGGCAGTACACGACGGCCCGCTCCCGGGAGAAGCGAAGGCTTTCGGAGGATATCCGGCGCCACAAGGCGGAGCTGGATCAGATCTACCAGCGGAAGGGGAACCTGAAAAGCCGCCGCAGCATCTACAACTCGAAGCTGCTCGTCCCCTGCCTCTTCAACTCCGGCTGCTGCATCGGGAAGCGGGGCATCACGGCGATCGAGCTGCAGGACGGAAAGATCGCCCTGGTCCACTGGTTCGACAAGAACCTGAGTCAAAAGCACTTCGACCTGGTGGATGAAACCCCCGAACAGCTGGAAGGAAGTGACTACTACAGAGTCGTTCTGAACCAGGATTCCCTCGATTATATCTTCACCCGCATCCGCCTGCTGGCGGAGTGAAGGACCCTGGTCCTACAACAGGTTTTCTGCTATACAGTGAAACTGATGCGCATCATCGATTTCCACACCCACGCCTTTCCCGATTCCCTTGCCGAGCAGACCGTGCCCAAGCTGTGCGCCTTTGCCAAGATTGAAGCCGCCCTGGACGGCAAGATCTCTTCCCTGATCGCGGAAATGGACCGGCTGGGCATCGAGGCGGCGGTGGTGCTGACCATCGCCACCAAGCCGAGTCAATTCGAATCGATACTCGACTGGTGCACGAGTGTGGCCTCCACCCGCCTGCACCCCTTTGCCTCGGTCCATCCGGCTGATCCGCAAGCGCTTGAAAAGATCGATCGGGTTCACGCCGCCGGCCTGAAGGGGATCAAGCTGCATCCCTACTATCAGGAATTCCTGTTGAACGAGCCGCGCATGTTCCCACTGTACGAGCGCATCGAACAGCGGGGGTTGATCCTCCTGTCACACACCGGCTTCGATATGGGGTATCCCCGCGATAGGGTCGCCGATGCACCGAGGGTCATGGAGGTTGTCCGCGCCTTTCCCAAATTGAAGCTGGTCACCTCCCATGTAGGCGGGTGGCAGGATTGGGATTGCGTGGAAAAGCATCTGCTCGGCCAGCCCGTGTACATGGAGATCTCCTACGCCTTTCCCTCAATCGGGAGGCAGCGGGCCGGTCGCTTTCTCCGGGCGCATCCCCCCGATTACATCCTCTTCGGCAGCGATTCGCCCTGGGGCAGTCAGGAAAAAACTCTGGAAGCTCTGCAATCCCTGCAGCTGGGGGAAGAACTGAACCGTCGCATCTGCTTCGACAATGCAGCCAGACTCCTGGGGCTGGAGTAAATCTCCGCAACAATAATGAGGCGATTATCCTCGCGCGGCGGGGATGATGCGCACATCCCCGATCTTCAGGCCCTTCTCCTGAATAAACACGGGGTTGAAATCCAGTTCGCCGATGGCCGGGTAGTGCACAGCGAGCCGGGATAAAGCGACCAGGAGATCCGTCAGTGCTTCCCTGTCCAGGGCGGCCGCACCCCGGTAGCCGGCCAGCATCCGGCTGATCTTCAGCCCGGAGAGCATATCCTCAGCCTCTTCCCGGCCGAAGGGGGCTATGCGGAGCGCTGAATCTCGCAACAACTCGGTGAGAACACCCCCGGCGCCTGCCAGGACGACGGGACCGAAGGTGGGGTCCTGTTTGATGCCGGCGATGATCTCCAGGCCCTCAGCAACCTGCCGGTAGAGCATGACTCCCCGGAACTCACTGTCGGCGAACCGCCGGGTCATGTCGGTGAAAGCCGCCTGGACCTGCTTTTCGTCCCGGAGTTCGAGCAGCACTCCGCCCACGTCGCTCTTGTGCAGGATCTGCGGGGAAACCACCTTCATCACCAGGGGGAAACCCAGGGTGCTGACAGCTTCGGCGATCTGTTCAGCGGCGTTGATGAAGCGATGAGCCGGAAAGGAAAAACCCTGCTTCTCGAGAAACGACACCGCATCCGGTTCCAGGATGGGAATATCCGTTCGAAAGGGCAGGGTTGCGTGTTCGATATCCGGTGCGAGTCCAGCCTCGGCGATCTCTATCCGTTCGGAGCCGCTGCTGTACTCGGCCATCTTGGACAAGACAAAAGCTGCCCGTTCTCCGGTGGGAAAGGGGGGAATTCCACCTTTCCTCAGGATTTCGATGCCCTGCTGCACGATCTCCCCGGCCATGAACACCGCCGCTACCGGTTTGGGCTGCTTCTGACTCGCGACGGCTTCCACGATCCCTTCAGCCAGTGCGGCGGAATCGAGAAACGGGGTGGCCACGTTGATGACGATCGCTCCGTCGTACTCCGATTTCAGCACCTCCTCCAGCGTGCGCCGGTATCCCTCGCGGGTCCCCTCAACGGTCAGATCGATCGGATTGGCGAAGGCGCTGTGCCCGGGCAGAAATTCGGCCAGCCGGTCGCGCAGTCCGTCCGGGCTTTCGGTCACCTCCAGGCCCAGCTCTTCCGCCTTGTCGCTGGTCAGGATGCCCGGGCCCCCGGAGTTGGTCACCACGGCCAGCCGCCTTCCGCCCATAGGCGGAAGCGAGCTCAGGCCGTGGCACAGATCCAGCATCTCCTCGATGCCCGCAACCCGCAGCGCTCCGCTCTGGCGGATCATGGACGCGAAGATCTCATCCGAGCCGGCAAGGGACCCTGTGTGGGAGCTGGCCGCCCGCAGGCCCGAAGCACTGCGACCCGCCTTGATGATCACCACGGGTTTTCGTATCGTGACCCGGCGTACCGCCTCCATGAAGGCCCGGCCGTTCTGCAGGCTCTCCAGATACAGGGCGATCACCTCGGTGTGGGGGTCGGAGTCCAGATATTCGAGCAGCTCCACCTCGCCGATGTCGACCCGGTTGCCGTAGCTGACGAACTTGG
>CAZPPB010000233.1:0-3344 GCA_964588355.1 uncultured Spirochaetaceae bacterium | reverse complement strand
CTCTCCCTGTAGATCTGTTCGAAGTCCCCGCCGATTTCCCGGTAGGGCTGGATGAAGTCCATGAATTCGAGGGCTTCCAGGACCGGCTGGAGGTTCTCCTCCCGGGCGCCGCTGATCCACCTGTTGTGCAGCACATTTGTGATGAAGCCCCCTCCCATGACGACATTCTGCATCATGGAAACGATCTCCCCGTCCTCCATTGACAGGATCGATTCCTTGTTTGCGGCAGCCAGGTAGCGGAACGCCTGCATGAACAGATTGCTCTCTATCAACTCGTTGTACTTTTCCTCCAGCCGCTCCCGGGTCGTATCTCCCGACCCGATAGCCTCGGCCGCGGCTTGAGCCGCGTAGATGCCCGTGAAAAAAGCCTCGGGCATTCCCTCCCCCAGGAAAGGCATCACAAATCCTCCGGCTTCCCCGGTCAGTATCAAACCGTCTTTGACCCGCTGATCCGGGGCTTCGTCGAACTCCAGGTGCAATCCCCAGGCAACTATCCTGCCTCCCTCCAGCTTCTTCTGTACAACGGGCAGGTCGAGGAAGTTCTGCATATAGGTGTTGACCGAGGGGAAGTCCCTGGAAATCAACCGATCATCCAGGTAGCCGCCGGTTCCCAGAGTCACGACTTCCCTCTTGGGGAAGATCCACGGCCAGGTCTTGTGTTGTATCCCCTCCGATAGGTAGTACTCGATGCAGTCTCCGAAACGATGGTCTACGATCTCCTCCCCCAGGTGAACATTCACCGTGACATAGAGGATCATATTCGTGCCGCTGCGCCTGTCGATCAGTCCCGCACGCCTGCCCACGATGGAGTTTACACCGCCGGCATCGATGACTACCCCAGCACGGTGTTCCTCCCCCTTGTCGGTGATCACACCCCGCAGGCGCCCTCCGCTTTCCAGGATATCCACAACGGCGGTGGCCAACTGCACGGTTGCTCCCGCCATCCTGGCCTGCTCGGCATGCCAGGCGTCGAACTCGTCCCGGCGCACGGACAGCAGCAGGATGCCCTGGGCCGGGATCTCGTGAATAGCCGTGGTTCGGTCCGAAGCGATGTGGTAGGTCCGCATCTCCCGGATCTCCCGCTCCACCGGCCCGTCCATCAAATAGTGCAGGTCCGGATCGACCAGGGCCGCGGTATTCAGACAGGTTCCGGAGACGTTCTTTTGGCCCGGAACCGCCGCTTTCTCCAACAGCAGGGTCTTCATTCCCAGCTCCGCCGCTTTCTTGGCAGCAGCCGGTCCGGCGCACCCGGCACCCACAACGATTACATCGTAATCCGCCATGCACTCCCCCTCGAGATAGCTCCATTGAATCTGAAATCCCGACAGGCGTCAAGGATGACGAGGTACTTTGGATGCCGATGCAAAGGAATTGCCGGCGGGTATTCTTCGCCTCAGCCCGAATCCCGCATCGACTGGTAGAACTTCAGCCGCTGCTTTACGATCCTCTTCCAGGAATATTCGTGTGCCCGCTTGTAGGCCTGGTCGCAGAGTTTCTGATGCTCCTTCTCAGGAAGATTGAGGATTCTCAGGACTTGCCGGGCGAGCTCCCGGTGATCCCCGATCGGCACCAATCCGCCAATCACGAGATTGGCAAGACCTCCGGTTCTGGTGGCGACCATCGGAGTGGCGCAGCCCATAGCCTCCAGGGCGGCGATTCCGAACCCTTCCGAGCGGGAGGGCAGGACGCTGAGCCTGGCGATGTTGTGAAAGGCGGCCAGAACCTCCGGTGTCTGGTGGCCCATCATGACCACGTTTTTCATGTCGTAGGCGTGCTCCGGAATGTTCGCCATCACCTCTGCGAGATCCCCCGCTCCGAAAACCACGACCGCCGCTTCCCGCTGCTTCTGGATGACCTTGTTCGCCCGCAGCAGGTAGTCGATGCCCTTGGTCTTGGAAATCTTCCCGGCAAAGGTGATGATCGGGGTGTTCTGGTAGCGTTTCAGATCAAAGCGGGCCAGCAGTTCGCTTCGATCCACTTGATTCCGCCCGAACACCGCCTGATCATAGCCGTTGGGCAGGACCGCTACCCGTTCGGCATCCACGGGATAGAGGGAGAGAACCTCCTTCCTCACGCTTTCGGAGATGGCAAAGATGTAGGAGGCGTGACTGGCCGCACGGCGGGCATATTTGCGCATCCGCCGGTCGTAGCGGAATCCCAGCTGATCGCTATGATGAGCCACGGAGATATAGTTGTATCCTTTTTTCCCCAGCACATAGTCCATGATCCAGATGTGCTGGCACTCTATGACATCCGGCCGGAACTCCAGGATCACCTTTTCGGTAAGCTCCCCGTAGTAATCCATATAGGCGCGCAGCTGGGAGGAGCTCAAATCCTTGAAGGTCCAGGCATGGGGGAAGTTGCGGGGGTGGGGATCGGTGATGATCAGAGGGAAAGTGTACAGCTGCTCCCCGTTATAGGCGGCGGGGAACTTCAGGATGCTGAACCTGTCGGGATGATCGTAATACCTGTCGAAATCCGGAGACTTGAATCCGCTGTCGGGGAAGATGACCCTGGCTTCGTGGCCCCTGCGGATCAGCTCGTTCATCACTCCACTGACCACAGTGGCACTTCCGGTGCCCCACGGTCCGGTGTTGGTGAACAGCACCCTCACGGCCCGCTCCCTGCCCCGTTCTCAGTGTAGCTCGCTACGTAGGTCCGGGCGATGCTCTCCCAGCTGAAGTGATCCACCGTCAGCCGGCGAAACTTCTCCTTCAGCTCGGGGTTGCGGAGATTGCCCCGTTTTATGTTCCGGATGATGTTCTCGGCAATGTTGAAAATCATATCCTCATCGATGTTCACCCTGGGCGAGTCATTCATCTCGTATACTTTTCCGGAGACCAGATCCACGATCTCCTTGAAACCGGTCTGATTCGAGATTATCGGCAGAACCCCGCTTGCCAGCGCCTCTATCGAGACCATGCCGAAGGCTTCGGGACACACCGAGGCGGCGACGAATCCATCCGCGCAGGGCAGCAGCCGTCCCAGCTCGGCGTGGCTCAGGGCCCCGAGAAAATGAACATGCCCGGCGATATCGTTCTGCGCCGCCGAATCGAAGTAGCTCTTGATCTCCTTGCGCCTGGCCAGGGCATCGAGAAACTTGAAGGGTTTATCCACGCAAAGTTCCTCCCACGGCTGCATCTGGGAGAGGCTCTTTTCGATCAAGTAGCGGAACAGCTCCCGCCGTCCCGAGGCAAGGGAGTAGACCAGGGCTTCCAGCTCCTCCCGATAGCTGCCGAATCCGACCAGAAGCAGGTGGAGGTCCGGCACCGCATCCAGCACGATCGGCAGGGCGCTGATGACCATCTGGATTCCCTTTGTCCAGAGATACTTGCCGACGAACA
>CAZPPB010000232.1:0-3605 GCA_964588355.1 uncultured Spirochaetaceae bacterium | reverse complement strand
TCACCCGCCCATGCAGATCGGCGATCATCACCGTGGTTCCTGTTGTACCGGCATCTATCCCGGCTACGAATCGGCTCATAATCGCTCGCTGTCCCCTACTCTACATTCCTGTGCCGATTGACGATTTCTTCGGATTTCAGTTCCATCTCATCTATCAATTTCAACACGACAAGATCAAAGCAGATCAACAAGGACTGCTCAAAAAGACATCCCATGGGTTGAACCGACGGTACAACGTTGTCTTTTCCATGGAAAACACAGGCGGGAATCCAGAGAACATCGTCTGCCAAAGCCGGCGTCTTTCTGTCGGGCGTACCTGTAACGACCGCGATCTTCGCCCCGGCTTTCTTTGCCTGCTCAACGACATAATGGATATGTCCGATCTCCCCACTCCCGGAAGTAGCGAGCAGTAAATCTCCCGTACCGATGGCCGGTGTGGTGTCATCCCATATCCAGTGACTTGTCTTTCCGAGATGCATCAATCTCATAGCCAGTGCACGGGTGGACAGACCCTCTCGCCCCACGCCGATCAGAAACACCCTATTCGCTTCTCGGATCCTGTCAGCGATACGGTCAATCTCTCTCTTATCGATTCTGTCAAATACTTCTCTCAGTTCATCGAGTACCACGTGTTTGGTCTCATCAAAGTCCATCGTTCACCTCCTGTATGGCGCCATCTCAGTCGGCGACTTCCTGGTCTGTCATCCTCAGGATCTTCGACCTCTCTTGATAACGGGATGTACCGAAATTAATGATCATCACGAGAATGAGCATCAGACCCCAGATAAATCCTTTGGCATACGGGGTGAACCCGAACAGGGTAAATGCATTCTGAAGAACCTGAAGGATTATAATCCCCATGACCACGCCGGAGACCTTTCCATATCCGCCATATGGATCTATTCCCCCTAAAACGGCCACCAAGATTGCCTGAAGCAGATAGGTGTCACCGTAACCCACTTTGGCCGAGTTGAAACGGGAAATCATGATCATCGAGGAAACCCCTGCAAGCAAACCGGTAATCATGTAGGTGTTGACGATCACGATTCTGTTGTTTATCCCTGAGAACAGCGAGGCTGTGGGATTGGCCCCGACAAGATACAACTTCAGTCCAAAAGAGGTCTTGTTCAGGATAAAGGAAATCACGAGGGCACACCCGGTGAATATCAGCAGCGGCACGGGAAACAGGTATATTTTCCCGGCTCCAATTTCGAGGAAGCTGTCCGGGAAACCGACAACTCCAATTCCCGTGGTAATGGCCATCCCGATACCGGAATAAAAGATCATGGTTCCCAGAGTCGCCAGGATCGGCGGCACACCCACCAATGAAATCAAAACGCCGTTCAACAAACCGCAGATCGCCGCAGCTATCAGGGCGGCAAAGATCGCCAGAACCACGACAGAAATTGCAGCCGGATCTCCGGCGTTCTCCGCTTTCAGATAGTTCGTCATGATCATCGCTGCAATGATTCCGGTCAGATTCGCCGTTGCGATTACCGACAGATCTATACCCCCCGTAATCATTGCGATCGTCATAGCCAGAGCCAGTAGTCCAAACTCGGGAAACTGATACGCCATGGATTGAAAGTTCCGAAGTGTTAGGAAATTGCCGGGCAACACGAATGTCAGCACGATGATGACGCCTATCATGATGACCGCCAAAATCCATATCTTCGTATCTACTGTTTTGAATAATTTTCTATCTGACAAATCGCCCTCCGTACTTAATGATCCCGACTGTATTAAGTCTTGAAGCTCAAGCTTTTCCTGTTCTTGATTTTATTTCTGTAGGAGGTAATTCCTATACTGATAATGATGATGATACCCACGAAGAAGTTATTCCAGGCTGCGGATAATCCTAGTAGCACCAGCGTGTTGTATAAGACCGTCACAATCGCAACTCCAAGCAGAGTTCCCAGTATCGTGCCGGAACCCCCGGTGAGTTTTGTGCCCCCGATTACGACAGCTGCAATGACTGTCAGCTCCGTGCCAATCAAGGTAACCGGATTCACCCACCGCACTTCAGAGACGAAGACCACTCCCATGATACCCGCCAGAAAACCGACGTACGAATAGACAAACAGCTGCAATGCCGTAATATTGAAACCCGCCCTCTTGGCTGATTCCCTGTTGCTTCCTATAGCGTATATGCCTCTTCCCAGCATCGTGAAACGCAGGATAAACCAGGTCATAACTATGACCGCAATCAACGGAATAACAAAAACGGACAAGCCGTAGATGCTACCCTGGTCGTTGGCCAATGTGATTATCTTCGCCGAACCAAAGTGTACGAAACAGGATGGCATCTGTCGGGCATTGACGGATTCGGTGCCTACGAAAGTGGTAAGTGCCCCATGAAATACGTTGAGTGTACCAAGAGTCGCGATCAGAGTCGGAAGCTTGAAGTAGGAAATAATCAGCCCGTTTATCAATCCCAGGAATATCCCTATGGAACAGGAGATCACAAAGGCGACAAATAGATTGTCGACTCCCGTCGCCATGATTACTCTGACTGCGATGTACCCACCGGAAATGGCCACGGCGGTAAATGATACATCGATTCCCCCGGACAGCAGGGCAACAAGCACACCCATGGCCAGTATTCCCATTCCCGCTCCGCTTCTGAGTATGTCGAACAGGTTCTCGAAGGTCATGAATGATCTATTCACGGATGTTACGATGACCGCGTATGCTATTATGATCAGGAAAAGATAGGTTTCATGTTTTTTTAGTAATTTATCCAACATCGATGTCTTTGCCTCGGCTATTTGTTATGAGCTCGCTACCCCGTTTTTCTTTTCAACAAGTTCGATTAATTCTTTTTCCGTGGTCTGCAAAGGATCAACCTCCGCTGCAATTTTTCCGTTCTTCATAACCAGTATTCTGTTGCAATTGCGAAAGACCTCGTTGATTTCGTCTGAGATAACGATGATTCCCATTCCCTCCTTTGCCAGATTCTTTATCAGGTGATGGATTTCACTCTTTGAAGCAATATCGATTCCAACAGTTGGTCCGTCGAGAATGAATATCTTCGGATCCGTGGCCAGCCACTTCCCCAGCACCACACGCTGCTGATTTCCTCCGGACAGGCTTTCAGCCGGAGCTTCGAGGGTGGTGGTCTTGATTCGCAAATCCTTAACGTACCTGGTCATCGCTTTGAGTTTCTTCTTTTCGCTTACCATGCCCAGCTTGTTCAGCAACCGTTTCAAGATCGTTACGATCAGATTGGTGCCTATGCTCTGCTGGAGGAACAGACCCTGTGAGTGTCGGTCCTCCGGTAGATAACTGATACCGGCTCTGATCGCATCGTTGGGTGTCCTTATTCTATGAGACCGGCCGTTGATTTTAATCTGACCGCTCTGGGGTCTGTTGAGACCAAACAACGACAGGGCCAGCTCCGTCCTGCCGGATCCTAACAGACCGGTGATTCCCAAGATCTCTCCTCGAAACAAGGACAAGTTGATATTCGTGTAATTGGGTTTTTTCGTGAGGTTCATGAGCTCCAACAGCGGCGTTTCTCCACTCTTCTTTCCCCCGTACTGGAAGGTGGAATGAACAATCTCTTTTCCCGTCATATGGAATACGAGCTTGTTCGTATCGAGCTC
>CAZPPB010000231.1:0-3635 GCA_964588355.1 uncultured Spirochaetaceae bacterium | reverse complement strand
CCTCCAGAACAACACCCCGAATACAATCCCCGGAATTAGATTGAGGACCAGAACCCGGACAACCATCAGCCGGCTCATCTCCATCATGGCTCTGGCGGCTGGCAGGTGCCCAAGACCGAACAGCACAGCGGCGCCGATTATCGCCGTCCAGATTTTCCACGTTCCGGCTTCAGTTTTTTTCCGGCCGAGAAGGGTGAGCAACCAGAGCAGTCCGTTCAGGAAGAACATTCGCAGCATAATCTCTTCATTGATCCCCCCATAGAGGCTGGAGAGTAGTCCCTGCCACCAGCCGGGCAGGGATACCGCTTCGTTCAGCTCGATCTCGAGCCGGCCGAGAAAAAGCAGATCCACGCCGAAGATAACCGCACCGGCCAGCAGCCCGACAACAACCGAAAAAGCCAGAACCCTGCCCGGGTTGGATGTCGAACGGTGTAAATGCTCAGCAGCCGGACTGGTCCCGGCAGCGGTGCTTCGATACACGAGCCTCTCCAGCACAGGGGCTCCCAGCCCGGTTGCACCGCTCAACAGCAGACCTGCGAATCCCAGCACGCCTGTGAGAAGAAAACTCTGCAGAAAAGTCGCTACCATGAACAGCGGCAGGGGCATGCCCGTGCTCTGCTGCACTCCGGCAAACATCGCCGGGGCGGAGGGCAGCAGCCCCAGAGCGCCGACGGCCGAAAGAACCAGAAGCAGGAAGTACAGCTTCCAGCGCATTCCTGTTCCCGCTTTGATTTGTTGGGCCATGATCGTACCTCCCGAATTTGTTTTCAGCGTCGAAGGTAGCCCCATCGGCAACCTTCGAAAATCGGGAGTTTCCCTGATTCTAATAAACTGGGCCGGCTAGGGGCTTTCCCCTAGTCCGGAGACAGGTAGCGGCGGACCATATTGATCAGCTCCACCCGATTTCTGCAGCCGCACTTGCGGTAGATGTTGTACAGGTGGGTCTCTACGGTCTTTTCGGCAACGAACAGACTATCGGATATCCCCCGGATGGTTTTACCCTCACAGACCAATTTGATCACCTCCGATTCTCTGGGGGTGATCCCGAAATCCTCGAGAAAGTCAGGATGCAATGGGTAATCCCCCCGCTCCGCCTGATACCCCCGTCTGAAGAATACTCCGATCTCGACGACACCCCAGAAGAAGCACAGAGCGGCCCTGGGCAAGACGTTGGCCAGGCCTCCTGCATGACCGAAGAAATAGGGCAGGCCCGAGAGGATCAATACGGCGAAAGCCACCGTGGAAAACCACAGGAACACCCGCAGGTTCTCCGGCACCGGTCCCTGCCGATGTTTTCGCAGGAGGTTTGCGTACAACCCCAAGGCCGCGAGATACGCGTAATACAGAATCGTGACCAATCCGACCAGCTGGAAGGTGATCGATCGCAGAGACGAGAGAACCACGGCACAGTAGATGCCGGGAGCCACGAGCAGCAGCAGCCGCACAGGAAGGGTTGTTCTGCGTCCGGCCAGGCGCAAAACCAGTTCGCCGTACAGAAACAGGATAGTCCCCGACACGAAGGTGCGGACAAGCCCGAGGGTCAGCCTCACCCCCGGAGAGAGGGGCCGCAGATAGACATCCGTAAAAAACAGGTAGGTGAAGATCAGCAGCCAGAGATCGAAGACCAGGACGATCAGCAGATAGATGCCCTGGACGGCCCGGCGGGAGCGAATATAACGGAATATGCAGATCACCAGGGCGATGCTGAACACGGTAAAACTGAAGACGCTGAACCAGAGGAGAAAAATCGTCATCCCTGTTGCCTCGGCGTCGATGTCATATCAAGAATGAATGAACGCCGGATATCCTGCTCGCTCTTGGAGCTCTGAGGAAAATCCGTCCAGCAGGGTCTACTCTTTACTGTAGCCGGCCATCAGTCCGGAAACGAAGTACTCGGACAGAACAATAAAAATCACCAGGGGAAACAGTGAAACGATGACCGCTCCGGCCATCTGGATGTTCCACTGGGCGATCTGCGAGCCTTTGAGCTCCGCAAGGATCGGCATCACCGGTTTGATTTTGGGTCCCCGGGTCAGGGCAATGGCCAGGAGAAACTCGTTGTAGATCTGCACGAACACCAGAATTGCCGCTGAGATCATCCCCGGAATCGACACCGGCACCAGGACCCTCCAATAGAACATGAAGGGTTTGCAGCCGTCCAGGGCCGCCGCCTCCTGAAAGGTCACCGGCATCTTCATGAAGAAGGTGGCGGTGATCAGCGTGGCCATGGGAATATTGAGGATCACGTAGATCAGAATCAGGCCAACGTAGGAGTTCATCAGATTCAGCCAGCCGATCAGGGTGGTGATGGGGATCAGAACGATCTGATACGGCAGGAACGAGGCCACCACGATCCAGAAAAACACCAGCTGGGACCGCTTGAACTCGAACATCGTGAGGTAGTAGCCGGCCAGAGAGCCGAGAAAAATGCAGATGAAGGTCGCCGGTATGGTGATGATGGCGCTGTTGACCAGACCGACTCGCAGAGCCCGGAAGGCGGTCAGGTAGTTCTTGAATGCAACCTTTCTGGGAAGCCGCAGGTACTTCTGTGCCGCAACTTCCTCCTGAGTCTTGATCGAGGTGTTGACCATCGCGTAGATCGGCAGCAGCCACAGTGCTGCAAGGACCACGAGAATGACGATGGAAGTCGCCTTGAATCGCTTGTCTCCCATCAGCGCACCCACTTTCTGATCGCCCACTTCGAGTAGGGAATGACCATGGCAGCGGCCAGAATGAGGATCACGATGCTCGTGGCCGCCCCCATGCCGATGTTGTGCTGGCTGTAGGTCATCCGGTACATCATGTAGGGAAGGACCTCCGTGCGGATGCCCGGGCCCCCTCCGGTCATGATCCACACCAGGTCGAAGACCTTCATCGTTGTGATGGCCAGCATGGTCGTGCAGATCAGGGTTCCGTGCCCCACGTTGGGGAAGATGATCTGGAACAGGATACGTCCGTGTCCCGCTCCGTCGATGTTGGCTGCTTCGATCATCGCATCTGAGAGGCCGCGGATCGCCCCCATGTAGATGACCAGGGCAAAGCCCACGTACTGCCAGAAGGCGCTGAAGATCATGCAAAAGATGGCGATATTCGGCAGGGCGATCCACCCGAGCTTGGCGGTGTTGATCCCCAAGCCGCCGAGGATCGAGTTGATCAGGCCGGAGCCGGGATCGTACATCCAGGCCCACAGCGTACCGGTCACGATGAACGCCAGGGCCATAGGATAAAGGAAAATTTGGCGGAACACCTTTTCGGCGCGACGAAGACTGTTGAACAGATAAGCCAGCACGAATCCCAGCAGGGTGGTGGGCACGATGAAGAAGAACAGCCAGAGAAAGTTGTTCTCCACATTGACCCAGAAGCGCCGCAGCTCGAAGAGATTGAAGAAGTTGAGCAGTCCGGCGAACTTCCAGGTCGCCCGCATCCCGTCCCAGATCGTGAAGGCGGCCACCAGGTTCCAGATTATCATACCGTAGATGACCGCCACGGCGATCACCACCGGCATCAGGAAAATGAAACCGTACGCCTTGCTGTACTTCATCGGCTACTCCAACCCCTCCCTTTCCCTTTCAATTCACATGTCCGCCGGCCTCTGAGACCGGCTTCGTTAGCTAACCGGGACAGTTTACTATAGA
>CAZPPB010000230.1:0-3672 GCA_964588355.1 uncultured Spirochaetaceae bacterium | reverse complement strand
CTGGGGGATGCCTGCATCGGCCTGTTCGCCTTGGGCAACTACAAGAGCCTGGCCGAGGCTTCAGAGAGCCTGGTCAGGATCGGAAAAAGTTACGCTCCCAACCCTGAATTGCGGGAGCTCTACGATCGGCTCTTCCAGCTGTACCGGGCTTCCTATCGGGGCTTGAAAGAGGTATTCTCAGAACTCGCGAAAATTCCCCTGGAGGAGGAAGCATGAACCCGGGAAAACACCTGCGTATGAACTCGATCTTTCGTCCCGACGACGGGCGTTCGGTGATCGTAGCCATCGATCACGGAGGGATCGCCGGACCGATTCCGGGAATCGTAAAACCGGCTGCCCTGATGCGCTCCTGCGTGCTCGGCGGTGCCGACGCGGTGCTGACCACCCGGGGATTCGTCAAAGCCTCCATACAGGAGTGGGCTCCTTCCACGGCGCTGATCCTGCGGCTTACCGGCGGTTTCACGGTGCTGGGGGGTCGATTCGAGGAGGAGCAGATCTCTTGCCCCGAAACGGCTCTGCGCTACGGGGCTGCGGCCGCGGCGGTGACCGTGAAGTTCGGGCATCCCCGGGAGGGGGACTTCATCCGCCAGGCTTCGCTGGTGGCGGACGCCTGCGAGCGGTGGAACCTGCCGCTGATGGTCGAGGCCAAGGCCAAGGGCAAGGATCTCAAATCCACGGATCCCGAGGGGGTGAAGCTGGCCGCCCGGGCCGCGCAGGAGATCGGTGCGGATATCGTGAAGAGCTACTACACCGGAGATCCGGAGAGCTTCCGTTCCGTGGTGGAGGGCTGCCCGGCGCCTGTGGTGATCCTGGGTGGAGAGAAAACCGACGACCTGGGGCAGGTCTTTGCCGAGGTCTACGAATCCCTCCAGGCGGGAGGAGCCGGAATCGCCATCGGACGCAACATCTGGCAGCACGGCAACCCCCTGGCCGTGGTTGAGGCTATGGTCGGGCTGGTGCACGAGGGCTGGACCGTGAAGCAGGCCCTGAAGCACTGCCCCTCCAACTCATAGATCCGTGCCCTACCTGGCCTTCGCCTCCAACTTCACCTGGGTGATGGTGATCGGCCTCCTGGGGCCCTCCCTCCCCAGGATCATCGAGGATCTGCATATCAGCTACGCTCAGGCGGGGCTGTTCTTCACAATGCTCAGCCTGGGCTCACTGTTCGGCACAACCCTTACGGGAATCGCCTCGGACTACCTCAACCGCAAGGTCCTGTTCGCATTGGTGGCCTTGATCCTGGCCGTCGGGCTTGCCAGCATGGGACTGGCCGCCTCTTATTTGGTTGTCCTTCTGATCATTCTGGGCTACAGCCTCTTCGGATCCCCCGCCGGCACGGTGGGTCAGAGCATCATGCTGAGTATGTTTCCCGACCGCAGGGAGCGCTACATCTCTCTGCAGACCTCCTTCGCCGCCGTGGGCAGTCTCATCGCCCCTGTGCTGGTATGGCTGAACTTGAGCACCGGCCTGTCCTGGCGCTGGACTTTCATCGAGGCCGGGGCAATAGCCGCGCTGCTGTTCGTCTGGATTCTGTTTGCTCCTCTGCCCCGGTCCGCCGGGCGTATGATCAGCTGGAAGAATCTATCGGGGATTCTGGGCAACCCGAGGATCCTGTTCAGCGCCCTGCTGATCTTCTTCTCCGTGGCCCCGGATCTGGGATTTTCCTACTGGCTGACCGAGCACTTCAAGACCGAGCTGGGTGTACCCCTGAAACTGTCCGCCGTCGTGGTCGGTGTTTTTCTGGCCGGGATGATCGGCGGGCGCCTGCTGACCTCCCGGCTGCTGAAGCGCTTCGCCTCGGTTCGTATCCTGACGGCGGGGATGGTTCTGTCCCTGGCCTCTCTGATTGTTTTCCTGCTCGCGCCCTGGATCCCGGTAAAACTGGTTACCCTGGTGCTCTACGGTCTGGGCACGGCGCCCGTGTTTCCCCTGCTCATGGCCCGGGGCACCGCCCTGTACCCGGATCAGCCCGGGACGGTCAGCGGCGTACTGTTCGGATCCGTGTCTCTCGGGGGCATGGTGTTCCCCCTCCTGCTGGGCGCTGTGGCTTCGTCAGTGGGCATCCGCATGACCTACCTCATCGTGGGTGTGATCATCCTCGGATTGTTGGTGACTGTGACCGGCGCCAGGAAATGGTGGGAACGGCTGGGCAACGCGCAGGGGGCCGCTACTGAGGTTTCCCGCTAACCATCCGATCATCCCCGCTTCGTTTCACGAAACCATCCCTCTCCATGCGGTTGAGCAGGGGGATGACGTATTTGCGGGACAACCCGCTTTGCTCCTTGGTCCGGGCGATCGTAAGAATGCCCCCGACCTCGAGGCCGGCCAGACAGCTGCGTACCAGGTCCAGATAGACCTGCTTCTCGTAGTAGATATCCCCGTCCAGGGCGACTGCCAGATCGGCACGAACCAGGTTGCGCAGCTCTTTGCGGGCGCCCGCGACCTTGAGCTTGTTCAACTCCAGGCCGCGGAACCCCCCGGAGTTCAGGTCCCGCAGCAGCTGCCGGCCCATGGGGGAGACCTGGGGCGCCTGTTCCCCCGCAGGAAAGAGGATACCGCCGCGTAAGACCAGTTCGCCCCCCCGGGCCAGCTGTCCCGCCACCAGAGGCAGCAGCGCCTCAGGTTCTCCCCTCATCTTGGTGGCCAGCTCATCGATGCGAACGCCGCCGGGAACAGCGGCCAACTCACCGATTCGCCGCCCCAGACGCTCCCGATATTCCTTGACCACGATCCAGCCCTCTATCTGTACGGTACTGCGGCGCAGCTGCTCGGACAACACCAGATTTTCCGCTTCCGCCGGGGCGACCGCACCCTCGAGGGCGAGCCTGATTCGGCCCAGATCCTCCGGCTGCAGGTCGCCCCCCAGGGACTGCTCGAGCTCGGCCAGGCGCAGCCGCAGCTGCTTGTCGGTCTTGCCGAGCCACAGCACATGTCCTCCGCCCAAAATGGCGCTGCCCCCATGGCGGATCAGCACAATCGGCTGATTCCACTGCAGCGGGATTTCCCGGTTCAGGCGTATGCGCAGGAGGTTGCCCCCGACGAAGCGGGTCAGCCTGGCGATCTGGTGGCCCGTGCCTGCGGCGATTTCTACCTCGGTGTCTCTCTTGACAGACATTGGAGCCCCGCGCAGTATGAACTCCTTTACGATCCGATAAGGGCCTTCGGCCCGGCACAGGAGGTCGCCCCGGATGATCTGCTGCGCATTGACGCCGCTCAGATTTATCGCCACCCGGGAGGTCGGTTCGACCTGTTCACAATCCTGGTAGTAGGACTGGAGTCCCCGAATCCGCACCCGCCGGTTCTGCGGCAGCAGGAGCAGCTCCTGCCCTCGACGCAGCGGCCCGCCTTTCAAGCTTCCGGTGACCACGAGGCCCGATCCCTTCACCGTGAAGGCCCGGTCCACGTAGAGGTGGGGCACGCTCCGGCTCGGGGCCGTGGAGCCCGCCGGCCGGGCAAGCTCCCGGAGAATCAGTCCCCTGAGCTCCTCGATGCCCCGTGCGCTGCGGGCCGAAACGGCGATGATGGGCGCCTGGGGATAGCCGAGGCGGCTGCACTCCCCGGCGACCTGTTCGCTGATCTGAGCGATCCTTTCGGGTGACGCCAGGTCCGCCTTCGTGATCACCGCGATCAGCCGGGGAACGCCCATCAGGTGCAGGACCCGGGTATGGTCGG
>CAZPPB010000229.1:0-3684 GCA_964588355.1 uncultured Spirochaetaceae bacterium | reverse complement strand
CTGTGCCCTCCGGAGCCAGAGGCCGTGGGTTCGAATCCCGCATTGCCCGCTATTTTTCCCTGTACAGTAGCCACCTATTCTTTGCAGTTCCCCCTCGGGGAAACTGGCGTCTTGTCACACTGTGACAAGAGTGTGACTTGACATGTTGTATGATAATAAATATGATCATATTGAGGATATGCACATGAATGAACGAGTGACTGTTACTTTACCTGAAGAGATCGTTCGCGACATAGACGGGCAAGAACGCAACAGAAGCAGATTTGTCCTTCAGGCAGTTAAGCATGAGCTTGAACGCCGCCGCAAGGAAGAACTACGGCGATCTCTACGGGCACCCCATCCGGATAGTGATGACATTGCCCAAGCGGGTTTCACTCAGTGGGCAGAAGGATTGCCTGAAGGCGACGAAGACTTGGTTAATCTCGACGCTGGAGAGAACGTACGGTGGGTCCCCGGCAAGGGGTGGATAAAAGAGGAGTGAGTGAACCTAACTAGAGGCACAATCGTCTTAGTTTCTCTTGATCCAACACGTGGACATGAACAACGGGGAGTTCGCCCATGTGTAATTGTCGCCAACCCCGAAGTGCTAGCGGATCAGAGATTTCCGATGGTGTGCGTGGTTCCTGTAACGAAAACTCAGGGAGAAGGTGCCCTGTACCCATCTCTTGATCCTGGTAGCAGTGGATTGCGCACGCGATCCTTCGCGTTGGTTGATCAAGTGCGTTCAATCGATAAAAGACGTATTACGAAGATCTTCGGTGAGATAAGCGATGAAGAATTAAAAAAAGTCGACGAAGGACTACAATTGTTTCTGGGGCTACGTTGAATCATTCAGATCCACATCAATTTCAAGGAGCACAAGGACGAAAGGACGTCAATGGCCTCCGGAGCAGAGGCCGTGGGTTCGAATCCCGCATTGCCCGCTTATAAGTATCGGCCGCAGAGAGATTTGCAGCTCCAGGGCCGTTTCGCAGGTCCCGGTTTCACTAACCCATATATTTCACTACTAGTAGAAAAAAACCTTTCCCTGAGTTCAAGTCCGAGAAGCAACACCAAGGAGGGGGAGAAAGGCCCTATATGAATACACAGGGTAATTCCAAACAACTCCATTCTCAAGGCCTTGGAACACGAAAAGTGGTCGCCGATTTCGGCGGGGGAAACCATCACTTCAGATGCCGGGGCACTGCTGCTTCGGGAAATTGAGGCGGCCAATCATTTCTTTGACGACTTCGCTTCCTGTTTCGTAGATCATCGGGAGCAGGGGTATGTGGAACATTCGTGGTTGAACGAGGACCGGCGACGGTGCAAGAAACAACGGCACATCGCGAGGGGGGTCTGCGTCCGGCTTGTCGAGGTATACGGGTTCTCCGGTTCCTACCGGCCGTTGCCACGAGTGTAGATCCCGATCCACGCCGCCCCGGATCCCCTGACTGCTGCCGTGTTGAGCCGCGGAGAGATCCAAACTATGATGGAGGAGATGTTTGGGACAAACCAACCGTTTCTTTCCAACTTCTATGGTGCCGAGACCTCCATCAAGGAGTCATCGATACGTCACACAATAACGATTGCCTCAAATCCACGAATTGTCATCCTCTTCCTGTTCGTAGTCGCTCTTCCGGCTGCAGGAATCCTGCTGTTGATCTTTGCAGGCACCTTTCTCGGCATCATCGCCCTGGCCGGCGCAGCCTATCTGGACTACTCGATGTTGCGCTTCTTCCGCAACCATCTGAAAAGCTGGGTGGAAACAACGGACACCGAGCTCAAATGCCAAATGTCCGACGGAGACCTGCTCACCTTCTCATGGGATCAGATTACCACAGCCGGGTACTGCACCCAGAAACGAGTTCGCCCTTTTCTGTTCGTCTACCACATTGAGGAGGACAAATTGGTAACGATTCCGAAAGAGTACAGTGATTTCGAAGTGCTTTTTTCAACAATCAACCGGCGGGCCCCATTTTGGGAGCTGACCCTTGGCAGGGGGGAGACGATCCAGGAACGACTGAAGACGATGCTGAAGATCGAATCAGCCGAGGATGCAGGAAAAAAGGACGAAGAGCAAAATCCCGACTGAAATATATTGCGATATATACGGAAATAGGAAGTAATTATGAACAACTTCGAATACATCATCATCGGCTCCGGACAGGGCGGCACACCGCTGGCCGCAGCTCTGGCTCAGGCGGGGAAAAAGACCGCTCTGGTGGAGAGGACCCACGTCGGCGGTACCTGCCTCAACGAGGGCTGCACCCCTACAAAAACCATGGTGGCCAGCGCCCGGGCGGCTTACCTGGCCCGGAGAGGCGCCGACTTCGGGGTCAATACCGGGAATATCGATATTGACATGCAGAAAGTCCGCCTGAGGAAGCGGGAAATCGTCGACAACTTCCGCGGTGGCTCGGAGAGCCGGCTCGAGAAACAGGAGCACCTGGAACTGATCATGGGAACGGCCCGCTTTACCGGCGCTAAGACCCTCGAGATCACAACGGCTGACGATACCACGGTGGAAATTGCGGGGCAGGGTATCATCATCGACACGGGTACCCGCCCAGCGATGCCGCGACTGGAGGGGATCGAGCAGGTCTCCTATCTCGATTCCACTTCAATCATGGAGCTGGATGAGCTGCCGGAGCGCCTGCTGGTGATCGGTGGGGGCTATATCGGCCTGGAGTTCGGACAGATGTTCCGACGTTTCGGTTCAAAGGTGAGCATCGTGCACCGGGGCGATCAGCTTCTCAGCCGGGAGGACGAGGACCTCTCCTCAGAGGTTCTGAAAATCCTGGGAGAGGACGGCGTCGAGGTGTACCTGGAGAGCCGACCGTCCCGGGTCCAACAGGATTCCGATGGCAAAATCTCCCTCTTCTTCGAGTCGGGAGACAAAGTTCGAAAGCTTACGGGAAGCCACCTGCTTGTCGCGACGGGTCGAACACCGAATACCGATACCCTGAATCTGGAAGCGGCGGGTGTGGAGACCAACGACCGGGGATCCATCCAGGTTAACAGCAGGCTGGAAAGCTCTGCTCCCGGCATCTATGCCATCGGAGAAGTGAACGGCGGCCCCGCTTTCACCCATATCTCCTACGATGATTTCCGCATCCTGAAGACCAACCTGCTCGAAGGAGGAAACGACTCCACGGCAGGAAGGATGGTACCCTACACCGTATTCATTGACCCTCAGCTCGGCCGCGTGGGCTTGAGCGAGAAAGAAGCGAAAAAGGCAGGTCTAAACTACCAGGTCGCTGCCATGCCGATGAGCTGGGTGGCCCGGGCCTTGGAGGTAGACGAAGCACGGGGGCTGATGAAGGTTTTGGTGGATCCGGACAGCAAGCACATTTTAGGTTGTGGCGTTTTCGGCATCGAGGGTGGGGAGATCATGGCCATGCTCCAGATCGCCATGATGGCCGGACTGCCCTACACCGCCTTGCGGGACGGCATCTTCGCCCACCCCACCCTGGCGGAATCGTTGAACACCCTGTTCGGCCGGATAGGCTGAGCTTTTCGCTGGCAGACCATCGGATGGAAGTTGAAATCGATCACTGTTCCGATTTCTTCGAAGTCAGCGATGTTTTTCGTTATAGCCGACGCCCCGATCTGTCTTGCCAATACAGCATATTGAAGTGTTCAGAGAACGGCTCGTATTCTTCGACGAAACCGAAGCCGTATCCAATAAGCTGAGATCGTTGATAG
>CAZPPB010000228.1:0-3716 GCA_964588355.1 uncultured Spirochaetaceae bacterium | reverse complement strand
CCGTCAACGAGTTTCTGAGCCAGATCCTTTCCCTTGTCCTGGTCTCCCGTCTCCACGGCTTTACAAAGGTTTTGAAGTGACATATCTCGTCCTCCCTTCTTCTATTTAGTTTTTTCCATGTTTATATGCGAAAACGCCCCCATGGTCCGATCGATCGCTCGCCTTTCACTCGGCCTCCTCCAGCGCCTTTCCCAAAGCCCGAATGAAGGCCTCATTCTGCGCCTCCGTTCCGAAGGTGACGCGCACGCAGGTCGGCAGCTTCCACGGTGTCCCGGGCCGGATAAAGAATCCCCGCCGCAGCATAGCCTCCGCCACCTTTTTGGCGTCTGTCTTGAGATCGACGAAGAGAAAATTCGTATGGCTGGGCACATAATCGAGACCAAGCCGCTCAAGCCCTTTATACAGCAGACTGCGGCCTCTCTCGTTGTTCTCGATCACCCTGTCCACGAACTCCCGATCGTCGAGTGCCGCCAGAGCCGCTTCCTCGGCCACTCCCGAAACCATGTACGGCTCCCGAACCCGTTCCAGGACGGAGATCATTTCACTTCCGCCCATCATGTAGCCGATCCTCAAGCCCGCCAGACCGTAGAGCTTGGAAAACGTTCTCATGACAATGACCTTTCGGCCGTCTTTGACGTAGTCCAAGCCGTCGGGGAACTCGGGATCGGAGACAAATTCGAAATACGCCTCATCGAGCACCACGATCAAGTTGGCAGGCAGGTCGCGGAAGAACTCGTCGAGCTCGGCCTTTCGGACGATACTTCCGGTTGGATTGTTCGGATTGCAGATGCAGACGAGCTTGGTCCTGGGGCCGATCTTTTTTTTCATTGCCCCCAGATCGTGGGTGTAGTCCTTTAACGGGACGAACACTTCCTCCCCGCCCATCACCCTGGTGAAAATCGAGTACACGGGAAAGGTCGGATCGGCCATAATCACCTCGTCACCGTCGTTGACAAAGGCACTGGTCACCATCCGGATGCAGCTGTCCGCGCCGTTGCCAAAGGCAACCATATCGTCCGATATTCCGAGACGCCGGGCTACTTTTCTCTTCAGGCGAGAACAAGGTCCATCCGGGTAGAAATTCACACCCCGGATCGCCTCCTCCACAGCTTTGACCGCTTTGGGGGAGGGTCCCAGCGGGTTCTCGTTGGTGGCCATCATGGCAAGATCCGACAGACCCAGCTCCTCCATGACTTCGTCAATGGGTTTGCCGGCGGGCCAGGGTTCTATATCGAAGACTCGACGGCGTGCTAATTTTTTCAATTCTTCCAGTTTCATCTCATACCTCCCTGATTGAGTCGACAATCAATGCAGAAATTCGAGAAGCGGTTTCCGTAATCATCTCTATCAACTCCGGACTGCGTTCCGTCGGCAAACGCTGAGCCGGAACGGTTGCGCTTATCGCGGCAACTACTTTTCCGCTCGGTTCTCGGATCGGCGCGGCGATACAGCGAATGCCGGGGAAGGCCTCCTCATCGTCGAAGGCATATCCCTGCCCGCGGATTTTATCCAGCTCCCGCCTCAGCTGGACCTTATCGGTTATGGTGCTGGGCGTAAGAGCTTCCAACTCCGTTTCTCCGAGAATTCGCTGCAGCTGCTGCTCCGGCAGGAAAGCCATCAACACCTTGCCCATGGCCGAGCCGTAGGCAGGATACCTTCCGCCCACCCTGGTGGCAACGGTCAGTACCTGGCCCGCTCCCTTCTTCTCCAGATAGACGATTTCGTACCCATCCAGAATGGAGAGGTGAATGATCTCACCGGTTCTCGCAGCCAGATCACCCATGGATGGCCCGGCTACCTCCAGCAGGTCATACTGCGCCAGGACACGACTGGCCAGCTCGAGCAACTTTGGACTCAGCCTGTATTTTCCTCTCTCACTGTTCCAGCGCAAAAAATCTACCGCTTCGAGAGTCCTGAGTATTCGGTAGACCGAACTCTTGTGCGTGCCCATATGTTTGCTGATCTCAGCCAGGCTCAGCTCAGGCTTTTCGACGGTAAAGAAGTCCAGCACTTCAAGAGCTTTTATTACCGAAGACAACAGTTGCGGCATTGTCGATTTACCAAACCCGATGGAACACTATTCGTCTCTAATAAAGCAACGGCATTTCTTATTTTGCAACAGCTGAGTATATCAGGAGGGCTGAAATCCGTCAACAGATCAACAAACGATTTTCTGCTCTGTTTTGACGGCAGCAGCAAGGGTATGAGCACGGTTGCCGCCCGGTTGAAACCGCCGGATTTGGTGAAACCTAATTGACCCGGCTGCGTATATGTTCATTGAAACATCAAGTTATGGAGGTATCAGATGAAAAGGATTCTATTCGTTCTCGGTCTCGTGCTCCTGTCGAGCCTGCTGTTCGCTCAAACCGGCCCCGACCCACTCGGCAATCAGGCCCAATACACGAACATCTACCAACACCTGAACTACTGGCAGTGGGCCAGGCAGGTGCAGGAGTCTCCGGAGTCCCCACACCAGTTCATGGAGCAGGTTCGCCTCGGCAACCAGGTGGACGACTCCGCTCAGCCGGCAGCGCAGAAGGAACAGCGTCAGGAACGCAGCGGGGACTGCAGCGGCGACTGTGACGGAGAACCGGTGCAGGATCAACTGCGTGATCAAACGCAAGATCAATTGCGGGACGGAAGCTGCGAAGACAGCGCAGATGATCCGGATCAGGACCGGATCCGCAGCGGACGGGCGTAGCAGAAACCAGGACCATCCTGAGCTTCACCGACCGGCGCAAAGGGCCGGACAGTCGCCGCCAGCAGCTGTCCGGCCCCCTTTGTTTGCACGGCATCTGAGCAGAAAATCCGCTTTTGCAGGTGCGATGCCGGGCAGGGCGCACCACCTAAAAGAAACGCGCAGCCCGAAGCTGCGCGTTTCTGTACCAATCGTCCGTATGCGGACTGTGCATACGACCTAATGTCTATACTTTGGACTCCTTCATGCTCGCGAAGAATCGGTCCGCCTTTTCCCGTTCCTTGGTGGTGCGGGTCAACAGGCTCACAACGGTGAACACCACGAACCCGATCAGGATTCCCCAGAAGATCGAGAATGGCCAGGAGCGGCCGGGCCAGGCCGGGATGATGCTCGGCAGGCCTACGCCCAGGTCGATCAGGTACTGCCAGAGCACGTACAGGCTGCCTGCCAGCATGCTGGCGATGGCTCCCGCGGTGGTGCCCCACTTGGAGTACATTCCCAGGATAAGGGGCCAGAAAACTCCTGCTGCCAGGATATCGCTGGCCATCCACAGCACCCAGAGCAGGTCCCGGATCAGCACGGCCACCAGGATGCCCAGTCCCGCCATGATGGTGGCGGCGATACGGGCGAAGATGAGGATCGAGCGCTCCGAGGCCTTGGGGTTGATCAGCCGGTGGTAGAAGTCTTCGGTGAGCACCAGGGACCCGGTGTTGATCGCCGTGTCCATTGTGGACATGACCGCTGCCAGCAACCCGGCGAAGGCGATGCCGGCCAGAACAGGCGGCGTGTAGCCCAGGAGGATCCTGGTCATGACGTGCTCCCCCTCCAGGTCTTTTCCGGCGAACAGGCCCACGGCCATCATACCGATCACCACGACTACCAGGTACAGGGGGATGTTGATCCACAGGGCTCCCCTGGAGATTCTGCGGGCGTCCCTAACGTTGCGGGCTGCGGAAAATCGCTGCCAGATCTCCGCCGAGATCACCCAGGCGAAGGTGAAGGAGATGATGTAGAACAG
>CAZPPB010000227.1:0-3813 GCA_964588355.1 uncultured Spirochaetaceae bacterium | reverse complement strand
GCCTTGAGAACGTCCCTCAAGAACCGGGGCGATCCGTACAAAATGAAACGAGCCTTTTTCGTCTCCGGGTTATAGATGAAGTCGTATCGGCTCTTTCCCCAAGAAGGATCCTTACAGTTGAGCATGGCGATCAGACTGTTTGAGATTCGCGAGGCTTCCTCCCGGCTTCCCTCATAAATTTCTATCACCGCCGAGACACTGATTCGCTCCTGCAATCCGGTATCGGGGCTGAAGCCGGATTCTTCACGATTGCCCGCCAGTTCACCATGGGCGTACTCTCTCAAATCGTCCTGTTGTATTCTCCACGCCCGTCCGATTTTTCTCGCCTTTATCTTCCCCTCGCGAATGAACCGCCTTACGGTTTTAGGATGCAGATCCAAAAACCGAGCAATTTCTTCCACTGAATAGAGCTTTTGTTCCATAATGTTACCTAAAATGTTTCTAATTGCACCATTTTAAGGTAAATTAAGGTTCTTTGCAAGAGATATTTGGTAACTTTCCGAAGCGGCGGACCCCGGGCGCGAATCCTCGAAAGCCGTCGAGACTGCTGGATGGAGAAGGGTAAGGCCCGCCGGGAGTTGAACAGACCTCCCGGACAGGCCCGGTCGGATTCAGAGAATCACTGTAAAAACGGTTGAGGCGCCCTGTTCACGCCTTGGGCAGAAACTGGCGTACGTAGCTCCGGCTCTGGGTCAGCGAGGCTTTGCGATCCTCGAAGGACCCCTCGAAGGCCCGGTCCTCCACCTCCACGCAGGCCGAACCCTTGAAGCCGATGTCGGTCAGGGCGGAGAAGTACTTGCCCCAGTCCACATCGCCGAGTCCGGGAAGCTTGGGCGAGTGATACTCCAGTGGTGTGGCCAGGATACCCACGTCGGCCAGCTTGTCCGGCAGGATCTTGGCGTCCTTGATGTGGGCGTGGAAGATGCGATCCTTGAACTCGTAGATCGGTCGGATGTAGTTCATCTGCATCCAGAGCATATGGGAGGGATCGTAGTTCAGCCCGAAGTACTCGGAGGGGATCATTTTGAACATCCGCCTCCAGATCGCGGGACTGAAGGCCAGGTTCTTGCCGCCGGGCCATTCATCGCCTGTGAAGAACATCGGACAGTTCTCGATGCCGATCTTTACCTTCCTCTGCTCGGCGTGTTTGATGATCGGCGGAAAGACCTTTTCGAAGAGCTTGAAGTTCTCATCCAGGCTCCTGGTGTGGTCCCGGCCGATGAAGGTGGTGGCGATCCCTATACCGAGCCTGGCCGAGGCATCGATTACCTTGAGGAAGTGCTCTGCGTACACCGGCGCCTGGGGGCTGTCTTCCAGGTAATTGGGATAGTAGCCCAGGCTGGAGACGGAAACGCCCTTCTTGTCGCAGTAGTCGCGGATCTCCTTGACCCGCTTGTCGTCCAGAGTGGTGACGTCCACATGGGTTACCCCGGCATAGCGCCGCTCGGCCTTACCGACCGGCCAGCACAGCATCTCCACGCAGTCATAGCCCAGTTCCGCGGCCAGGTCCACCACAGCCTCGAAGCTCAGATCCTCGACAACAGCACTGACAAAACCAAGTTTGATCATGATTTTTTCTCCTCGAATTTATTCTTCTATCGCCTCACCCGCTCACCAAAGCGCCGATCAGTCGCCGACCGGCAGCCAGACCCGCTTCTTGTTGCTCCGGAGGATTGTCTCACACAGCTCGAGCTCCCGCGCTCCGTCTCCGAAGGTGGGATAGCGGAATTCTCCTGCCGGAGCACCGGAGCGCACCGCCTCGTAGAAACGCTTGAAGAGCTGCTTGGATGTGTCGGGAAATCCTTCGTTGTGCCCGCCTGGGAATCCGATCAGCTCCCGGCTCTCAGCGTGCACCAGGGAGGGGTCCTTCAGCAACAGTTCGTTGGGTCCCTCCCGCCGGCCGATCCACATCTGGTTGGGAAGCTCGGATTCCCAGGCCACGGATTTCTTCGAACCGTCGATCTCGAAGTAGACCCGGTTCTTCCGTCCCGCCGAGATCTGGCTGACGGTAAACACCCCTCGGGCTCCTGCCTTGAAGTGCAGCATCACCGTGGCGTAGTCCTCCGTGCCGATGGGGATCTCCTTGTAGTCTTCCGGTTTCAGCAACTTTCCGGCAAAGGTCTCCAGAGGTTTCAGGGGTTTCTTGCGCGTTTTGTGGACGGTCGAGAAATCAGCGCAGACCTCGGCGATGCGGTCCCCGGTGAGAAACTCGATCAGATCCATCCAGTGGGATCCGATGTCGGCTATAGCCCGGGATTCCCCCGAATACTCGGGCTCCAGCCGCCAGTTGTAGTCCGTGTCATAGAAAAGCCAGTCCTGCAGGTACGACCCGTGGATCGCGTAGATTTCCCCCAGCTCACCGGCGGCTATCATCGCCCTGATATGGGACATGAGCGGGTAGAAGCGGATATTGAAGTGCACCGCCGTCACCAGACCGCTGGAATCGGCCTGCCTGACCAGCTCCTCTGCTTCCTTTACCGTGACGGCCAGAGGTTTTTCACAGAGCACGTGTTTGCCCGCGGCCAGGGCATCCCTGGTCTGGGGATAGTGCAGGTGATTCGGTGTGCAGATGTGCACCGCGTCGATCTCTTTGATCTCCAGGAGCTTCCGATGGTCCCCGAAGGTCCGCTCGACCCCCAGATCCTCCCCCTTGACCCTGGCCTTCTCTTCGCTGGAATGGGCGATCGCCGCCACCTCGATGCCGGGCAGCCGGCGGAGCGCCTCTACATGGGCCGCTCCGATGAAGCCGATACCGATGACCCCAACCTTCACCTTTTTCATGTTTCTCTCCTGCAGCTTGTTTGTCTAGGATACTAAGAAAGCTTGACCCAGGTGTCAAGGATGGGGGATTCGTCCCGCTGCGGCCGAGCCTGCGATCAAGCACGCCCGGCCGGCGCCCCTCAGAGGCGCTGCACGATTCCGAGTGAGAATTGTAAAGAACTCCAGACCACTTCGTTCAGCCGGATTTCCAAAGACCCTCCGCTGTCCGAGAAGGTCTCATCCACTCCGGGCCCTCCAAACCAGTAATCCATGGCGAATCGTCCTTCCAGAAGGAAGCCTCGGCTCGATTCAATGCCTACCGACAGTTCCCCGCACAGTCCAAACCCGAGTGCCCGATGCTCAAAGCTGACCGGATGCGCAAGATCGTCTCTCAGATTCCAGTCGGCTGCAGCGTAGTACAGCGATGGGTGAACCGAAACGGCCGCCCCGGCTCTCACCCCGCTCGTGAACCTGTAAACGCCATCCAGACCGACCCAAATGTTGAGCCAGTTCGTCGTGTAGCTGCTGTCCAGGCCGGAGATCGGACCGAGAGGCCGCGTTGACGGGGGCTCGCTAATGACCTGAACCCCGTCTGTCATTTTCATAGCCTGACGGTGAAAGCCGATGCCGGCCATGGGGAGCAGGGTAACCGGTGCACAGCCGAGGTCCCACCGGTAGCCCAGGCCGGTGAGGGCGTGAAGCAGATACCCGCCCCGGGCGTCGCTGTAGGAGCGGCTGAACTCATCGGTCCGGTCATCCGAGTTGTAATCGGAATCCCGAGTTTCTCCGTCCAGGATCAACCCGTAGCCCATGTCGGCATGAACCGTGAACCTTTCGATGGTCAGCCTGCCCTCCCCCTCGATCTGGAGGGTCTGCAGTTCCGACCAGGTGAGCTCCGATCGAATGTTCGGGAACCCCCCGAGGCCGGCTATGTTCCAGCTCAGTCCGCCCAGGCAATACCCGCTGGACAGTTTGAAATCGAAGGCCCCGTCCGGTGCGCAGCCTGCGCCCGGCGCGGCAATCAGGAACCAGGAAAACAGCAGGATCGCCGCG
>CAZPPB010000226.1:0-3990 GCA_964588355.1 uncultured Spirochaetaceae bacterium | reverse complement strand
GCGTTGACCAGGCTGAGGAAGGTCAGGGCCACGACCAGGTTGGCCGCCCAGTTGACCAGGGTGACGATGCCCATGGCGGTGGCCCGGACCTTGAGGGGGTAGATCTCCGAGATCATGAGCCAGAAGACCGGGCCCAGCCCGATGGCGAAGGAACCGACGTACAGGGCGAGGCTACCGATGGCCACGTAGCCGAGAACGTATGCCAGCCCGCGGAGCTGGAAAGCGAGGCCAAGGAGCACCAGGCCGACGAGCTGCCCGGCCACTCCCGTGAGCAGGAGCGGCCTACGGCCCACCCGGTCCATCAGCCGAATGGCAAGAACCGTGAAGCCCACGTTCACCAGTCCCACGATCAGGGTGGCCAGAAGCGAGAAGCCGGTGGCTTTGATTCCCGCGAAGCGAAAAATCGTAGGGGCGTAGTAGATCACGGTGTTGATTCCCGTGAGCTGCTGGAAAATCGCCAGTCCCGCCCCGAAGAGGAGCGCGAGGCGGAGGGCCGGGTGGAGAAGTCTCCCGGCGCCGCCGCTTTCCTGCTTGTGGATGCTGGCGGAGATCCGGTCCAGCTCCCCCTCCGCGTCCTCGGCGGCTCGTATGCGCCGAAGCACGCTCCGGGCCCCGTCGCGGTTGCCCCGCCTCATGAGCCAGCGGGGGCTGGGGGGAAGGCGCCACATGGCCAGGCCGAGGGCCACCGACGGGATGGCGGCGACGCCCAGCATGTAGCGCCATCCCTGGAGGCCAGCGAATCCGTAGTCCACCAGGTAGGCCACCACGATGCCGATGGTGACGGCAAGCTGGTTTACCGACACGAGAGAACCGCGGATCCTGGCCGGGGCGATCTCGGAGATGTACATCGGCGAAACGAACGAGGCGACCCCGATGGCCAGCCCGACTGCGACCCGGCCGGCGACGAGCAGGGCGACGCTCGGCGCCAGGGCGGTCCCGATCGCCCCGACGGTGAAGGTGATCGCCGCCGTGATGATCGTTCTGCGGCGGCCGAGGCGGTCTGCGAGGCTTCCGCCGCCGGCCGCGCCGATCACCGCTCCGGCGAGCACCGCGCTGACCACGACCTCTTCGAGGGTAGAAGACAGGGAGAACTGCTTCTGGATAAACAGGATGGCACCGGAAATGACCCCCGTGTCGTAGCCGAACAGGAGTCCCCCGAGCGCCGCGACTCCGACCGCCACGACCACGAAACGCTCACTCCGATTATGTTCTGCCATCTTATCCTCCTATCTTACTTCTTTTCGGGCTTCCGCCCAACGAGCCTGTAGAAAAACCCTATTTTAAGGATCTATTCATCCAGGCGTTTTATCTTTACCGGCACCTTATCATTTCTATTCCGTTGCAAGCCTCGATATCTTTACTATGTTATGTACAATGCAGATCAAATTCCACTGTGTGTCGACCTTTTCTCTTCCACGGAGTGTAAATCGATCAAAACCCAGCGCATGCCTTATAATGGCAAATACTTGCTCCACCGTTCCCATTCTCCGGCTATAAAAAAAACCGGCCTGCTCGACTATTAACTTGGGTGGAATTGACTTTTTTGCGTGTGGCAATTTCGAACACCCCGAAAAAAGGAGAGAGCAAGTAAAAAAAGATCCTGATCGTTGTGATCGTGCTGGTGGGTGCTGCCAGCTTGCTGTTTGTCGGTTGCTCGAAAGGAGGAGCGTCCGGTAAGGGTGGTCCGATACCCCTGATGCAGAACAAGCCGGAGATCGACGCGCAGCTGAAGGCCTACGCGGCGGACTGGTCTAAGACCTCGGGTATCCCGCTTACCTCTCAAACCTTGGAGACAACTTGATCCACTCGCTACGGGTCCTAGACGTCGATGCCGCCTGGGCCGAAGGGGCAACATGCCCGCGAATCGTGAAGGAGGTCGGCCAGCTCCCGTCCCAGTACACTCCGATGGAAGCATAGCCCGCCCGGTGGGGTTGTCAGTCACACGAAAGGCATGTGGAGGCGAAAGGATGAACCATACTCGTGAGCTGACGGTCTTCGTGTCCACTCGACGAGCGGGGTCTCCCCTGCAACAGCTCACGGAGGATGTAGAAGCCACGCTCCGCAGGACCGATAGTCCAGACGCGGGCGAGCTGAATCCTGAATCCCTCCTGCAGAGGCTCCGCGACGCCCTGAGTGGTTTTGAAGGGACCCTTCCGAACCTGACCCTCGCCGTCAACACCCTGATCAACACCCTTACCCATTCCAGGGTCTGACCGCTTGAAAAGGGCTACGATCCGGTAGACCCGTCATTCAAGGAGGCAGGGGAAGACTGCGAAGGTTGCTTCGGCCCGGGGCGAGATCCCTATCAGTGAACAGGACTGTCCCCGCTCCCGGATACGCTTTCTCCCACCCGCCGGGACGGCGCGCCGGATGCAGCGCTCGCGGGATCGCCCTTCCCAAACGACAGCACCGCGACCCCGCCTAGAATGAGAACTACCCCGCCCCACTGCAACGGGTGCAAGGGCTCCCGGAAGATGAGCACTCCGCCGAGGGTCCCGGCGCCCCCTGCCAACAGAACTCCGAGCGGTTTTGCCTTCTTCCGGAAGATCAGGACCAGGATTATGAACACGGATAGAACCACACCCAGGAAGTAGAACAAGTGCTCGATCACCAACCGGGTAGCCGGCGGCCACCACATACACAATTCCTACATGCTTCTTTGTCATTTCGTTGAGTCCTCCTCCAACCCGAACAGTCTTTCCTGCTCTTGCAGCACGTCCTGTAGTTGCTCGATCCCAGGGGTGTCATAGTTGTCCGTCATGGCCATAGTCTTGTGTCCCGTCACCCGGCGAAGCTGTTCGTCGGCCACCCTACCCCGGATCATCGTATTGAAGCCGTGACGGTAGCTGTGAAAAAGCAGATTTTGAGCCTTACACTGTTCCTCGGTAATCCCGATACGCTTGAGCGCCCGCTTGAATCCCCGTAGCAGGGCGGTTTTAGACAGCGGGGTTGTGCGATCTCTCCCCCAAAATACCACGTCTGCCGGTTCTATCTTTCCCCATCGGGCCAGACCGATGAGTTCATCGAGAGCGGTAGACGTGCGACCAGGGATTGGGTCCAGGCGTGCGGAGTTTTACTTTGGAGCAGACAAGCCGTAGGTGTCATGCCAGGAGTGAACAACTCGAACGAATTGAGGATGAACGTATTGGACCTGCAAACCTTGACACTCGCCCATCCGCAGACCGGTCGTCGCCGCCAGTACGTTGCAGGCATAATGTCGCGGGTCTCCTGCCCAGACCTTATTTAGCGCTTCGTCGTCGAATAACATTCGAAGCTGCTCGATCTTTAGGATTCCCCGTTCCTTTGGAAACTCCTTTAATTCCGAGACTGGAGTAAGAGGGTTGTTCTCGAGCTCTCCCATCCTCACGGCATAATTGAACATTACACGGGCCGTGCCCAAGATCACATTGATCATAGCCGGTGCAAGTTTGCCCTGAGAGGATAGATGCAGCTTCAGGTCTCGGAAGTCTTTCGGACGAAGCTCGGATATCCGACGTTAACCGAATGCCGGAATGAGATAGCGCTTCAAGTAACTACGTCGGAGCTCGGTATACTTTCTACTCATCGAGAAGCCATCGGAGAGCTTTTCCGCAATGTAGGGGCAGCGTTCGTAATCCCACCACCTTTCCGCCCATTGCTCGAAGGTTGGCGCTTTGGGGTTGCGTTCGGCGACTGTCCCACCCCTCAGTAAGAAATCTGTTGCCCACTGCCCTGCCCTATCTTTGTCTGTCTGCTCGGTGCAAACTGGTGAACTGATTCGACCGCCAGAATCACGAAATTTAGCGTACCACACTGGAGGAGCATTTTTTCGTTTTCGGGCGTACAAATAGAAATGTTTGGCCATGTCTTCTTCCCCTTTTGTGACAATTTTGCTACATCGGGGATCCGGCCCTTGATAAATCCTTACAGGAACGTGAATTGTTACACAATGCTTTCATCTCCTAGGGGAGTCGAACCCCTGTTGCCGGGATGAAAACCCGGTGTCCTAAC
>CAZPPB010000225.1:0-4002 GCA_964588355.1 uncultured Spirochaetaceae bacterium | reverse complement strand
CTGGATCTGATGATGGAAACCGTGGATGCGGGAAGCAAGGTATCCACCCAGCTCAAGGAGGGGGGATTCGAAGCCCCGATCTTCCTGCTCAGCTCCGTTGGAGACGCGGTACGCTACAACATCGACGCCCAGGAGCTCGGTCTGGCCGGGATCTTCCAGAAGCCGATTGATCACAAGACGCTTCTGTCCACCCTGAAGGCGGAGCTGGGTCTGTAGGAGACCCTCGGTAGTACTGACGGGTGTGAAGCACCGGTTTTCTGTAAGAGCCGGGGCGTTCCTCTTCGTGTTCCTGCCGGTATCGGCGGGGCGCTGGGTTTCCTCCACCGGGGTAGAGCTCACCCCGCTGTCTCATATACTCATAGCCGGCAGCTACGGACTGATCGTGGCGGGAATCGCCGCCTTCATCATGGACCTGGTCCTGGTTCGTTCCCTGCTGCAGCGAAAGATCCTCTGCATCCGGATCCTCGGCGCTGCCCTGATCGTCCTATGGGTTGTCGACAGGGTTTTTACCCTTTCCGGATTCACCGCCGCGATTTCACTATTTCTCTCTGCCGCCCTGTTCGCGCTTCTGATTGTGCTCGATACCCTGGGATCGGGCCGCCCCGATTTTCGTACTGCCGCAGACGACCACCTGCCCGACCGCTACCTGCGCCGGAGGCCGATCAAGACCGCCGTGGAGACTCTGCTGCGCCTGTTTCCCTTCCCCGAGCCCGTTGGGCTGTACAGGATCGGATCGGCTGGAGCCGATTCGCCCGTGCTGGTGACCGGGAACTTCGAGCTGACCCTGCGCCGCGTCTGCTCGGCTGTAGGGAATCTGGACTGCTGGCTGCTGGTGTGCGACAGCCGGGGGGTGAACGTTTGGTGTGCCTCCATGGCCGGGCACTTCACCACCGATTCCGTGGTCCGGGCCATTGAGCGTACAGGCCTGGCTGAGCGGGTGCGGGTCCGCCGGTTGATTCTGCCCCAACTATGCGCATCTTCGGTTTCTCTGGAAACTTTGGAAACACGGACCGGGTTTAGCGCTCGCTTCGGTCCACTGTACATCCAAGAACTTGAGGCGTACTGGAGAGATCCAGCCGACCCGATCTTACGCAAAGCCCGGTTCCCGCTGAAAGCCCGTCTGGAGATGGCCTTGGGTTCCCCTCTGCTGCTCGCGATCCTGTTGGTTCTGGTCTACAACTTCTTCGGCCTGGGTCACCTGCTGATCCTCCTTCCAATCCTGTACATCATCTCCCTCATCCATGGACTGGTTTTCCCCTGGCGTCCGTTGAAGCGTGTCGGGCCCTGGGCGCTGCTGTACGGCACTGCGGCATTCCTGCTGGCAGGGCTGCTTTCCAGGGCCTTATTTCCCGGGCATGTGCTGCTCTACGCCTTGACCGTGGGTGTCGCAGCCGCCTATCTGGTCACCGAGTTCAGCGGCTGGTCCCCCCTGCTCAAGTACAGCCTGATCCCCTACAGGAAACCCCGGGTGGAGGTGGACGGGCAGTCCTGCATCGGCTGCAGACGCTGCGTGGATGTCTGTCCCAGGGCCGTGTTTCAAATGGAGGGCAAGCATTCGGTGGTGGTGGGGGAGAAGAGGTGCGTGATCTGCCGTTCCTGTTTCAGCCAGTGCCCGACCGGGGCGGTACGCCACTCACACGCGCCGCTGTAATCACACGGGGGTGATCGGCGGGTCCGGAAGCCTGTCTGACTTTGGATGTGGTTCAAGCACCGGCGGCGTAATCTGTGCGATTGGGACCTCTATTCGCCCTTGGCCTGGGTCCGTTCCTCCAGATCCTTGAGACGTTTGCTCATCATATTTATCTGAAACTCGATCGAATTGAGGACCCAGAACTGGAAATGGTCCACCTTGGATTGACGGTGGATCATCCAGATGATCTTGAGAGAGACCAGCAGCAGCGCCAATTCCATCGACAGAAAACGGGGAATCGTGGGCAAGCTGAATCCGGTGAGCTCTCTTACGATATCAAAAATAAAGAGACCCAGAACCACCACCAGGAAGATGATGTTGATCATCCGGTCCTGCCGTTTAGAGGTGGCTCCCCCGATCTGTCCGATGACCTTGCGGATGCGGTCCTTCTCGCTTCTGTAGTGCTCCAGCTCCTGGCGTAGAATTTCGGCTTCATCCATAGCTGGAAGGTTAGTCTGCAGACCTGCCCGCGTCAAGGCGGCCGGATTTTGCTTGATTCCCCGCCGGAAATTCAGTTTATTTTTTCATACAGGAGGTGCTTCTATGCTGTGGGACAATCACGGGAAATTCCGGCTCGCCGGAGCGAGCCTTGTCGTAGTTCTGGGTATCACGCTTTGGATTCTTTCAGGCTGCGCCGGACAGCCGGCTGTGCCGGACGACCAGACCGCGGCTGCCGCGGAGCGCACGCTGGAAGTCCAGCAGGAAGCCCGGCAGGCAGCAGCGCAGCTGTCCCCGGAGGCGCAGATCCCGATCGATCCCCAGGTGCGGCTGGGCCGATTGGAGAACGGGCTGACCTACTACGTGCGGCCCAACGGCGAGCCGGAGAACCGGGCGGAGCTGCGCCTGGTGGTGAACGCCGGCAGCGTGCTGGAGGATGAGGATCAGCTCGGGCTTGCCCATTTCCTCGAGCACATGGCCTTCAACGGCACCGAGCGCTTCGAAAAACAGGAGATCGTGAACTACCTGGAATCCATCGGCATGTCCTTCGGTCCGGATGTCAACGCCTACACGACCTACGACGAGACGGTCTACATGCTTCAGGTGCCGACGGAGGATCGGCAGATCATGGAGACCGCCGTGAAGATCCTGGAGGATTGGGCCCATCGGATCACCCTGGATCCGGTGGAGGTGGAGAAGGAGCGGCCGGTGATCGTGGAGGAATGGCGGCTGCGGCGGGGCGCGGAGGCCCGCATGCGGGACGAGCAGTATCCGGTCCTGCTCAAAGACGCCCGTTATGCCGAGCGCAAACCCATCGGCACGCTGGAGATTATCCGGAGCGCCACCGCGGAAACCCTGCGGCGTTTCTACCGGGATTGGTACCGTCCCGATCTGATGGCGGTCGTCGCGGTGGGGGATTTCGACCCCCTTTGGGTGGAGCAGACCATCATCAGCTGCTTCAGCAGCCTAGAAGGTCCGCAGGACCCCAGGCAGCGGGTGGTTTACCCCGTCCCGAAGCATCCCGGGACCCTCTACGCTCCGGCCACGGATCCGGAGGCTACCTCGACCCGGGTCAGTCTGTTTGTAAAGACCGAGCCGCGGCCTGAGGAAACCGTCGGCGACTACCGCCGGGATTTGGTGGAATCGATGTACAACGGGATGCTGAACGAGCGCTTCCAGGAGCTGGCCAGGCAGCCCGACGCCCCCTTCGTCGGGGCGGGGTCCTTCTCGACCAGGTTGGTCCGCTCCGTGGAGGCTTACGTGCTGGCCGCCCGGGTTCGGGACGCCCGGATCAGCGAGGCTCTGGAGGTGCTGCTTACCGAAACCGAGCGCCTGCGCCGGCACGGATTCACCCCCTCGGAGCTGCAGCGCACCAGGGAGCGCTACCTGACCTGGATAGAGCAGGTCTACAAGGATCGGGACAACATAGAATCCCAGACCCTGGCGGACAGCCTGGCGGGACACTTCCTCCAGGGGGAGCCGATTCCGGATGTCGAATTCGAGTACCGCCTGTTTCAGACCCTGGTCCCCGAAATCACCCTGGAGGAGGTCAATCGCCTGGCCTCCGAGCTGCTCAGGGAGGACAACCGGGTCGTCCTGGTAAACGCACCCGAATCCGAGTCCGCCGCCGTGCCGACCGAGGGGGAGGTCCAGGCCCTGTTCGCTTCCGTGGCGGGCAAGGAGGTCCCCGAGTACCGGGACCGGGTCCTGGATCAGCCCCTGTTCACCGCGCAGCTGCCGGGCGGCAGTGTCACTGAAAGGCGGTCGTTTGCCGATCTCGGCTTCCAGGAGCTGATCCTGTCCAACGGGGTGCGGGTCCTGCTCAAGCCGACGGATTTCAAGGAGGAGGAGATCCTCTTCAGCGCCTTCAGCCC
>CAZPPB010000224.1:0-4155 GCA_964588355.1 uncultured Spirochaetaceae bacterium | reverse complement strand
AAGACCGAAACCGTCCGGCCGAAGACCAATACAGTTCGCCGGGCGATAGCCCGGTCGCTCCCGGTCAATTTTCTTGACAGGCGGATCATCCATGCTACAATTGAGCCATCAGTCCCTCCTGGAGATATAGATGACCTCTCAGCAGCGTGTGTTGGCCGCACTTGCCCATCAACAGCCCAACCGGGTACCCATCGACTTGTCCGGTCACCGCTCCTCCGGGATCAGCGCCGTCCTGTATCCGCGCCTGCGCGCCGCCCTCGGACTGCCTCCGGCGCCCGTTCGGGTGTACGACCCGATCCAGCAGCTGGCTATCGTGGACGGGGACGTTCTGGCGCGCTTCGGGATCGACACGGTGGAGCTGGGACGAGCCTTCGCCCGGGAGGAGCGCTGGTGGGCGGACTGGACCCTCCCGGACGGCAGCCCCTGCAAGATGCCGGTCTGGGCTCTGCCGGAGCGGGAGGAAGGCCGCTGGGTGCTTCGGTCGGCCCGCGGGCGGGTTCTGGGTCAAATGCCGGACGGAGCCCTGTACTTCGAGCAGGTCTTCTTCCCCCTTTTCGAGGAGCCGGGCATGAGTCTCCAGGAAGCCCTGGAAGAGTGCATGTGGACGGGAATTGCCTCTCCGCCGGGCCCGGAGGTTGCCGGTCCGCACGGAGGGGAGCTCCTGGAGCGGGGCGCCAGCCGCCTGCGGGCAGGCACCGAAAGGGCGATCATCGGCCTGTTCGGCGGGAACCTGATAGAGATCGGAGAGTTCCTGTATCGGATGGACAACTTCCTCAGCATGCTGGCCGCCGAGCCCCGGAAGGCGCACCGTTTCCTGGATGCCCTGACGGAGCATCACCTGGCCGCGCTGGAGAGTTTCATGGGCAGCGTCGGAGCGCACGTTGACGTCGTTCTCTTCGGAGACGATCTGGGCATGCAGACAGGCCCGCTCATCTCACCGAAGATGTACCGGGAGTTTTTCAAGCCTCGCCACGGTCTGCTCTGGAAGCGGACCAAGGAGCTGGCGCCGGTCAAGGTCATGCTCCACTGCTGCGGCGGCATCCGGCCGCTGATCCCCGATCTGATAGAAGCGGGGCTGGACGCGGTCAATCCGGTCCAGACCAGCTGCGACGGAATGGATCCGGCGGAGCTCAAGCGGGAGTTCGGCAAGGACATCGTGTTCTGGGGAGGGGGCTGCGACACACAGGAGGTGCTGCCCTCCGGCAGCCCCGAAGAGGTGCGCCGCCACGTTCGCGAGAGGGTCCGGATCCTGGGCCCCGGCGGGGGCTTCGTTTTTCAACAGGTGCACAATATCCTGGCGAACGTTCCGGCCGAAAACGTTGTGGCCATGCTGGAAGCCGCCTCTGAACCGGTGGAACTGTGAGGATCCGAGTGCTCGCGGACATTGGTGCCATGGCGGGCAGTAACGTCGCAGGCGGGGAATCGTGGAGATAGGGGCGCCTTGAATGCGCCCTGCGGATAAAAATCAACTGAGGAGGTTTGTATGATGAGTTCAAGGAGACTGCTTACCGCTGTTCTGGCCTGCTCGCTCCTTCTCGCCGGGACGGGGATTGTCGCCGCCGGCGGCGGAGAAGAGGCGGCTGCCCCAGAGCTGGTGATGATGCACGACAAAGGAGGCAACCCTAACTATCAGCCGTTCTACGAGGCTATGGGAGAGAAGGTCAAGGAGAAGATCGGGTTCGGCTTCACGCCGACGCCGTATCCGACCACGGACGTATTCATCTCCCAGGTGCGGGCCGCCCTGCCCACCAAGCAGGCCCCGGATCTGTTCACCTGGTGGTCCACCTACCGGATGAAGGACCTGATCGATCAGGGGCTGGTGGCGGAGACCACCGACCTCTGGGACAATCACAAGGACGAGTACGCCCAGGGTCTTCGGGACGCGTTCACCTTCGGAGGTAAGGTCTACGGCTTCTGCTACGTGGTGGAGTACTGGGGCGTCTGGTACAACAAGGAGGTCTTCGCCAAGTACAACCTGTCCGTGCCCAAGACCTGGGCCGAGTTCCTCAAGGTCTGCGATACCCTGAAGAAAAACGGCGTAGCCCCCATACAGCAGACCGTGCAGGCGCGCTGGCCCACCTTCATCACCTTTGAGGAGATGGTGGCCCGGGAAAGCCCCGACCTGTACGTGGACCTCTGCGAGGGCCGGGCCAAGTACAGCGATCCCCGGGTCAAGAAGGCCTTCGGGGTCTGGGCGGACCTGATCGCCAAAGGCTACTTCACCGATCCCTCTACGGATCTGTTTTCCGACGCCCCCAGGCTGTTCAATCAAGGCGAGCTCGCCATGGTGCCCTGCGGCTCCTGGTACATGACGGTTCTGACTTCCAACGGTGTGCCGGAGGACAAGATCGGCATCTTCGTCATGCCCCCGCACAACCCGGCGGCGGGAAAAGTGGCCATCCTGGAGGCCAGTCCCATCCTGATTGCCGAGAACGCACCCAACCTGGAGGCTGCAAAGAAGGTGGCCGACTACTGGATGGGACCGGAGGGCAATGCCTTTTACGCCGAGCTGGTGGGTCAGTACCCTGCGAACTCGAAATCGGACACCAGCTACCTGGCTAAGGTAAGGGTGGACTTCCGCAAGACCCTGGTAGATGAGAACTACCGGATCCTGAACCGTTTCTGGGAGGCCACTCCGACTCCGATCTGCGAGCAGGCGGTGGACAAGTTCGCCGAGTTCATCCTGAACCCCGCCTCCGTGGACAAGGTGCTGGCGGACCTGGACAAGATCGCCGACGAGTACTGGTCGAAGAACCGGTAGAGGCGATCCGCTACATTAACTAACGGCATTCCGGGGCCTTGCCCCTTGCGGCAAGGTCGTCGGCGACAAGGTCCCCGGGATGCTATTTTTTCTCGAACGGGGGAACAAGCGCTTGAAGAAAGGCGAGGTGGCTGTAAGCTATCTGTTCGTACTGCCCGCTCTGGTGCTCGTGGTCGTGCTGTTGCTGGTGCCGATGGCGCAGAACATCTACTACAGCTTCTTCGAGTGGGACGGTCTGAGCAAGCCTCTGTTCAACGGCCTGTCCAACTATACACGCCTGGTGGTGGATCGGGACTTCCTGATCTCGCTGCGCAACACTCTGATCTGGGTCGGGTTCACACTGGTCTTTCCGGTGATGGGCGGACTGCTGGTGGCTGTGTTCGTGGACGGAGTGGTCGGCGAGCGCTTCTTCAAGTCGATCTTCTTCATCCCCCTGACCATTTCCTTCGTGGCCACCGGGATCATCTGGACCTACATGTTCTCAAAGGAGCTGGGGGTGCTCAACAACCTGTTCGAGCTGATCGGCCTGCCGCTGAAACCCTCGTGGCTCACCGGTGTCCCCTTGAACACCTTCTCCATGCTCATCGCCTGGACCTGGCAGCAGCTGGGCACCAACATGGTGCTGTTTCTCATGGGGCTGTCCACCATCCCGGTGGAGCCGATCGAGGCCTCGATCATCGATGGGGCCAGCAACTTCCAGACCTTCGTACACATCAAGTTGCCGATGCTGCGGCCCATCACGACGGTGGTCATCACCATGGCCATGGTCAATTCCTTCAAGGCCTTCGACATCATCTACGTGATGACCCGGGGCGGCCCGTACCATTCCTCCGAAACCCTGGCGGTCACGATGTTCCGGGAGACCTTTACGTTTTTCCATTTGGGCTATGGAGCGGCCATCGCCGTAGTGCTGTCGATCATCGTCATCGGCGTGTCTGCGCTGTACATCCGGCGGATGGCCAACAAGGATCTGCTTTACTACTAGGAGTGTAACAGGAGGATGAGAATGTGAGAGGCGGAGCGCGGGCACGGAAGATTCCCACCTATGTAATCCTGATCGTTCTGGTGCTGCTGTGGGTGCTGCCCGTCTGGACCACGTTCCTGGTCTCATTCAAGAGCTCCCAGGACTTCGTGTCCCAGAAGTTCTACCAGCTGCCCACCAAGGTCTCGTTCGTGGACAACCTCAAGAACGTTCTCAAGATCTACCGGCTCCACGAACATTTCCTCAACTCCGTGCTGTATGCGGTTGCCGGTGCGGCCATCGCCATCGCGGTATCCTCCCTGGCAGGCTTCAGCCTGGTGCGCCTCAAACCGCCGTTGTTCTTCCTGCTGTTCCTGATCATCTACTCCGGCACGCTGTTTCCCTTCCAGATGTACCTGATCCCGGTGTACCG
>CAZPPB010000223.1:0-4176 GCA_964588355.1 uncultured Spirochaetaceae bacterium | reverse complement strand
CGCCCGCTCGATGTCGGAGAGGGTGGACACCCCGGTGGAGATGATCAGGGGCAGAGCGTAGCCGGCCAGCTCTCGGAGCAGGGGAAAGTGGTTGAGCTCCGGGGAGGCGACCTTGACCGCCTGTGCGCCCAGGTCGCGGAGGAGCCGGGAGCTGCGCACACCGAAGACCGAACAGAGGAACAGCAGACCCCGCTTCTCCGTGTGTTCCTTGAGACGGGCATAGAAGGCCGGATCCCGTTCCAGCTCCCGAAAACGCCGGTAGATCGGCGTTTGGCCGCCAGGGAGGTCGATGCTTCCGGTCCTGGGGTGCACGATCTCGTCGGCGAAGATCACCTGGAATTTGACGCAGTCAGCGCCGGCTTCCTGGGCTGCATCAATCAGCTCGAAAGCCCGGGACAGCTCCCCCTGATGGGCGCTGCCCGCCTCCGCCACGATCAGGCAGGGTTGTCCCTCCCCGATCCGCCGGCTACCTATTCGGATGCTTGGACTGCTCACCGCTGTCGCCGGACGGACCGAAGCTGTGGTGAGGCCACTTGAGGGCCCGCAGAGTCTTGCGCATGACAACGGACAGCCTCAGTTTCTCGGCCCAGGGGAGGTTGGCCTGATCGCGTTGCCATTCGGCCTGCTGCTCGAACAGGTCTTCGAGATCATCCATCAAGAAAGCGTTCCTTGAACCGCTTCCATTCGCTCTGCAGCTGGTAGTGCCCGACGAGCTCTGTAGTGTCTTCGGAGCTCACCGCTCCCGATTCGAGCAGAGCCAGGATTCGGGTGAAATCCTTGGGGCGACCTGTGCTCAATGCGATCGTTGCCAAAAAATCGGCCCCAACAACCCTGAAAGGTAATCCCTCGATTTCTCCGGTCTCCGCCTCACGGACGGCTTCTTCGGTCAAAGGGCTGAATACGGGGATGAATTGGACAGGCCACTCCCCAACACGAATCGTCTCCCTGTCAGGAGTGTAGCCGCGGGCAGAGCAAAAATCGTAGATCGATTTCAACACATCCAACGAATTTTGCCGCTCCATGACCACGAGGATATCTGCGTCCATCGTTGCCACAGCCGGCGTGTAACGCATCTGCGCCACGGCCTCGAAGATCGCATAATCCGTTATGATCCCAGCCGCAAGCATATCGTTGAGCAGGCGAGCAACATCCTTCATTTCTAATCCCGGTCCAGAAAGACGCGGCTGCCCACCGCCTCCCGCTGGTTCTGGTACTTGCCCTTGTACGGGCTGCCCGCCGGGCCGTCCATCAAGGCGAAGACGATCTGGCAGATCCGACGGCCGCTGGTCAGGCGGATGGGCAGGCGGTTGGCGTTGTACAGCTCCAGGGTGATGGCTCCGGCAAAACCCGGGTCGACCCAGCCGGCATTCTGGATGAAAAGCCCTATGCGACCGATCGAGCTCCGGCCTTCGACGAAGGCGATGATGTTGTCGGGAAGACGGATAAACTCCCGGGTCACTGCCAGCAGGAAACTGTGGGGCGGGATGATGATCTCCTCCTGCTTGAACTCGATGTATTCCAGCTCCCGGTCCAGAGCGATGGCCTCCATGCTGTTCTCGTCCACCTTGAGGAAATGATCGCCCAGACGCAGATCGATCGAGGCGGGCTGGATCTGGCGCTCCTCCAGAGGCTCGACCGCGATCGTACCCTCGGCCAGGAGCCGCTTGAGGCTCTGATCGGAGACGATCACTGAGAATCGGATCTCTTCCGCGCGGCGGAGGTGCGCTGCGCCGCCCGTTCATATTCGGCGATCATGCCGAACTTCAGATCTTTGAGCTTCTCGGAAAGGGATACCTTGTACACGTGCGGGTTGATCAACCGCTTGTAGGTGTCATCCAACGCAGCCAGGTTGCTCTTGGTTCGTTTCTGGATCGTTTTCAGGTCGGGAGGATCGACCAGCACCCTGCCGTCCCTCATCACCGGATGGAGCAGCGGCTCGATCCCCTTGTACTCGACAACGTCCAAAAACCTGTAGGGATAGCGGGGATGGTAAAAGCGAAACGGCGGGCCGACCTCCAGCTGCTCCCCATCCAGGGTGATCAGATCAGCTATCGGAGCACCGGCTCCGTTGTAGAAACGGTTGACCTGTTTGATGCCCGGATCGGAAATCTTCTCGGGGTTGTTCGACACCTTGATGGTCGGAACGAACCCGCCGTCCAGCTCCTTGGCCATGAGCTTGTACACCCCGGTCAGGGCGGGATCACTCTTGGCTGTCACCAGGTGGGTTCCCACGCCCCAGATGTCTATCGGCGCTTTCTCTGTGAGCAGCTGGTGGATGATCCCCTCATCCAGCTCGTTGGAAGCGGCAATTTTGGCATTCTTCAAGCCCGCCTGATCCAGGCGCTCCCGCACCCGCTTGCTCAGATATTCCAGATCTCCGGAATCGAGCCGAACCCCGAAACTGTCGTGTCCCTGGGCTTTCAGCTGCCGGCCGATCTTGATGGCATTCTCCAGCCCGCTCTTCAAGGTGTCGTAGGTATCGATCAGCAGAATGCAGTCGTCGGGGTATACCTCGGCGTATTTCTGGAACGCCGCCAGCTCCGACTCGAAACTCATGATCCAGGAATGGGCCATGGTCCCTTTTACTGGGATATCGTAGAGCTTCCCGGCCAATGTGTTGGACGTTCCCGAGGCACCCCCGATGAACGCTGCCCTGGAAGCACCTAGAGCTCCGTTTACCCCGTGGGCCCGGCGCATTCCAAACTCTAAAATCGCCCCCTCTTCAGAGGCCAGGTAGATACGGGCGGCCTTGGTCGCAATCAGGGTTTGGAAATTGATAATGTTCAGCAGCAGGCTCTCCAGGAACTGGGCTTCGATCAGGGGTGCCTGAATCCGGATAAGAGGCTCGTTGGGAAACACCAGCGTGCCCTCTTCCACGGCGTGGATCTGGCCGTGGAATTCGAAATCCCCAAGGTAGTCCAAAAAACTCTTTTTGAACACCTTCAGATCGGACAGATAGTCGAGATCTTCGGCCTCGAATTGGAAACCTTCGATGCTCTTCAAAAGGGTCTCCAGTCCGGCAAATACGGCAAAGCCCCCGTCGAAGGGGGCCCGGCGGAAGAACATCTCGAAGGCCGCAAGAGGGTTGTGCTTCTGGAGGAAATAGCCCTGCATCATGGTCAGCTCGTAGAAATCCGTGAGCATCGCGCAGTTCAGGTAACATCTGCTGTCCATCTCAACTTCCCTCTACATCGGCCGCTCTCAGGATGTGGACTCCGGACTTCCGCATCTCTAGCAATCTGGCCTTCAGGCATCCCGGAGGAGTATCGATTCCCCGGCAGGCGTCCTCCACAAGCACCGTATGAAAACCCAGCTTCAAGGCGCCGATCGCCGAAAAGTACACGCAGACATCCAGGGCCAGTCCCGCCAGGTACACTGATTTGACCTTCAAACCCTGCAAGTAGAAGTGCAGGCCCGTCGGTGTCTTGCGATCGTTCTCGAAAAAAGCGGAATAGGAATCCAGGTTCGGGTTCGTGCCTTTCCGTACGATCAGATCAAAACCAAGCGCGTCGAGCTGAGGATGAAACTCCGCGCCCGGCGTTCCCGGGACGCAGTGATCGGGCCAGAGGATCTGTTCCCCCTCTTTCCCCCGGATGGTATCGAAGGGATCAGTCCCGGGATGATTGGAAGCGAAGGAAACGTGGTTTTGGGGATGCCAATCCTGCGTAGCCACGATCCTCTGGAACCTCCGGCTGAGTCGATTGATGACAGGAACCACCTTGTCGCCTTCGGGAACCGGCAAATTCCCGCCTGGACAGAAATCGACCTGAACATCGACGACCAGAAGTACAGAATTACTTGACGTCTTCATGATCCTATGCGGCTACAGCAGTCCATATTTCCATTTGAGACGCAGCACCCGGCGCGCTCCTTCATCGATTACCTCCGGATCTATTTCGCCTGCTTCCACCATGGTATGAACTTCGTCGATCAGTTTCAACACGTCGAAACTTCCGAATTCGAGCAGTATATCGATCCCGGCGTTGATCCCATACTTGACAATCTCCTCGGGGCTGTAGCGGCTGCCGAGTGCGCCCATTTCGATATCATCGGAAATGATGACGCCTTGAAAACCCAACCGTTCCCGGAGTAATCCCCGCAGGAAGGTCGCAGACAGGGTGACCGGGAAATCCGGATCGATCTGGGGGTAGAGAATATGGGCGGTCATGATGGCAT
>CAZPPB010000222.1:0-4176 GCA_964588355.1 uncultured Spirochaetaceae bacterium | reverse complement strand
CGATCGGCTACACCAACTACATGGTCGTGAACTCCGGTGAGGAGCTTTCCCTGGACACCGCCGATGTGGCCATGAAGCTCTTGAACGGCGAGTCCGTGGTCAAGAACGACCTGCGGCCCCCGACCATCTGGGAAGGCACAGACCTGGCTGCGCAGGTCGATCCTTCTCTACCGGATTCGTACTGGCTGGCTTCGCAGATACCGGAAGACATGATCAGAGAAGTCTATAAGTAAATTTAATGCCTGCCCCCCGTGCCCGAATGCCGGGGGGCAGGCAATAGGAATCTTAAATCGTGAGCGACTCCGTCCTTTCGTTCTCCGGCATCGGCAAACGCTACGGTGACTTCCAGGCTCTGCAGGACGTCAGCTTCGAACTGCATGCCGGGGAGGTCGTCGGCCTGGTCGGCGCCAACGGTGCCGGCAAGAGCACCCTGCTGAAGATAGCAGGAGGCGTCCATCCGCCTTCGGCCGGCGGCATGTCCCTATACGGAAGGGAATACCAGCCCTCCTCCCCTCAAGCGGCCAAGACAGCGGGCATCGCCAGCGTCTTCCAGGAGCTGAACCTGTTCCTGAACATGAGTGTGGCGGAGAACATCTTCGTCGACGAGGGTTTCCGAAACCGATTCGGCTTGATCGACTGGAAGGCGATGCGCGAGGAGGCCGGAGGGGTTCTGAGGAGCAGTGGGCTGCAGGTCGCCCCGGCCAAGCCCGTCAGCGAGCTGAGCATCGCCCAGCAGCAGATGGTGGAGATCGTTCGCGCTCTGGCCGAAAAGCCGAAGATCCTGCTCCTCGACGAACCCACCGCTTCCCTGTCGGAGGATCAGACCGCCTGGCTGTTCACGAGGGTCAGGGAGGCCGCGGCCGCAGGAACCTCGGTCCTGTACGTGTCCCACCGACTGGATGAGGTAAGCGAGTTGTGCGACCGCTGCGTGATCCTGCGCGACGGCAAGCTGGTGGCCACATTGGAGAAGTCAGAGATTCGCAAAGACCGGCTCATCCGGCACATGGTCGGCAGGGAGATCGCCGAAGGTGGCCCAAGGCGCGCAGGGCGACCCGGCGCCGGGGGGAGGATCGTCTTCGAATGCGAGGATCTGTCGGTCAGGGGCAAGCTGCGCAACGTCTCCTTTCAGGTCCGCAACGGGGAGATCCTGGGCATCGCCGGGCTGGTGGGTGCGGGCAGGACGGAGCTGTTGAACACCATATACGGCATCCTGCGCCCGACAGATGGAGCGTTGCGGCGGGAGGGAAAGGAACTGACCGTCAAACACCCGCGGCAGGCCATCGCCCACGGTATCGCCCCTGTCAGCGAGGACCGCAAAAAGGAGGGGCTGTTCTTCGGTGAGACGGTGACCTGCAACCTGAACGCCAGTGCCGTGGCCAACAGACCTTTGCTGGGTTTCATAGACCGCAGGAAAGAAAAAATTCGGGCCGCCGGCATAGCCGGCAGGACCGCCTTGAACGCCAGACACCTGCCGGACCCGGTGGAGCGCTTGAGCGGCGGAAACCAGCAGAAGGTGGTCTTCGGCCGGGCTCTGCTGACCGAAGCGGACCTGCTGCTGCTCGACGAACCCACCCGAGGCGTGGATGTGGGCGCCCGGGAGGATATCTACTCGGTGATCGAAGAGGCGGCCGCCGCGGGCAAGGGGGTGATCCTTGTCTCCTCGGACTGGGAGGAGATCGTCAAGCTGGCCGACCGGGCCCTGGTGATGCGGGACGGGCAGATCGTCGGGGAACTGGTCGGCGAACAGATCAACGAGTCCGCCATGCTGCACCTGTGCACCGAGCAGAAGCAGCGGCGGGAGGAAGAAGCGCAGGCCCATGGGCGGCTGCGAAACCTCACCCAGTCCCTGTTCTCGGCCAGCAACCGCATCGCCGTCCTCTCCTTCCTCCTGGCCGCGGTGTTTCTGGTCGGGTCGGTGAGCTCCCCGTTTTTCCTCAACAGGATCAACATAAGCAACCTGGCCTGGCAGTCGTTCGTTTACGTGCTCCTGACCATCGGCCAGCTGGCGGTGATCATCTGCGGGGGCATCGACCTGTCCGTCAGCGCCGCCATGACCATCATCGGCGTGATCGGCATCAAGATCTACACCGCCTTTCCGGATTCGCTGCTCCTATGTCTGGTGGCGATGCTGGCCGCCGGAGTGTTGATAGGATTGCTGAACGGTGTCCTCGTGGTCCGCGGCAGGATCAACGCCTTTATCGCCACCCTGGGAGTGGGCATCGTGCTGCAGGGGATCTCTCTGCTCCTCACCACCAAGCCCATCGCCCCGGCCCCGCAGATCCTGAAGATCATCGCCAACGGAAGCTGGCTTGGGATTCCCATCATTGTGTACCTGGGCCTCGCGCTGTTTGTTGTTTTTTTCGTGGTCCTGCAGCAGAGCCGCTTCGGCCGCCGCCTGTACGCCGTGGGTGAGTCCGACCTGAAGGCGACCTGGTCGGGCCTTCCCGTGGGCTTTATCAAGTTCAGCTCCTACCTGATCAGCACGGTGATGGCCAGCCTGGCGGCCTTCTACATGCTGGGGCGCACCGGGGGAGCGGAGCCCATCGTGGATCCGCGCCTGGCCCTGGACAGCATCGCCTACTGCCTGATCGGCGGGGCCACCCTGGCCGGAGGCAGGGGCAGCCTGGGCGGGTCGCTGATCACGATCCTGCTGATGGTCATGCTCCTGAACGTGCTGGGACACTCCGGAGTGGGCATTTTCTACCAGCAGATCGTCCGGGCCGTATTGCTGCTGGTGATCGTGATCGCCTACAAACAGGTCGAGAGCCGCCAGCACAAGGGCAGCTAGAGTCTTGACGGCGGCGGCGCGCCGACGCAAGTGCGCGAATCTTGACGGGGGCACAGGGTTCAGTTAGATTGGGATCCGAGGTAAAATCTTATGAGTGATCAAACGTCGGCTACAGACACACTGCGGGAGCGGCTGAACACCGCCCGGGCGGCCTTCCTGTTCATTGACATGCAGAACGACTTCGTCTCGCCTAAAGGCAAGATGGCGAGCTTCGGCTTCGAGATCGGCGAGGTGCGGGATTCGATCGAACCCCTGCGGCGGCTGCTCGAAGCGGCCCGGGATGGCGGCTACCTGGTGATTCATACGGCCGTGATCAACGAACTGGGCCAGAACTCCGTCGCCTGGACCGCCTTCTGGGGCGAGCCAACGGTAACGCTGCCGGGCTCCTGGGGAGCTGCGCACATCGAAGAGCTGGCCCCGGCAGAAAACGAGCCGGTGATCGTCAAGTACGCCTACGGGGCTTTCGTCGGCACCAACCTGGACACGATGCTTCGCAGCCGGGGGATCGACACCCTGGTGGTAGCTGGTACCGACCTGAATATCTGCGCCGGGGACACCCTGCACCATGCTTTCGCCCTGGGCTACAACGTGGTGGGTGTAGCCGACTGCCTGGCCTGCTTCTCCAAGCATGACCGAAAGCACGCGCGGCAGCTCAAGGAGGCCGGCCTGTACCTGATCGAAAACCACTACGGTCTGGTGGCGACTTCGGACCAGATCATCCGGATCATCTCCGCAAAAAGGTAACCGTCATGAGCGAATCACCTCCCTTCGACATCGATCCCTCCCGCGCAGCCTTGATCGTTGTGGATATGCAGAACGACTTCGTGCGGGTCGGAGCCCCGCTGGAGGTACCCGACGCACGGGCTACGATCGAGCCGATCCGCAGCACCATCGACCTGTTTCGCAGGCTCGGGCGACCCATCGTGTTCACCCGCTTTATTGCCGGACCAAAGGAGACGCTGCTCTGGAAGTGGTCCCCCGAACTTCGCCCGCCGGTGAACTGCTGCAAGCCCGGATTCCTGCGCCGTTACGAGGATTGCGCCAAGGAGCTGGACTGTATCGCTGTGATCGACGAGCTACCGGTTGAACCGGGTGACTACGTGGTGGACAAGTACTGGTACGGGGCCTTCTTCCGCACCAACCTCTATGACATCCTGCTTTCCGAACACGTGGATACCACGGTCGTATGCGGAACAGTGACCCAGATCTGCGTCGAGGACACTGCCCGGGGTTCCTTCCACCTGGGGTTGAAGACCGTGGTCTTGAGTGACTGCGTATCCTCCTACGATCCGGGGATGCAGGCGGCTACATTAAAGAACTTCGCCTTGAAGTTCGGCCGCGTCCTTGATTCCGGAGCCCTGGCCGCGGAAATGGGCTAAGCCGTCGGT
>CAZPPB010000221.1:0-4189 GCA_964588355.1 uncultured Spirochaetaceae bacterium | reverse complement strand
CGGTCTGGTAGTCCAGGAAGGCCTGGCGGATCTCCTCCTCGCTGTTCATGACGAAGGGACCGCCCCGTACGATCGGTTCGTTGTGCGGGGTCGCGCTCAAGTATAGAAAGCCCGAGCCATCCTCCCTCCCTGAAACCGACACCTCGGTGTTGTCCGCCAGCAGGGCGAGCTCCCCTGAGGAGACCTGCTGCGCCTGATCATCCAATTCCACGGCCACGGTTCCGGAGTGCACGTACAGGAAGCTGTTCCGCCCTTGGGCGGCAGGCACCTGAAACCGGCTGTCTTTTTTCAGGTTCACATCGAAGTAGCTGACAGGAAACTCGGTCAGAGCCGGTCCGCTGGTTCCCAGGTAGCTTCCGGAGATTAGTTTTACGGTCGCCCCCTTTTCCGTGACCGCGGGGATGTCTTGCGGATCCAGATGCTGATAGCGGGGCTCGATCATCTTGTCCTTGGCCGCCAGAGTGAGCCAGAGCTGGTAGCCCCACAGCCGGCCATCCTTCATCTCCGGCATCTCGCTGTGGATGATGCCCTTGCCCGCGGTCATCCACTGCACGCAGCCGGGGGCCAGGAGCCCGCCGCCGCCCCGGGAATCCTTGTGGCGGAAATTCCCGTTGATCATGTAGGTGATCGTTTCGATCCCCCTATGGGGGTGATCGGGAAATCCGGCTAAATAGTCCTTCGGGTTGTCGCTCTTGAACTCATCCAGGAGAACGAAGGGGTCCACGTGGTTGAGCCGGGGCGAGCCGATGATCCGGTGCAGGCGAACGCCTGCACCGTCGATCACCGATAGTCCTCTGACGATCCTGGAAACACCGCTGTTTGAGCTGTTCATTCTGCCGTTCCCTCTGGAAACAAAAGTACGGATTCTATAGGGTGATGTCAAAACAAAGCGAATCAGCCCTATACCGGACAGCTCTCCGGTGCTGCCGCCTCGATTGACTTTGTTCGCTCACCCGCCGGTTTCCTGAATATATTGCGGGTCATACAGACGATCCATTTCCAGTGCAGAACCAGATGCAGCAAGACGCCGCCCGCCATTATGATCCCGCTCCAGTCGTGGAGATCCTTCCAGAGCAGGCGGCCGACACCCAGAACCTCCTGGGCGTAGCGGGGATTGCGCCCCCCCTGGTAGCCGCCGGAACCGGCGAAGAAGAGGATTATCCCGGAAAGAGCCACAACAATGAAGCTGATCCCGATGATGATGTCCACGTAGTAGTTGATCCGTGCCTTATTCGCACTTTTCTTCCTGTTTGCCATTCTTGTCCTCCAAATTATTGAGCCTGTTCGGCCGCTGTCTGCAGGGCTTCCTTGACCGTCGAGAACTCGATGCTGTTTTCGATGCAGTAGTCCCGCACGGTTACCCCGGCTTTGCCGATCGGCAGGCCCAGGATTTGTTCGATAGTTTCTCTGCTCACTCCCCATGACAGGAGATCCCCGAAGGTAGTATTTCCCTTGACATCACCGGCTTCGGTTTCGGAGTGGGTGTCGGCCTGCTCCTCCGCCTGGCTGGTTTCCGCCCGGCTGTCCTCCGGGACCGCGTCGGTCCGGCTGAGAGCGGAAAGGTTCACAGTCTTGGTCCTGACAGCCTCCAGCTCCGTCTCGCCCAATCGCTCCTGCAGAACCGAGATCGAGGCCGAGGGCAGCAGGGTGTCCTGCTCCGGCGAATAGGGCAGTCCCGTGTACAGAGAGACGAACCAGCGGACCGAGTCCGTGCCGACCTCTCCGTCTTCCATTGCACCGTACATATCTTCCAGGCTCTTGGCGAGGAAGGCCTCCGGATTCCCCGAATCCTCGACGGCGAAGGCTTTGGCCAGAGCCGTGACCGGGACGGCGAAGGTCTCCTCGATATCCCCGAAGCTGTAGGATCCCCGGATGTCCGCGGGATTGTACTCGCCGGCGAACTGCCCGGTGGTGTAGGTGGCGGGGACCTTGCTGGATTTGGTCTGCCACAGATTGAAAATCATGGTCCCGCCGATCCCGACGATGAAAACCGCCAGGACGATCGGTACGATATGTTTGCTTCTCAGGGTCATGAGGCCACCTCCTCAGGTGCTTTCTCCAGCCTGATCGTGGTCAGCTCTACGGTTTTGTCCACGGGACAGGCCTGCTCGGATGTGCACTTCAGGCAGGCGATGCACTGATGATCCCGAACCGCTCCGGTTGTGCTCACCGGGATGTTCATCGGACAGGTCCTGTCGCAGGCCTTGCAGTCGATGCAGGTGACTGGGCTGCGCCGGATCTTGAAGATTCGCAACAGGTTGAAGACCCCGAGCAGCGCACCGTAGGGACAGGCGTACTTGCAGAAGGGGCGCTCCACCACCAGGGACAGCAGGAGCACAACGATCAGGATGATCATCGCGGCAACGGTGACCTCGGATGTCCAGAAGTTGAACAGGGCGAAGTAGGGATCGATTTTCGCGAACATCAGGGTGCCGGTGGCCGCGGTCATGTAGACGATCAAGCCCAACGCCACGTAGCGCAGGTAGCGCAGGATCCTGTCTACCTTGTAGGGGATCAGGCGGTTGAAACGCCTTTTGAAGATCTTCTTGCCGAGTTTCCCGAACCATTCCTGGATGCTTCCGAAGGGGCAGACCCAGCCGCAGAACACGGGTCCGAGGAAGACGGTCAGGACGAAAACAATCCACATCAGGATGAACGATGCGGAATGGACCTTGCGCACGAAAGTCCCCGTGGTGATGAACTGATACACCGAGACCACCCCGCCGAAGGGGCAGATGGCGTGGAGAGAGGCGGAGGAAAGAACCGGAATCGCTTTCCCCGCCTCTTCCAGCGTATGGTTCACGGCTATCAGAGCAATCAGCGCGAAGAAGAAGATCTGGACGATCAGCCGCAAGTTGGCGGCTTTGCGCCCGGCGATTTTGCTCTTTTTCGCCATGCAGGTGCTCCCTAGTTGTAGCGGTTCAGGTTGTTGCGGAAGGCCCGCAGATGGTTCTCTGAAGCACTTTGTAGTCTCTCGAACAGATCCCGCACGTCAGCGGGAAGATCCTCCTGCAGGAAAGACTCGTACATGGCGATGTTGTCGATCTCCGCCTGGACCCCCGTTTCGAAGGAAGACTTGAGGTCTTCGGGAAGCGTCACGTACTTGTGGGCCGTATCCTCCGGCAGGGAATAGCCGTATTCGTCAAACAGCTCGGTTACCCACTCGATATGCCGCACCTCGGCGGCCATGATGTTGGTGAATGGCCGGATGCTGCCGTACTCTTCGATGATCAGTTCGTACTCGGCTCGGGCCAGGTACTCGTCCTGGATCGCGTAGGTGAGCATCTGCTCGACTGTCAGACCGCTCTTGCCTTCTGCTCCACTTGCGCCGAAATCAGCGCTGGGCGCCGATGCAGTATCGGCAAAGGAAATCACAGCTGCGGCCGCGCTCAGCGCGACGACCAGAACTACTATTTTTGTGCCTAATCGCTTCATCTTATTAAAACCTCCTCGTGGTTTTTCTCAAGCTTTTCAAGTGAAATAGTATAGCAGGCGTGTAGAGGTAGTGTGGAGGGTATGTGAAGATTATGTGAAGGAACCTGTACGAGGATTCGGTATCTGAGTACTATAGGTGTGCCCACTATGGCACGAATATTCGTCGTTGAGGACAATGAAAGCCTCCGGGAGGCGGTGTGCTCCTACCTTCGCCTGAATGATCACGAGATCGTGGAGTTTCCCCGGATCGGGGGAGTGCTGGAGTCAATCGGGACCAGGCCGCCGGATCTGATCATCCTGGATGTGATGCTGCCCGACGGCGATGGCTTCCTACTGGCCAGGAAGATCCGCAGAGATCACGCTGTGCCGATCATCTTTCTGACCGCCAAGGCCGCCGAATCGGACAGGATCACCGGTTTCGAGCTGGGAGCCGACGATTACGTGGTCAAACCCTTCTCACCCAAAGAGCTCTCCCTGCGGGTCGAGGCGGTCCTGCGCCGCAGCGGTGAGAAAGCGATCCCCGAGGCGGGTACGATGCACTGGGCTCTGGGCGATCGGATCCTGGAGCTGGATGAGGCGGCCCACAGGGCGTCGGTTGACGGTGAAGCAATCAACCTGACCGTGGCGGAGTGGAAGATCCTCTCCTACCTGGCCGCCCGCCCGGGAACCGTGGTCAGCAGGGAGAGGCTTCTCGGGGAGAGCCTCGATTACCTGGTAGCGGAGGGATCGGAGCGGACCGTGGATACCCACATCA
>CAZPPB010000220.1:0-4351 GCA_964588355.1 uncultured Spirochaetaceae bacterium | reverse complement strand
AACATCCCGGGAACCGCCGCCGCAGCGGCTACCGCGATGGACGGCTACCCGCTTGCTGTCCAGGGCCGTGCTGGTAAAGCTCTTGGTCTGACTACCACTACCTCGGCCATCGGCACCTTCGTTGGTATGCTGTTCGTGGTCTCGATGTCCCCGCTGATATCGGCCCTTGCCTTGCAGTTCACATCCTTCGAGTTCTTCCTGCTGGCGTTCTTCGGCATCTTGATCAGCGGCACCCTGACGAGCCCTGACCTGGTGTACAAAGGGTGGATCGCGGGCTTTCTGGGCATCTTCCTTTCTACGGTCGGCCGCGACGGGCTGCAGTTCTACCCGCGCTTCACTTTCGGGCTGTCCGATCTCGACGGCGGCCTGGACGTGATACCGGTTTTAATCGGCGCCTTCGGCATCCCGCAGGTCATCCAGGTGCTCAAGGACAAGGTGGTAGTGGGTGAAGCCAAGAAGTTCCACAGGATCCTGCCGGAGATTCGTGACATCGTGCACAACATCCCCGCGATCATCCGCTCCGCCCTGATCGGGGTGGGAATCGGCGCGGTACCGGGGATCGGAGAGGACATCGCCGCCTGGGTGTCGTACGGCACCGCCAAGAACTCATCCAAGCATCCGCAGACCTTCGGTAAAGGGGAACTGCAGGGCGTCATCGCCTCCGAAACGGCCAATAACGCCTGTATCGGCGGGGCGATGATACCGCTGCTGAACCTGGGCGTGCCGGGAAGCCCGCCAGCGGCCATGATGCTGGGGGCGTTGATGATACACGGTGTCACCCCGGGCCCGATGATCAACTTCGACCACCCCGGGTTCATCCTGCAGATTACCGCTATCCTGCTGCTAGCCTCGTTCGCCATGTGGATAACCGGCATGCTGCTGGCCAAACAGGTGATCAAGGTGCTGCGCATTCCGCCACCTGTGTTTATGCCCATCGTGGCGGTGCTCTGCATTATCGGCTCCTACTCTCTCGGCACACGGGTATTCAACCTGTACCTAATGATACCCATCGGGGTTGTAGCCTATTTCCTAACCGAGATGGGTTACCCCATCGCCCCTCTGGTGATTGGGGTGATTCTAGGGCCCATGGCCGACCAGAACCTCAGGCGGGCTCTGATGGTCTCCAAGGGCAGCTTCCTGCCTATCTTCACCCGGCCGGTGGCCTTGATACTCTTCCTGTTGATCCTGATTATGATGATTAGCCAGTTTGGTTTTTACAAGAAGCTGATCGGACGGATCAAGGACCGCATCGCCCGAAGCCGCGGTCGGACCCGGCAATCCGATTGAAACGGAGCAGGTGATGCAGAACTACCGTCTGGACCGCTCGAGCCTGAAAGCGTCCGCCCCGGTGCCTCCAGATCGCCGATCGTCAAACCACTTCAACATCTCCAGCTCAATGCCATGAAAGTGTCGGATGTCGAGACTCTACTGCTGCCCGAGGATCCCCGGCTGGGAGACTACCTGATCGGCACCTACCTGCTGCGTACCCGGGCCGGAAATATCCTGGAGCTCGCCTCCGACATGGCCTCCGAACAGACCATCGGCACCTGGGTTGAGGTTCCGGGGCAGTCCGTTGGCGAGCTCCCCAAGCACGCGGGCAAGGTTCTGAGCGTCTGGGAGATCCCCGATATCGAGCAGTCGGCCTCCGAGAGCGGCCTGCCCAGAGAGTACATAATACAGATCGCCTATCCGCAGGTGAACATCGGCAAGCAGCTGCCTATGCTGCTGACTACGGCTTTCGGAAATATCTCGATGTTCGGCGACATCAAGCTCATCGATTTGACCCTTCCACGGGAGCTGGCCGAAGGCCTGCCCGGGCCACAGTTCGGCATAGACGGGGTGCGGAAGCTCCTGGGCATCGAGAACCGGCCCCTGCTGAACACAATGATCAAGCCTTCGACCGGCATCCGCCCGGAAACCGGGGCAGAGCTGCTGTACGCAGCGGCAGCCGGAGGAGCCGACATCGTCAAAGACGACGAAGTGCTGGCCGACCCGGAGTTCTCCCCCGCCCTGCGGCGGCTGGAAGTGTACATGAAGAAGCTGCAGGCCGCAGAAGGTGAGACGGGCGAGAAGAAACTGTACGCCCTGAATGTCACCGATGAGCCCGAGCGCTGCCTGCGCAAGGCTGAGGAAGCGGTGCAGAACGGAGCCAACGCCATTATGATCAACTTTCTTCCGGCCGGTCTGGGACTGGTCTCTTCCTTGGCGCGTGACACGCGCATCGGCGTGCCCATTCTAGCGCACCTGGATTTCGGCGGGGCCCTGTTCGCCAGCCCGCGACACGGGATCAGCTCGGTTCTGCTCTACGGCAAGCTGGCCCGCCTGGCCGGTGTGGACCTGGTCACCATCCCCTCCCCCTACGGTAAATTCTCTCTGCAGTATTTAAAGTACATCCGCATTGTCGCCGGGCTGCGGGGCGCATTGTACCAGATGCCTGGAACGTTCCCCATCGTTGGCGGAGGCATCCGGCAAGGCGACCTGCCCAGGCTACTGCGGGACCTTGGACCGAATTTCGTCGTGGGGGCGGGAGGCGCCATCTACGCCCATCCCGGCGGCCCGGCCGCCGGAGCCCGAGCCTTCCGCCAGGGATTGGAATTGGTGATGCAACATGGGGATTTCGCCGGGCGGGAAAAGGAGTTCCCCGAGTTGGCCGCTGCGCTGCAGCGTTGGGGCACAGCTGAGATTTAGACTCTTTCCCGAGCTGGTCAAAACGGTCTTTCCGTAATTCAGAACAGGGAGGAAAAAAACAATGGAAGAGCTGATTATCTGCGTAGCTCCGGTTCCCGGCGAGAAGCAGGAGGAAAAGTTTCCCGGGCGGCTGGACACGGCGGATGAGCTAATCCGATCATTTGAGGCCGGAGCTTCTATCGGTCACCTGCACGTGCGCGATGGGCAGCTGCTTCAAACCACCGATACCGGTGTGTTTCGCCGGGAGCTGGAGCGGGTCCACACCCGCTGTCCGCTGATCATAGAGGGTTCAACCGGCGGCACCCCTGAACACCGCATGGAGGAGCGCTGCGTCTCTTTCACGGTTCCGGGAGTGGAGATGGGCTCGCTGAACGCCGGTTCGGTGAATCTCTGGGACGGCGTGTACGGCAACAAGATTAACGACATCCGTTACTACGCCCGTGAGCTGCAGAGCCGAAAGCTGAAGCCCTTCATCGACTGCTTCGACCTGTCCCACTTCAGCAATGTGAAGAAGTTGGAGGCTGAAGGTCTTGTCGCGCCCCCCTACGTCTTCGGTTTTGTCTTCGACGTCCCCAACTCTCTTCCCTACACCGACCGGCACCTGGATATCTTCCTGGAAGAGATGCCGCCGGAAAGTGTGTGGTTCGCGGTGCGGCACCACGCCGAGGGCGCCGGCAGTTTTCGCTACGCCCTGGAAAAAGGCGGGCACATCCGGGTGGGCTTCGAGGACGGGCCTTTCCTGTCAGACCGCCGACGTGCACGCTCCAATGCCGAGCTGGTTGAAGACATTGTACGGGCCGCAGAACAAGTCGGTCGCAAGGTGGTTGGCCCCGAGCGTGCACGGCAGATCATGGGCCTGCAGCCTTGGCCGTGATCAAACCAGCCCGTTCGACCACTTCAGGCGACCAGGTGCTGCTAGCCTATTACGGAGATGACTTCAGCGGCACCACGGCCACGGCGGAGGCGCTGTACGAATGCGGTGTACCCACCGTGATCTTCACCGAGCCCCCGGACCCGATGTTGCTGGCTCGGAGTTTTCCCGCAGTCCGGGCGGTGGGCGTGGCCGGCCTGGCTCGCACACTTCCCGTCCGCGAAATGCAGCCGGCTCTGACCCCCGTGTTCGAAGCGTTCAAACGCTACCATCCCCCCTTGGTGCTGTATAAAGTCTGCTCGACCTTCGACTCCTCGGATCAAACCGGGAGCATAGGCCGCGCCATGGAGATCGGAAGAAACATTTTTTCTCCAAGCCTCATTCCCATCCTGGCGGCGGCGCCAAAGCTTGGCCGCTACACGGTCTTCGGCCATCATTTCGCGGCCTTGGGTGAAGGGGAGGTGTACCGGCTGGACAGGCATCCATCGATGCGCAACCACCCGGTGACCCCTATGGACGAGTCGGACCTCCGGCTGCATCTGCGTCGCCAGACATCACTGGAGATCGGGCTGATCAACCTGCTGGATCTCAACCGGGGCGAAACCTGCGTACGTCGGCGTCTGGATGAGCTGCGGGATGAACGCATTCAGACCGTGCTGTTCGACTGTGTGGAGCTGAAACACCTCGAATTGGCCTGTCACCTGGTTTGGGAACAGGCAAGCCCGGAGCGGCCGGCGTTTTTCATCGGCTCACAGGAAGTCGGACACGGCCTGGGGCAGGTTTGGCAGAAAG
>CAZPPB010000219.1:0-4403 GCA_964588355.1 uncultured Spirochaetaceae bacterium | reverse complement strand
TCTCATAATCCTTCTCATTCACGAATCGTCCCCCTACTGACGCGTGGCATAACACTCAACTCCCCGAAGGAAATGTGGTTCATGGATCACCGCTGAATGGAGAGAAGATTTTTACTAATATTCACATAAAAAGCGGGGTCGTAAAAAACCGCACCCGGGATGGAATGGATCGGCTCCATCCGGTAGGAACCGCCAAGTTCAAAATCCCAACCTCTCTCTATACTTCTGAAACCGATTCCTCCGACAACGCCGACGCCGTAGGCCACGACATCCACCATTTTATGAATAGACAGTTCCAAAGCCCCTCTCACAGAAAACCAGTTGAGAAGCCAGACCTCGACTCCCGGTGTAACGCGGCCTGTATAGGACGGTTGATCGATGAAGATATCGTTACGTTGCCTTAAAACAAGAAAAACACGCCGGTTCTGCGTAGTGATAGTGAGTGTACCTTCGAGCAGAATCGGCCGGGCCACCGTATCCCCGATAGAGAACGATGGTATCACTGAATCAAGATAATCCCTGAAATCCTCGGCGTGGAGTAGATACTTTTGTTCGAGTGAGAAACCGGACATGATGTCCAGCAATACAGTAGAATCACTGTTCTTGAAAAGAACTCCAAAGCAGTATGCAGATCCCAGCTCCGAGGTTTCGGGGGGTGTAGAAATGCCTGCAGAAGCTTCGAAGTGGTTCACCACGAGAAATATGGAAGCGCCCATTCCAAGAGACATCCACTGGGTGGCAGCCCACCCGAGGCTGAGTTGGACACCCCAGTGTCCGGGTGCTACAGCAACGTTAGAATGTTCCGTGACTGGTTCCCGGATATCCTCCCTCTCCGGAGGACCGCCGAAGATGTTTGTCTGGAATCCGAGTCGAGACCCGACCGGAAAGCTTATTCCTGTAATAAAGTGCCCATATCCACCTTGATAGATGAGATCGAATGATTCCAAGTACGGGGTCTGGCCGGTATTGCTCATGTTCCACAACGAACTGAATTGCGCGTATTGCAGGATCCCGAGGTAGGCCGGATTCCGGCTCGGCAGCTGCATCGCCGCAGCCTCTGTTTTGAACTTAGAGGGGTTCACGATCAGCTTTCGAAAATAGAGCAGTACTGCTTCGTTGTCCGGATCGATTCTCCGTGCTCTTGCCAATTCCTCCGTCGCTTCAGCATTCTCCTTCCTGTCGTATGCATCAACAGCCCTGGAGAAGGCGACTACAGCATCTTCATTTTTCTCTGCTACGGCCTCGACCTTGGCGATTGTCGAGCTGGGAACCGGCAAACCCAGGTGCTCCAGGATCGACACTGTGAAGTAGCCGGTGATGTAGTCGTAGTTCGTGATACGAGAAACAACCTGCTCGTTCCACACCACCATCGTGGATTCCACATCGACCATGCGCAGGCTGATCAACACCTCCTCGTCCAGATCGATGATCTCACCGAACACCAAATACTTGGCGGCTAACATTTCGCCCACTTCTACCTGCCTGGTGGCGTCTGCAAGATCAGATAAGGCAAACTCAATCTCTTCGAGGACTTCCGCGCGCCTCTCCCGTTCGATCAGATTTACCCCTGTGGCTTTGGCCAGTTCTACAGCGATCATTTCAGAGATGCCTTTGCCCATGAACTCATAGTTGGGATTCTTGCTATGGACGGCAAAGTCGGAAAGGGCGATGCGGAAGGAGATGCTGTAGGAAGGATGTAGAAACAAAAGAAGCAAAGCCAATAGGAGTAGCACTTTTTTCATGTTGAGGCTCCTTGGGTGGCTGACTTATTCCAGAGTATATCCCACCTGTCGTGTGAGAACAACTTTCTCCGTGATAACTATCTACATCCGTAAGCAAAGTGGGATTACCTAAACTGCACTTAAAAACCAACGATTATTTGGGTTTATTCGAGTACGCAGTACTCAACGAACCACGAAGTCCGATTGAACATCCAATAAAACCCCGTCTCATACCGTGCTTTGATTGTTAATTACCGTAATTTACCTTATCAGCCTGATCTTCCCCCCTATGACTGAATGAACCCACATAATCTGAGAGCTTAGGATTGCCTTGGTTTGGAGAGCAGATTCTTGGTGATATTAATATAGAAGTTTGGCTCATATATGACTTCACCAGGAATGGATTGTATTGGCTCTATTCGATAGGATCCACCCAATTCGAAATCCCAGGCATGTCGTACACTTCTGAACCCAATCCCTCCGACACCGCCTATACCATAGGTGAAAACATCTCCTGTTTTGTGGATAGACAGCTCCAAACCTCCTCTCATGGAAAACCACTTAGCTATCCAGACTTCCAGAGCCGGTGTTAGTCTACCGGTGTAGAACAGTCGCTCGACGTCTATATCATTCCTCTGCCTCAAAACCAGAAACACGCGTCTGTTTCGGAAGCCGTACGTGAGTGTAGCTTCAACCAACATGGGTAGAATCACTGAATCTCCGAACGAATACTTTGGGCCGGAATAGTATATGTAGTCTCGAAGCTCCTCAGCATGAAGCAAGTACTGACGACCAAACGAGAATCCCGATAGAATATCAAGCAACAACGTGGATTCGGGATTCTTGAAAAGAATGCCTAAGCAGAATGCCGATTTCAGATTCGATACAGATGGTGGGTCGACAACTCCAACAGGTGTGTCGAATTTAGTCACTTCTAAAAAAACAGATGCGCCTATCCCAAAGGACAACAAGTCAGTTGCAGCCCATCCAAGGTTTAGTTGGACGCCCCAATCCGATACGTTGAAGCTATTCCACTCAGTTTCATCGGTGGGATTCCCTGCATCTTCCGAGAAATGGTGGACAAACAGATTAGTCTGGGCACCAAACCGTCTCCAAAGCGGAAGGCTGTATGCAGCAATAATATGATACGGGGCGCCCCCGCCATATTTCAAATCATAAGATTCAAGCAACCACAACTGCCCCGGCATTCCCATGTTACACAGAACAGAAAGCTGTGCATATTGTAGGATCCCGAGGTAGGCCGGATTCTGGCTGGGTAGCTGCATCGCAGCGGCCTCCACTTTAAACTTCGAGAGGTTCACCAGCAATTTGCTAAGATATGCCCTTACCGCTTCGTTGTCCGGATCGATTCTCCGTGCTCTTGCCAGTTCCTCCGTCGCTTCAGCATTCTCCTTCCTGTCGTATGCATCAACAGCCCTGGAGAAGGCGACTACAGCATCTTCATTTTTCTCTGCTACGGCCTCGACCTTGGCGATTGTCGAGCTGGGAACCGGCAAACCCAGGTGCTCCAGGATCGACACTGTGAAGTAGCCGGTGATGTAGTCGTAGTTCGTGATACGAGAAACAACCTGCTCGTTCCACACCACCATCGTGGATTCCACATCGACCATGCGCAGGCTGATCAACACCTCCTCGTCCAGATCGATGATCTCACCGAACACCAAATACTTGGCGGCTAACATTTCGCCCACTTCTACCTGCCTGGTGGCGTCTGCAAGATCAGATAAGGCAAACTCAATCTCTTCGAGGACTTCCGCGCGCCTCTCCCGTTCGATCAGATTTACCCCTGTGGCTTTGGCCAGTTCTACAGCGATCATTTCAGAGATGCCTTTGCCCATGAACTCATAGTTGGGATTCTTGCTATGGACGGCAAAGTCGGAAAGGGCGATGCGGAAGGAGATGCTGTAGGACGGATGTAGAAACAAAAGAATAAAAGCCAATAGGAGTAGCACTTTTTTCATGTTGAGTTCCTGGGGTGGCTTCCTTGCTGCAAATTATAGCTCGGTCTAAGTGTCAGTACAATCTATCGTAAACATTAGGTTCACCTGCCCCCCATAAACTGATCCAGCGTTATGATATACTTGAACGCTGGGAAAACACAGAGGGCAAAAAATGCCACGAATAAGATTAGCTGCAGAGCAGATCATTACAAAGCTACGACAGGCGGCGTCCTATGGTCATCAGCAGCGGCTTGATTGCCCACGGTTCATCCCGTTTCACTACTTCCACGAGCCAACTCTCAGCCAGGTCCAGGACTTGATTGAGTTCCCCTGAAACAATTCATGGGTTCTGGTCTATCGATCGATGTACTTTTATGCTGTATGCCAATCACATCTCAGTTCCGCTGCGATTTTCTGCACACCACCTCCTGTTCCCTCGATAGCAGCCAGAACCATTATCATAGGATACTTGGCACGTCGGTATTTGTAGGGGGATTGGACTTATCGGACTTTAGCCCGTCCACCTGAGATCCTCCCATCACGAGAATGATGGTCTACTGTATCAGTTTGCCGGGCGTATATTCTCACGTATTCCTCTCATTCACCCGATCCCTTTTTCGTAACTCCTTCTTTCGAAACACTTTAAGTTCACCGCCCTCGGGTTACTGAGAACACCCCGGCTTTGTATCGGCTCGTATCCGCTTGTTGCTTATTGTATATC
>CAZPPB010000218.1:0-4434 GCA_964588355.1 uncultured Spirochaetaceae bacterium | reverse complement strand
CGGTAAATGAAGCCCACGATATCCGTGACCATGGGGAAGGCGTACATCTTGCCGTTCATCAGCATCTCCCCTCGTATCGAAGGAAGCATGTCATCCTTGACCTTTTTGGCCAGGTAGGCGTCTATCGGCTCGATGATGCCGAGTTTTCCCGCGGTGGCCACGTCCAGAAAGGCTGCGGCCGCGGTTATGAAGTCGTAGGTCGCCGTCTGCCGGACCGCCTCCAGCTGGAGCTTGCTCGTCACCGCCGCCCAGTCCTCGGGAAAGGGAATCAGCTCTACGTCTACGTTCGGGTGAGCCGCACTGTAGTCGGCTGCGATTTTTTCCAGGGGCAATCCCTGGAACAGGTAGGCCGCCGTGCCTCCCTTGAGCTCCAGCTTTGTCGGTTCACCGCCCTGTCCGCCGGCAAACAGCAAGCCCGCCGTTGCCAGCAGAACCAGCGCTGTAAACAGTAGCTTTTTCATTCTCTCCTCCTTGTGTTTTTTTGATGGAGATGATCTCCATCGACATTCTAAGGCAGGAAAATCACCGCTGTCAAATATAGAAAAAAAAGGGATTGACAGCCGAGGCGATTCATCCCTTCAGCACATCCCGAAGTTCCTGGATGTGCCGGGCAGGATACACAGCGGTGGGGCAGACGCGGCTGCACTCCAGGGCTCTCTTGCACTTCCAGACGCCCCGGCCGCCGCCGGCGAGCCCGAGGAAGGGTTTGTCGTTGTCGGGAGCATCGGTGGAGGGGCGATCGCGCTGCTTTCGATTGAGCCGTTCGCGGTTCAGCCCGGCCAGGACCGCGGGACCGAGGAAGTCCTCCACCGGACAGGCGGAAACGCAGGCACCGCACTCGATGCAGTTCTCCAGCCGCAGGTAGGCGGGAAGCTCCTGCGGTGGGGTTGCCTCAGGATTCGCCTCGCTGCGGCGCAGGGTCTGCCAGTCCGAAGGGTACTCCCGGAAGAAATCGGCGGGATCCACCACCAGGTCCCCGAGCTTGGCGAGTTTGTTCAGCGGTTCGACCGTCACCACGCTCGTGTTCAGGTCCAGGATCCGGGTCAGGCAGGCCAGACGCTCCCTGCCATTGATGCGGCAGGCGCAGGTTCCGCAGGAACCGTGGTGGCAGGAATGGCGGAACATCAGAGTTCGGTCCGCTCGACCGAGGGATTCCAGAACATCCAGGACCGTGGTGGTTTCCTCCACCGGAAGGTCTGTTTCCTCAAAATGCCCCGATCCCGGATCCCCAGCGTCATATCGGAAAATTTTGAAGGTTATTTTTTTTTGGCTCATAAGGCGCGACTCGGTGCTCCATAGAAGCTGCGGGCCGGCTGCAGGGGCCGATCCGCGGTACGGCACTCAGCCTCTATCCCGAGCTGTCTGCAGACGCGGTCAGCCGTGATCTGGGCCATTCCCCTCAGCGTCGTTGCTTTCCCGCCAATAATGGAAAGAAAACGGTCCACCCCGTCGGCTTCCCGGTGATCGATCAGCGTAAAATCCCGGCTCAAGGAGCGCAGACCGGCACCCCCTCCCGCCTGCCCGACCAGAGGCCGAGGCGCAGCCCAGGCCGTGTGGAAGGGGGCATCTTTGAACGCAGGCAGCATTTCTGCGGCGGAAACCAGCAGACTTTCAACATCCCGAATGGGTACGCTGAGGTCCTCCGGGTCCTCCGCCAGCCACTGGGTCGAACCGATGATCGAGAGATTTCGCTGGGGCACGATGATATCACCATCCCCGGCAGGATGCAGGCGGCTGATCACCATGTTGGTCAGCCGTCCCTTGACCGCCACCATCGTGCCCGGGGAGGGGCTGATAGCGATGTCTATACCCGCCATTCCGGCCACCTTCCTGGACCACGCCCCGGTGGCATTGACCACCAGGTCGGCCTCCAGTACGTACTCCCGGCCGCAGCGGTAGTCCCGGACTTCGACGCCCGTGATCCGGGACTGTGCTCCGTCCCCACCCGATCCGCCCAGGTTGAGTCGGACAACTTCGCAGAAGTTGCGGATGTCGACACCCTGATGTCGGGCTGAGGCGAAGAACTGCAGGGCAAGCCGCCAGGCGTCCATGCTGCCGTCGGGCACTAGAACGGCCAGGCGGAGCTTGGGATTGAGGTGAGGTTCCATGGCTAGAGCCTGCCCGGCTGTCAACAGGCGGGCAGGAATGCCGCAGGCCCGGCAGGCCGGAAGGAAGGTGTCGCAGTACTGCTCGTCCTCCGCAGTGAGGGCGACAAAGAGGCCGTAGTTGAACTCGATAGAGTCAGGGGCGATCCGCCTGAGGATCTCGCTCTCCTCCATGCACTCCCTGCCGATCTCCCGGTCCTGCACCGCGTAGCGGGCGCCGCAGTGAAGCTGACCGTGATGCCTGCCCGTAGTGCCGGAGGTCAGCTCTCCCCGCTCCAGAAGCGTGACCCTCGCCCCCCGCAGGCTCAAGTCGTAGGCCACAGCAGCCCCGGTACCGCCCCCGCCGATGACGATCACATGCGGTGTGCTCATGGGGAGCATCATAGAAAGTATACCGGGATTGCTCAAGCAGACAGGCTCGGGGCCGGCGGGAGTACTGGTTCGGGATATGAGAATCTCTGCAGCACTGGTATTTGTGTTGAAATGAAGGAGTGAATGAATTAGGCTAGGTGGTACCACTGTTTGTTACAGCAGCTTTCCACCGCTTGTTCGGCCCCAGCACACACAGAGAACTGAGCTTCCCCGTTGTAAAATCGATTTGCTTGGAGGAAAACAATGAAAAAGCTCTTCGTCATCTCATTGCTGCTGCTGGCCATGATCTTGCCGGCCTCTGCGGATACGGGTTTCTCGCCCCTCGTCGGGACCTGGGTCAATCCCGAATACAATCCAACACGGAAAGGCCCCAAGGCCGTGTACCTGGCTGACGGAACGGGCGAATCATACCCCACGACATACGCCGCAGAGCCGTCAATGGTCTGGACCTACACAGTGGAGGACGCCTGGCTGGATGTCGAGGGTGCGCACTGGTACAAGATCGTGGCTGTAAAAATTCAGACCCTAGAAAATCGCTTCTGGTACCTCCTGATCCGCATCAGCCCTGACGGAACAACCTACGAAGAGGATTGCATCCGTGGAAGCCTACGGGAGTTTGCCACCGAACTCAACACGAAGAGTTATTTTTACAAGATCCTCTATCGTGAGTAGAGTAGACGGATAACTGCTCGGGTATTCGATCCGCAAGATATTTGCTCAAGCGTTACAAAACGAAAATAAACTTGCGGGATTTTTCCTTGTCACATACAATAGCGGTAAGACCAAAAACAACAGGAGGTATCTATGAAACGCTGGGTCTTACGCATCTTTCTTTGTTCGTTATTTCTTCTTCCTGGGCTGCTGTTCGCTGGGGGAGGCCAGGAGCCGCCTGATCTCACCGGGTCGGTCACGGTGGATATGTGGCACGCCATGGGCGGAGCCCGTATCGAGCTGATCGAAGGGATCGTCCAGGACTTCATGGACCAGAATCCCAACATCAACGTGGTGGTCCAGTTCACCGGTTCGTACAATGACACCCTGAACAAGACCACGGCCGCAGCCAAGGCGGGCAACGCCCCCCACGTGTTCCACCTCTACGAGATCGGAACACTGGGCATGGCCAACAGCGGCATGGTGGTTCCGATCGACGATCTGTCCAAGTGGGAGACGATCGATTGGGACGCCTTCTTCTCTCCGGTGGGCAGCTACTACACGATCAGCGGCACCCACTACTCCATGCCCTTCAACTCCTCCACCCCGCTGCTGTACTACAACAAGGATTTCTTCAAGCAGGCCGGTCTGCCCGACAAGGCGCCGGCTACCTTTGACGAGGTCATCGAGTACTCGAAGAAGCTGATGGGCTCCAGCCTGGGGCTCAAGGGCGCGATCACCTGGAACCTCAACGACTGGTACTTCGAGGAGTGGCACTGCATCATGGACGCGCCCTTCGTGAACAAGGACAACGGGCGCAAGGGAGAATTCCCCACAGAGGTGCTGTTCAACCGCGCGCCGGGGCAGAAGGTCATCGAGTGGTGGACCGGTATGGAGAGGGACGGCTACTTCCTGGACGTGGGACCCGGTTGGGCGAATCACCGGGCCGCCTTCGGCTCCGGAGAGGTTGCCATGGTCATGTCCTCCACCTCCGACGTAAATCAGCTCACCGGCCTGTTGAAGGAGAACGGCTGGGATATGGGAACCGGCTACGTGCCCAAGCCCGCCGGCGCCAAGGGCGGGGTGACCATCGGCGGCGGCACGCTCTGGCTGTCCGCCGGGCATCCAGATGCGGAGACCTTCGCCGCCTACAAGCTGGTCAAGCACATCTCCGAGGACGACGCCCAGATGGCATGGCACAAGGGCACTGGCTACTTCGCCGTGCGCAAGACCGCCATGGAAAAGCTGGAATCCGAAGGTTGGTTCAACGATAATCCCAACTTCCGCACCGCCTTCAACCAGCTGC
>CAZPPB010000217.1:0-4449 GCA_964588355.1 uncultured Spirochaetaceae bacterium | reverse complement strand
TCATCCGGGCCTCTTCCACCCCCCGGCGATCCATCCAGGTCATGGCGAAATCGAGGGGCTCGCCCTTCGAACCAACAGGCACCAGGGTCGGGCCATTGCCGCTGACCACCACCGCGTCGATCCCGCGCCCAGGTCCGGGGATTTCGGGCAGCTCAAGCTGAGCCGTGACCAGAGCCAGGGCCGAGATCCAGTTGTTGGCATCCGCCTCGTGCATCAGGGGATCATCCCGGTCGCTCAGGTGCACCGGCACCTCCGCCCTGGAGCGAAACACGCCCGAGGGATCGAAGATTCCGCCCTTCAGAACGGATGTACCGATATCGAAGGTTAATATCACCTGAGCAAACTCCGCTACCCGGCTTCGTGGTCCAGCAAAACCCGGTAGGTAGAGGAGGTCATGGCCGCCTTGATGCCCTCCTCCAGACCGGAAAAGGGAACCTTGCGGCTGATCAGGGAGCTGACGTCGATCTTCCCGAAATCCAGCAGACGCACGGCCTGCAGGAAATCCTCCTCGGTGCGGCCCTCGCTTCCCGTCACCAGGATTTCAAACTTGTGGATCGAATTGGCGTCCGTAGGCAGGGACAGCTTCTCGTTGTAGGAGGTGTAGATGTTGATCCTGCCATTGTTCGCCGTTGCCTCGAAGGCGGACTGCAGGGCCGTCGCAGCCGGGGAAGTTACTACACAGGCATCCACCCCCCTGCCCTCGGTTTGGTTTCTAACGATTTCGGGCAGATCTTCCCGGGTGGGATCGATGGTCAGGTAGGCTCCCAGCCGGGAGGCTTCCTTCAGACGCTCCGCGTCCGGATCGGACACAAAGATGCGGGCGCCCATGCACAACCCCACCATCAGGTGCATCATCCCCATCGGCCCGGCCCCTACGATCAGCAGATCCTCGGCCAGGGACAGTACGATCTTCTTGAGCGAGCGGATGCAGCAGGCCACGGGTTCCGCGAAGGCGGCCGCCTCCAGGGGGAGCGCTTCGGAAACTGGAAAAACCTGTTTAGAGGACACGGCCCGATACTCGCCGAAGCCGCCGAGAATCCTCTTCCCGTCCTTGTATCGATTGGCGCAGAGGTTCGAGGCCCCTGTACGGCAGTAGTAGCATTCGCCGCAGCGGCTCACCAGATCCAGGGCTACCCGGGTTCCGGGCTTCAGCTCCTGTCGCAAGAGCCCCACCTCCTGGCCGATCCCCTCAACAATCCCCGAGGCTTCGTGCCCCGGGATTACCGGGTAGCGGAACTTCATCTGCCCGGTATACATTCGCTGCTCCAGGGTGCAGATTCCGCAGTACTTGAGCCTGACCAGGACATCCCGGCTGCCGATGGCGGGTTTTTCGATCTCCTGGATTTCTATCCGCTGCGGGCCGGTGAGAACGCCTGCTTTCACTGTAGTTCCTCGCTAGGATGATTGTCGTTGTAGAACCTGCAGATCCCCGTATAGTGGCAGCTTCTGCATTCCTCACCGGGACAGGCCTGGAAGTTACCCACCCGTTCGAGCTGATCGATGTGCCACTCCAGGTCACCGATATAGGCCTCGATCTGTTCCCTGCGCTTGATCGCATCCCGCCACTTCTCGCGGTAGCGGGTCAGGAGCCGGAGGCGGCTCTTCTCCCCTGAAGGGTCCTGTCTGGACAGATCGAAGATCTCCCTGATCTCCCCCAGGGTCAGGCCATAACTTTTAAGCTGCTGAACCCTCTGCAGGCGCAGAAGGTCCTTCTGCGAGTAGCGGCGATGCCTGGCCTGGGGTCGACGGGGCGCGGAGAGGATGCCCAGCTCCTCGTAGTAGCGAATCGTACGGGCGGTCACCCCGGCCCTCTGGGCCAGCTCCCCGATGCGGTACAGGGCCCGCCGCTTCGTCGTGTTTTGCGTTGCCGGGCTCAACATCTGCCACTCCTTCAAACTTGACGTATTACGTAAGATAAATTCTATGTCATATTTTGCCGGCTGTCAAGGCGCGGCGCGCTGCGGGTACTGCGCTTTGCACTCTTTGGAGCGCTTTCCGGCCAGCCTGTTTGCCCTCAGGAAAACTGCAAAATTCAAAGTGGAATCGGTATTTTTACGCGCCCCCGTGCGGTCAAATCATCGAACTCGTCCATGCCGGGCGAAGAAATTGCTTTTCATCAAGCCGGCGCTCCGGTAGAATCAGCCCATGACCGACGTCACTTTTGCCAACTATCACTGCCACTCCCGCTTCGACGACGGCCACGGGGAGCTGGAGGAGTACGTTCGGGCAGCGCACCGCAAAGGCCTGCGGACTCTGGGTTTTTCCGGACACGCCCCGGTTCCCTTTGCCTGCGACTGGACGATCCCTTCCGCCCTGTTGCCGCAATACCTTCAAACCGCCCGACGGCTCCAAAACACCTATAAAGACAGGATCGAGCTGCTCGTCGGCCTGGAAGTAGACTACATCCCGGAGACCGTATCCCCCACGGCGGCCCCGATCCGGGCCCTGAACCTGGATTTCACGGTCGGCTCGGTGCACTTTATCGGACGCCTGGCCAACGGCGAACTGTGGACCGCCGACGGCCCCCCGGAGGAGCTGGAGCAGGGGATGACGGAGTCCTTTGACGGGGACATCCGCAGAACCGTGGAGGAGTACTACCGGCGCATGACCGACATGATCAGCACGGCTCCGCCGGATATCATCGGGCATTTCGACGTGATCAAGAAGAACAACCGGGGCGCAAAGTACTTCGCGGAAGACACACCCTGGTACCGCACCACGGTCGAACAAACTCTGGACGCGGTGGCCGGCTCTCCGTGCATCCTGGAGATCAATACGGGAGGCATCGTGCGCAACACCAGCGCAGCGCTCTACCCCTCTGAGTGGATCCTGGCGGAATGCCTCGAGAGGGAAATCCCGGTGATGATCAACTCCGACGCCCACCATCCGGATCAGCTGGACGGTTATTATCGCGAGGCGGCCGCAATCCTTAAGGGTATCGGTTTCCGGGAGCTCACCCAGATCGGCAGAGAGGGGCGCCGCAGGGTCCCGCTGTAGCCTGGCAGTTCCAGGCGGGCTAAAGAGAGGACCAGAGGTTCAGGACCTCCCTTCGCAGAGACATTATGCCTTTGCCGCCGCCCGGGAAAGCGTAGCCTGTTAGAGCATCCCAGTTCGATCGGGCGGTTTCCCGCCTGCTGCCGCTGCGGGGAACCGCGTCGGTGATGAACACGAGGTGGGTTACCCGCAGCTGTTCGAAACGATGGGCCGGCAGCAGCGTCTGCAGAAGCTGCAGGAACCAGACATGCTCCATCTGCACGGCGGCGCAGCCGGTACGTTCGAACAGCCCGACTCGATCTGCCCGGCTGGAAACGAAGCGCTCGTGGGTCAGGATCGGAGCCCGGCGGAGTTTGACGCCCCGGCCTGCGGCCACCTCCTGCAGGATCACCTCCAGCTCGGGACGGCGGTGCACAGCCACCGGCACGGCGCTGTCGAAGGCGATATCGTCACTGCTCAGGACCAGATCGCCCCGCTCGAGGCCGGGGTCCAGGGCACCGGCACAGCCGATATCGACGATCTCAGTGGTTGCGCCCCTGCGAAGCCCCTCCAGGAGTTCCCGACCGGGCAGGCGCACTCTCCTGCCCATGCCGATCCAGAAACAGGTGATGGTCCCCTTCCCCAACCGGCCGCTGCCCCCGTTGCGGTCGATCACTGCGGACAGACGGATCGGTCTCCTCCTCCGCTTACCCCCGACGGTCTTGATCAGGCCGCGAGGCGGCACGCGCAGAAACAGGATCTCCCCCGACGGGTCGCTCACCCCTCAGCCCGCCGCCTCGACCAAACGGATGCTCATGGCGGTCTCGTCGCAGTTCTCCAGCCGGGGACACTCCAGGCATTCCCGCCACAGCTTCCTGGGGAACTTGTCCTTGGGTTGAACTGAGAAACCGAGTTGGGAGAAGAAATCCACCGCGCGGGTCAAGGCGATGACTTCGGGGAATCCCTGAGTCCGGGCTCGCTGCAGGAGCTCCGCCACCAGCTGTTTCCCCACCCCGGCACCCTGGAAATGAGGCTGCACGGCCAGAGCCACGATCTCCGCGCTGTCGGTCCAGAGCGGGAAGAGGGCGCCGCAGCCGGCCAGCTCTCCGTTTTTCGATTCGGCCACGATGAAGTTGGCCAGCATCGTGACGATCCAAAACTTGCTCCTGCGCAGCATCTGCCCGGACTCGGCCATCAAGTTGACCAGCCTGAATATCCCGTCCACGTCCCCCACGGTTGTGGATCGGCATGTTACCTGCTGTGCCGCCATCGCCTTGTATTTTTCTGAAGACATGAGGCCCGGCTAATCCTCGCTGAACAGCTCAACCACCCCCGCCGGGGAAGTCGAGCCGATGAGGGTGCGGCAGAAGGCCTGGCTCTTGGTGATACGGGCGATGTCGGCCAGAGCCTCGATGTGGGGACCGGACTGGTCCGGCGGGGCCAGCAGCAGAAAGAACAGCTTGGAGGGGTTGCCGT
>CAZPPB010000216.1:0-4505 GCA_964588355.1 uncultured Spirochaetaceae bacterium | reverse complement strand
AATGTATTAGTCTCCCCCCTCCCCCAGACCCCCACCCCCCTCATTACTACTACTGTTTTTCCTCCTCCCATATATCTTACAAGGCGACATGATGGAAAGGCGCGTCTGTCGGGAGCCGAGAGTTCACTGCCGGTAACGAGAGAGACTACCGGCCATCAAAGTAGGACCTGTCCTTCTACTATGGGCTACCGATGGATGTGACTTCGCAGACCTACCTGTCTTGACAACCTGGTTTGTTGGAGATAATCAGAGAGCCAAGACTTGCTTTGGATTATGCGCGCTGCCACTCACTCATGAAGTGATTGCCCGTGGGAGGCACGCCAAACCTTGCGGCATCAGAAAAAGGTCAGCCGATCTCTACCGGAGCTCAGAGCATAGTCAAAACGGCACATGGCTGGGTCTCGTCCCCGCAGCAGAGGTGTGCGGAGTAATGGCCCCGACTGCCACGAAAACTGCGGATTCTGAGCGGGTTCCCGTTCAGAGTAAGTGCTAACCTTTCCCGTCACTGAGATGCACAATTGCCACCGGGATTCATGCAGCTGCCTACATATACTTTCCCAAGGCTTCTGCTCTCTTTGGACTTGGGGGCACGGGGAAAGCTTGCGACGAAATCGCAGACCGAGTGACCGACCCTGCAGCGGGGCCTTGCGTGCACCGAGAACTGGTGATAAACTCCAGAACGTCACAAGGAGCCCGTTTCGCAGGGAAAATGAGGAATAGCGATGACACTCCGCACCAAGACGACGCTGATCGTCAGCTCCTGCTTCCTTGCCCTGATCGCGCTTCTCCTCGCCGCGGCCGTCGTCTTCGTGCTGGGACGGTTTAGAGGGTTGGAGGAGGAAGAAGCCCGACGAAACGCCCACCGCGCGGGCGATGCACTGAACCTCATGATCGCCAATTTGGCTGCGGCCAACGCCGACTGGGCCCACTGGGACGACACGGCAGCCTTCGTCCAGGGGCGCATGCCGGAGTACGTTGACTCAAACCTGATGGATGACACGTTCTACACCCTCAGGCTGGATGTCTTTGGGGTTCTTGACCCTGAGGGTCGCCTCGTGTATCAGCGCTGGTTCGACCGCGCGGCCAATGAGAAGACCGAACCACTGCCGGGCTTCGAAGCAGCCATCGCGCCCGATCCACCCCTCCTGACGCACCAAGACGTCGAAAGTCACCGGGAAGGGCTGCTCGTCCTGCCGGGCGCCATACTCCTCGTGGCCTCGCATTCAATCACCGGCAGCATGGTCGTCCCGCCCGTCTTCGGCGCGCTTGTCTTCGGGAGAATCCTGGACGAGGCCGAGATGGAAGCCCTCTCCGGCGTCATCCAGCTGGACACGCGTCTGACAACGCTCGACGATCCCTCCCTGGAGACGGATGAACGGATGGCGCTTGCACGACCCGGTCCCGAGCCAGCCGCATTTGTGCTCACGCGGGGTAGGGACCGCATCACCTCTCTGCTCCGACTGAAGGATGTGATGGGCGTGGCGCGGGTGGCACTGATCGTCAATGCTCCACGCCCGGTCTTTCGCGAGGGACTGCGCAGCATCTACTTTCTCGCCGGATCCCTCGTCGCCTGTTGTCTGATAACCGCCGGGCTGCTGTTCGTGCTTCTTTCGCGGACGGTGCTCTTACCCCTCTCCCATCTGGCGGAGGACGTCCGACGCATCGGCACAACAGGGAAAACCGCGCGTGTGGCCGTCCGGGGCCCTGACGAGCTTGCCCAGCTCGCGGGCACCATCAACGGGATGCTCGACGCGCTCGACCGTTCTGAATTGGAGCGCGGGAAGCTCACCGCGCATCTCGTTCAAGCCCAGAAATCGGAAGCTGTCGCAGTCCTGGCCGGGGGAATCGCGCACGACTTCAACAACATCCTGCAGGTTATTTCCAGCTTCACTCAGCTGCTCCTTCGCAAGTCCGCGGAGAACGATCCGGCGATCAGATCACTGCACACGATCGAGAAAGCGATAGCTCGGGGCTCACAACTCACGCAGCAGATGCTCTTGTTCAGCAAAGGGATGGAGAGCAGGCTCGGGGACGTCGACATGAACGCCGAAATCGTCGAAGTATGCGAGATGCTGAAACGAATGGTACCGAAGATGATCCGCATCGAGCATTACCTCTCCAGTGATCTGAAAGCCGTTCGCGGTGACGTTTCCCAGCTCAAGCAGATCCTGATGAACCTCGCGGTGAACGCGCGGGATGCGATGCCCGGCGGCGGACGGATGGTGTTCGAGAGTGAGAACGTCTGGATTGACGAGACATTCCGCTACAGGCATCCGCAGATCAGTCTCGGTGAGTATGCAAGGATCAGCATCTCCGATACCGGCACAGGCATGGACAGCGAGACGATGAAGCGGATGTACGATGCATTCTTTACCACGAAAGAAATAGGCAAAGGCACCGGGCTCGGCCTCGCGGTCGTGTACGCGGTCATGAACAGCCACCGGGGGCACATTACGTGCTATAGCGAGCTGAGCAAAGGCACCATCTTCCGCGTGTATCTGCCCGTGCATGCTTCGGACGGCAGCCACGCCGACAAACCAGCAAACGCCATCCCCGGCATCCAGGGAGGATCCGAGAGCATCCTCGTCGTCGACGATGAGCCCGATATCTGCCAGTCCGCAAGGGAGATGCTCGAGCAGTACGGCTATGGCGTCACCGTGGCGGAAAACGGGGAGCGCGCCCTGGAACTCTATGCTCGTGCCCGGTCCGATCTGGTCATCCTCGACCTCAACATGCCCGGCATGGGCGGGCATCACTGCCTGGAGCTGCTTCGACGCCTTGATCCCGGCGTCAAGGTTCTCATCGCCAGCGGATTTTCCGCGCAACTGATTCCCTCGGAGACGATCCAGCTCGGCATCAGCGCCGTCGTCAACAAGCCCTTCCTCTGGGAAGATATGCTGCGGAAGATCCGCGTGGTTCTGGACGGGGATGTCGGGAACAAGACCGGGAGGTGGTGAGCGCCCGCTCGCAGGAGGGAGGCCGGGCAGGCAAGAATCATCAGCGCGGTCAGGATCAAGGCAGGCCAGGCAGACATCCCGCTGAAGCCGAGGTCGCGTCACCCCTCTCCACGCCAATCTTGAAGCCAGCCCTGACGGGCGACCACGATCATCACGTTTGTGTTCGTCTGGGAAGAGTCTCTCTTCGCCAGCAGCATCAACGTGCGCAACCACACGTTGCCGGTCTACTTGAAGTTCCTGCTGGTGGAGACGAAGGGCAAGGAGTGGGGCAAGGTCGGTGCTGCATCAAGGGGCTGAGCGAGGGGATGCTGAAGGGGTAGCCGACTGGGCAACGTCAGTCGGGCAGGAAATCCTTCCGTATTGGGTGGAAGGCGTCGGCCAACCGTACCGTGGGGCTTAGGGGCTGTGCGCGATGGGGGACCTCGGGCGGAACGGGGACGAGATCGCCCGCCTGCAGGCTTGCGGTCCGATTCCGGCCTTCCACAAAGTGATAGATAATATCTCGATACAATTTTTAAGTAGATATGATTTGCTCTTCTTCTCATTTGACCAAATGATAGGGAATATAGTCTTTTCAGCAGGAATGGGATTTTATATAGAGAATCCATTCAGGTTGTCGAATTAACTCAAGTTTACGGGGACCGGCATTGAATGTGGAGACCCCGGTAGGATACAATGAGAAAAACCTCCGGGAGGGGAACCTGTGCGATCTTTTATCATACCTGACCGAAAACAGAAGCTATTACTCACTGAAGTCGATTTAGACACTGTAGCACCGCTTGGCAGTGTGCTTCGGTATATCGATGAGCTGGTAGAGATGTTGGATACCAGTGAGATCGAGAAGACCTACGACCTTGACTCGGAAAAAGGAAGGGAACCGATTCATCCCAAGACGCACATCAAAGTGGGGTTGTATGCCCTGCACAACTGCCGGTTTTCCTTGCGGAAGATGGAATATGATATTGAACATCACTTGGGATACAAATGGCTGACCGGAGACAAGGCCATCGATCATTCGACTCTGGGCAAGTTCTACGCCAGATATCTGGATGAAATTGTGGAGTTGTTTAGCCAAGTGGTGATGCTGAGTGCTGAGCAGGATCTGTTGGATTTTGATATTTTGGCCATCGACAGTGTAAAGCTTCGGGCAAATGCGAGTCACAAGCAAAGCAAAACGCTTTCTTTCATCGAGAAAGAAGAGAAGAAGCTCAAAGAGCGCTTCAGGCAACTTATTGAGGCGGCCACCCGGGACGGTTCGCTGCAGGAAGAAGAGCAAAAAGCCTTAGCCGGGAGGCTGGCTCGTTTAGAAGAAGCAAAGGCGGTGTTGAAGGAACGGATCGAAGGAAAGGTAGCCTGCGGGAGTGAGGCAGAGAAACAGGAGATCCGGAAACGAGAAAAGATAAACATCACCGATTTTGACGCCCACATCATGCAGCAGGCCAATCGGGAGCAGAATCCCGCCTATTCTGTGAGTACAGCAACAGATACGGCGAATGATATCATTACCCACTTTCAAGTAAATGCCCGTAATGATGATGAGGCCGCGCT
>CAZPPB010000215.1:0-4577 GCA_964588355.1 uncultured Spirochaetaceae bacterium | reverse complement strand
ACACCGCCTCGGCCATGGAGGCGGTCAAGGCGATCAGCCGGGCGTTCGGAGAGGACATCCATCCCGGGGACGTGTTCGTGCTCAACGATCCCTATCTCGGCGGCACCCACCTTCCCGATGTAACCATCATGAAGCCGGTCTTCTACGAGGGAGCGCTTCAGTTCGTGGCCATCAACCGGGCCCATCACGGGGATGTGGGCGGCATGGAACCGGGCTCCTACGCCCCCGGGGCCACGGAGCTGTTCCACGAAGGCATCCGCATCCCTCCCTTGAGGATCTATCGGGAGGAGAAGCCGATCATGGACGTGGTCAACATGATCCGCATCAACACCCGCATGCCCGACGCCCTGTGGGTGGATATCAAGGCCCAGGTGGCCTCCTGCCGGGTGGCGGAACGGCGCATTCTCGAGCTGCTCGACAAATACGGGGTGGAGAAGACCCGCCGGACTATAGAAGAGATCCATCAATACGCCGAGCGGCGAATGCGTCTGGAGATAGCCCATCTGGCCGACGGGGTGTACGAGGGGGAGAGCTTCCTCGACTCCGACGGCTTTTCCGACGACCCGATCCGCATCAAGGTCGCCATCACGATCAAGGGCGAGGAGGCCTACGTGGATTTCGCCGGCTCCGACGACCAGGTGACCGGCTTCGTCAACTCGCCCATGGCCAATACCGCGACCTGCGTATACGTGGCCTTTCTGACCACGGTGACCACCCCGGACATCCCCCACAACGAGGGGGTGTACCGGCCCATCCACATCTCGGCCTCCGAGGGCTCCGTGGTCAATCCCCGCTTTCCCGCCCCCGTGGCTTCCTGCACCCTGGACACGGCCTGTGCCATCCTGGAGGCCTGCTGGATCGCCCTGTCCAAGGTGCTGCCCGAGCGCGTTCCGGCGGGCTGGAACCGCTGGAACGGCCCTACCATCACCGGGATCGATCCCCGCAGCGGTGAGTTCTACGTGATGTTCGGGTTCAACGGTTTCGGAGGGGCCGGCGGCATGCCGGGCATGGACGGGCGCCACTATATCGGCGACGGCATCGACCTGGGCGGCCTGATCGCTCCGAACATCGAAACCAACGAGGTGGACTATCCCCACATCACCGAGTTCAACCAGTTCACCACCGATTCGTGCGGCGCCGGCGAGTTCCGCGGCGGCTGCGGTGCCGGGTACAGGATCCGGCTGTACGACGACAATCCCACCCTGGTGATGTTCGGGGACGGCAAGGTCCATCCCCCCTACGGTCTGTTCGGGGGCCGTCCCGGTTCCTGCAATCTGGCCTACCTAAACGAAGGACGGGAAGGGCAGCGGGAGCTGAAAGCCAAGGAGGCCGTGAAGGCCTGCAAGGACGATACCTACACCAGCTACCCTTCAGGCGGAGGAGGCTGGGGAGATCCCAAGAAGAGGGACCCCGAAGCCGTACGCCTGGACGCCCGCAACGAGATCATCTCCTTGAACAGCGCCAGAGAGGTGTTCGGCGTGGTCCTGGAAGGAGAAAAGCTCGAGATAAACGAAGAAAAAACAGCGGAACTGCGCAGCAAGAAGTAGGAGGCAAGCATGGCTGAGCTTCGCAAAGTCGCGATATTGGGGGCGGGAAACGGCGGTTTCATGGCCGCCGCGGACATGGCCCTGGCAGGATACCAGGTGGCCCTGTTCAGCAGGAACATGGAGAAGATCGAGGGAGTGAAAAAGAAGGGGGGGATCGAGGTCCTCGATATCGACAGCAAACCAACGGGCCAGTTCGGCAAGATCTCGCTGGTCACCGACGACATCGCCGAGGCCGTCCGGGGAGCCCAGGTGATCCTGAATCCGGTACCCTTCTTCGTCTGCGAGGAATACGCCCGTCTGGCCGCACCTCATCTCGAGGAGGGGCAGGTGGTTCTATACCTCGGCAAGGGCGGCGCTTCACTGACCTGGGCCAAGGTCCTGCGGGAGCTGGGCAGGAAGGAGAAGATCTATCTGGCCGACTGCAACACCCTTCCCTACGGCGCCTCCCGCAAGGGGGAGCACCAGGTGCGCCTGGAGAGCCGGGTGTTCAATCTGATCATCGCCACCTTTCCGGGCAGGGACATCGAGCATGTGGCCGGGGTGGTGCAGCGGGTCTTTCCCGCGGCCAAGGGATACTCGATCCGCCGGGCTCAAAACGCGGTGGATACGATCCTGGTGGACTACAACGCGATCACCCACACGCCGCCTATGATCTGCAATGCCGGCCGCATCGAATCGGGGGATGAGGACTTCCACCTCTTCGGCAAGCGGGAGAACACCCCTGGGGTGGTGCGCCTGATCGAGCGCATCGACAGGGAGCGGATGGCCATCGGGGAAGCCCTGGGTTTGAAGCAGTATCCCCTGGAGGAGGAGATCCTGATGGTCAAGTGGAATCCCAACGGGGAGGAAACCGTCCTGCCGCTGTACGAGGCCATCCACACGCCCTTCCTCGAGGTCTGCGAGGGCCCCTTCAAGCTGGACACCCGCCACCTCACCGAGGACATCCCCTATGGGCTGGTGACCTATTGCTCTCTGGGGCGGATGCTCGGCGTGCCCACGCCGGTGAGTGAGGCGACGATCACCATCGCCGAAGGGCTGCTGGATCGGGATTTTTGGAGCATCGGCAGGACCGTGGAGGCCATGGGCATCGATCCTTCGTGGAGCGTGGATCAGCTGAAGAGATACCTCCACGAGGGAGCGGTTTGATCGCAGGAGATTTCTATCAAGGAGAGAGTATCATGCAGGATTTGAAAGGCAGACATCTGCGGGGGATCACGGATCTCACGAAGGAGGAGATCGAGTTCATCCTCGAGGTCTCGAAGCAGCTCAAGCGGGATTTGAAGATGGGCCGGGCCCACCGGCTGCTGGAGGGAAAGAGCCTGGGAGGGATCTTCGAAACCCCGTCGACCCGCACCAGCGTGAGCTTCGAAACCGCTATGGCGCAGCTGGGCGGTCACATGCTCTGGCTCGATCAGCACCGTCTCTGGGTGGGGGAGGCCGCGGAGGAGGATTGGCACGACACGATCAAGACCCTCTCGCGCTACCTGGACGGGATCGCCTACCGGGCGATCCGGCGGCAGCGGCTCGAGTCCGCCGCGGAGTACTCGGATATCCCGGTGATCAATGCCTCCTGCCCCGTGGAGCATCCCTGCCAGGCTCTGGCCGACGCCCTGACCATGATGGAGAAGAAGGGTTCGGTGAAGGGAGCCAAGGTGGCCTTCTGCTGGGGCTACCGCACGGCCAACCCTCCGGCGGGGCTGACCAACTCCACCATGCTCATGGCGGGAAAGCTCGGTTTCGACCTCGTGATCGCCTGCCCGGAAGGGTTCGACCCGGATATGGGCATGAAGCGGCTGGCCGATCAGGAAGCGCAGGGAAGCGGCGGATCGATAGAGATCGTGCGCTCCTACGAGGAGGCTGTCAAAGACGCGGACTTCATCAATGTCTACTCCTGGGTGTCGCCGGCGGTGTTCGCCAGGGGGCTGGAGACCCACTTTCAGGGGGATCCCGAGTTCCAGGAGGCCAAGGGCAAGCTCAAAGACAGGTGGTGCGTGGACAAGAAGGTCGTGGAGAAGGCGCGCAAGGACGTACAGGTCATGCACTGCATGCCCATCTCCCGCAACACCGAGATCACCGACGAGGTGCTGAACTCCCCCGTCTCGATCATCTTCGACGAGGCGGAAAACCGCCTGCACACGGAGAAGGCCCTGCTGGCCCTGATGATGGGGGGCTACCGCTAGAGGCGCCGGTACGCAGATAGAGCCCGCCGCTGCCCCGGGGTCTGGACAAGGGCGGGGATAGCCAGATACCTTACATCAAGGAGGAGTTATGCCCCTCGGTTTTGACATAGATCGGAATCTGTGTACCGAATGCCTGCGCTGCCTGGCCGCGTGTTCCCTGACAAAGCTCGGCCGGGTCCTGCTCCCCCTGGCCCGGATCGCGGTCAAACGGCGGTGGCCGGAAATACCTGAGATCCGGGTCTGCCGATTCGATGACTGCCCGGGCCAGCCCTGTATAGATTCCTGCCCGGTCGAGGCCATCTCTCGGGATGCCCGGGGCCTGGTTCTGATCGACCGGGATACCTGCACGGGCTGCCGATCCTGCGTGGAGGCCTGTCCGTACGGGGCGATCTGGATGGAGGAAAACGGCGGAAACTACGCGTACAAGTGCGACTTCTGCGGCGGAGCACCTGCCTGTGTGCAGGAATGCGTCACCGGGGCGCTCGTTCAGAAGGGAGGAGCCTGATGGGCCGGAGCAGCATGAAGGATCTGCTGGTCCGCATCGATCTCGGCAACAGGAGGGCCGAGCCCTGGGCGGTGCCCGAACAGCTGAAGGGCTATCTGGGCGGTATGGGCTATGGAACCAAGATCCTGGTTGACGAGGTGCCGCCTCAGACCGATCCCCTTTCTCCTGAAAACAAGTTGATTCTAACGGTGGGTCCTCTGACCGGAACTATGGCCCCCATGCAGCCGCAGAGCTGCATCGTGACCAAATCTCCTTTGACCGGAACGATCCTCAACTGCTACGCCGGGGGCTTCCTCGGGGCGGAGATACGCTTTGCCGGTCTGGACGGCCTGATCCTGGAGGGAG
>CAZPPB010000214.1:0-4644 GCA_964588355.1 uncultured Spirochaetaceae bacterium | reverse complement strand
CCTCCTCCCCGGATCAGGTTCCTCGAGGACCAGCGGCCGGGAATGGAGAGAAACTCCATGTTGATCAGCTCGACCCCCGCCCGGAACATGGCCGCCTTGCCGTCCCCGGTCAGGGCCGGGGGCATGCGGATGGCGAAGGTCAGCCCGGGAAAGGGCCTGTACAGGCGGTTGACCCGCCCGGTGGTCATGATCACGGCCTTGGCCCGGATCCGATGGATCCTGCCGTCCCGGGTTCCGTAGCCTGCGACTCCGGCGATCTCGCCGTCCTGAGTGAACAGTTCGGTGACCATTACCCTGTCGAGGATGTGCGCCCCGGATCTGTGTACAGCCCCGGCCAGGATGCGTTTGATATCCCGCCCTTCGAAATGGAGGGTGTTCCGGCAGGCGTGCATCTGGTACTGAAGCCTCACCCCTCCCGGCAGGGTCGAGTCGTCGAAGCGGATCCTGGCGCCGAAGCGCTCCAGATCGAGAATGCGGTTATAACTGGTGGCAGCGATGTAGTGCAGTATCCGTCGGTTCACAAGGCCCTGGGCTACGTTTTGCGCGTGATCCTCGACCATCTGCTCCAGGCTCACTCCCTCCCGCCCCTGGACCTCGGGGAAGTAGCCCCAGATGTGGTCCAGCCCGGTGCCGGCGCAACCGGAACGTTCCGGGTTGGATTTGTCCACCAGGATTACATCGTGGTCCAGCTCCGCAGCCCGGATGGCGGCCATACAGCCGGCCAGTCCGCCGCCCACTACGCAGATGTCGCAGCTGTGCTCCTGAGCCGCCACATTATTCACGGCCCGCCCTCCATTGGGTCCTGTTCGATCGAGCGGGAGAAATCGGCGGCCCGCCCGAGCGCTTCTTCCTCATCGGGACCGGGAGGTCCGTACAGGGCCGGAGAGGGTACGATGTGAAGGGGCAGGGGAAGGGTAAGGGAAACCGCCCCCTGGGGACAGTCGATCACGCAGGCACCGCAGTACCAGCACTCCCGCGGGTAGGCAATGACGGGCATCGCTTTTTGCTTTTTATCGAAGAAAAACACATCCTGGGGGCAGACTTGGTAGCAGATACCGCAGGCGTTGCACAGCTTCCAGTCGATCACGGGGGGCATTTCAGATCTCCTTGATCTTCGAGACGCCGGGAATCAGGGTCTGGGTGCTCAATACGCCGGGGATGTGGCGGATGTTTTTCTGTACGTAGCGGCTGATCACCTCCGCGTCGGAGGATACCAGATCCCGGGTGAGCACGAGCTTGGCGATCACGTCGATCGAGCCGTGGACCGAATGCACCTCTCTCACCTCATCCAGTGCGAATACCCGGTCGAGGATCTGAGTCTCCTTCTTGGCGGTGATATTGATGAGCACGAATATTGTGATCTCCCTTAGCATCTCCGGGTAATCTTGCTCTTTTGTGTCCTTCATGGTTTTACGAAACTCCTCCATGCTGCGGGTCATGCTGCTGTCGATCATAGAGCCGAAGGTTCGGGAATGCTTTCGCTCCCACTGGTGTACCGATATGTAGGTGTAGAGATCTGAGGCGGTGCGTCCCGGAAAAGAATCCAACAAGTCCGATTTTTCCACTATCGTCACCAGCGGGTGATAGATGGTGTTATACCAGTCCTCAGCCGCCTCTTTCAAGGGTACCTCGGATCCGGCCTGATCTGACAGAAAATCCCGGTGCCGGTTGATCTGGCGCAGCAGGTTGCGGTACTGACCCGGCTCAGTCAGTTCAATGGGTTTCCGCAATCCCGTTTTGTCCTGCAACTCGGTCTTGTCCCGATAGAGGATGTTCTGCGCCGTTGCTCTGGATGGGAGAAACTCCACGACCCGCGCGTTGATTTCATTGAATCCCCGTTCCTTGGCCACACTGATGCGGTGATTCCCGTCCAACACGAAGTAGCTGTCTTTGATCTTGTACAGATCCACCGGAGGCAGGGGTTTGCCCCGTTGCATGATAGACCGTATCGTGTTCAGCCGCTCCTGCGGTCTGTCTCTCTTCAGCCGAAACCTGCTGTCGAAATCCAGGTAGCGGTTCACGCTCCCCACGATTTTGGCTAGCTTCACCGTCTGCCGGCCCCGATCCCTGTACTCGTAGGCCCCCTCTGCTTTCTGTTCGTCCCGGAATCGCTTGATCGTCTGGGCCTTGGGCGCCGGTGATTTGCTCGATTTTCCCCTGGGATCGCTGCTACTCATGGTCGTACTCGAACAGATAGCACCCCGAGCAGTTGATTACCCGGGTCCGACCGATCCGGGTGATGCGCTGTTCGGGGTCATCGAAGCGGCGATGGATGTGGCCGTGGAGAAAGTACTTGGGCTGGTAGCGGTTGATCAGTCGTCTGAAGACCTGAAATCCCCTGTGGCACGGGTCGTCGGTGTCGTGAATGTAACGCGGTGGAGCATGGGCAACGACCATGTCCAGATGTTTGGATCTGTGCAGCCGCGGGCGCAGGAAACGGACTATTTGGCGCATCTGGGCTTCGGTGTACTGCAGGGGTCTGCCGTTATACCAATGGGAGCCCTCCAAGCCGAGGATCGTTACATCCTCGAAGGGCACCAGCTGAGCGTGGATGTCGAAACAGTTCTTGGGAGGTCTCGACTCATAACGCAAATCGTGATTGCCCCTGACGTAGTACAGGGGAGCGGCGAAGGCCCTGCTCAGGGTCGAAAGGTAGTCGGGGGGGAGGTCGCCGCAGGAAATGATCAGCTGCACATCCGAGAGGATGTTTCCTCTGAGCAGGTCGCTGGAAAGGGGCTCGATGAAATCGGACACGGCAAGTATCTTCATAGAGGCTCGAGGAACAATATACCAATCGAGAGACAAGGAAGAAAGCATGAATGTGGAACGCTGTGCGGAACCGTGGCACTACCAAATTCCGAAACGGGGGGCTGTCCAATTCCCACCTGCTCGACGAACAGCCGGGAGAGCGAAGCGGTGTTGCGAAGGGGCGGCGAAGGAAACGGCGCCTTGAAGCGCACCGTCATAGCAACAGAGGCATGTGTGCGTGTATAATTGCCATACGCCGGCGAGGGGCGGAGCTGAGATCACAACGTGAATGCTGATAAAGAAAACAAGGCAGCTGGCACAAATCCCCAGGGGGAGATGTCCTTTGTCGATCATCTCAGAGAGCTGCGCAAAAGGATCATCGTCTCCATGGCCGCGATCCTCTGTGCGGCCATCGTCTCCTACATCTTCTTCGATTACATAATAGCTTTTCTGTTCCAACCCTTCCGGGGGATCGAAGCCCTGTCAATCCGAGACGAGATCCTGTTTATCAATACGATCTTCGAAGGATTCCTGGTACGCCTCAAAGTCGCCATTCTGGCGGGGATCGTGTTCTCCCTCCCGGTCCACGTGTTCAACAGCATCAAATTCGTGCTGCCCGGGCTGACACCCGGAGAGAAGAAGATCATTCTCATCTCTCTGATCGTCAGCTTCTGCCTGATCGTGTTCAGCTTCTACTACGGTTACTTCAACGTAATCCCGATTTCGATTGGCTTCCTCAGCAGCTCAGGATTCATCCCCGAGGAGGTGGGCCTGCTGCTCAACTACGGGAAGAACATCTTCGTGATCTTTCAGTTCCTCTTGATCACGGTCATCCTTTTCCAGCTGCCGATCATCCTGGAAATCCTGATGATCATGAACGTGTTGAGCCGCACGGCGCTGCTCAGGGCGAGCCGCTTCATCGTTGTCGGTATTTTTGTTCTGTCCGCCATCCTCACGCCGCCGGATTTCGTTTCCCAGATCAGTATAGCCCTGCCACTGATCGGGCTGTTTTTCCTGACGATTTTGATCGCCAGGATCTTCAACTTCGGCAAGAGCAAGCCTTAGGGCAGGAGGCGAGTCTTTGTTTGGACTTGGTTTTTTTGAGATCCTGATTATCTTCCTGGTGGCTATCATCTTCATCAACCCGAAGGATCTTCCCAAGGTCTTCCGCAGGCTGGGTCGACTGGTGCAGCAGCTGAGGGATATCCGTGACAGTTCGGCGCGGTACATGAAGAGAATCGAACGGGAGATCGAGGAGGAGGATCGTTCTTCTGTAGAAGAAACGGACAAAGGAAGCGAGGCAGAGCAACCATAGTTCCCTGCGGCTGTTTATCGGGTATACTGCTATATAGAGAGAGGAAAATATGATCGGAACAACGGAGATCGTCATAATCGTCGGTGTGGTCCTTGTACTCTTTGGAGCCACGGCGATTCCCAAATTCGCCCGCTCATTGGGCAGGGCGAAGAAGGAGTTCGAGCAGGGCATCAAAGAGGGACAAGCCGAAGATGGTGAGAAGAAGAAAAAAGAGATCGAAGAGGAAAACGAAGAAGGCAGGAAAGAAGCCAGATCCTGAGGGCGTTCATTGTCTCCATGTAAATGGTACTATTGTTGTCCAATCAAGCGACTAACCGAGCAGGGTAGGTTGGAGCGTTGCTGGATCGAAAATTATTGTTTGGTAGGTAACAAGGATTGCATTCGTTTTCAAATGGAGCAAAAGGGCGAGTACCATCCTGATAATATGCTGCCAAACGGTGAGATCAGAGAAAATTTGAAATGAAGCCCGTTTTCTAGGCGTACTTCCGGTTGATCAGCCAGAGAGCCAGCAGCACGATCAGATCCGCAGCCAGTCTGTTGATCCAGATTATCAGATCCGGTTCGGCGAAGTTGCTGGCGAA
>CAZPPB010000213.1:0-4662 GCA_964588355.1 uncultured Spirochaetaceae bacterium | reverse complement strand
AGGCTCGTTTCATTTTGTACGGATCGCCCCGGTTCTTGAGGGACGTTCTCAAGGCTTTTGAAGCGTTTGCCGACGGCAGGTAGAAGGTGAGCATGAACAGAACAGACAGTGTCTTCAAATCGGAAGAGGGAAAGCAGAAGATACAATCTCACTATCGAGAGATATTGAAGCGTTGGCCGGTAGCGAACCGGTCCTACTCGGTCCGGGTGCATGGCATAGGAACTCATATCATTGAATCCGGCTTGAGAGGCGATCCACCCTTGCTGCTGTTTCATGGAACCTCCAGCAACTCCGCCTCCTGGATGGCAGATGTGCCGCTTTGGTCGCAGCATTTCCGGGTGCTGGCGGTAGACCTTCCTGGAGAGCCGGGCCTCAGTGAAGACCGTCGCCTGTCGGTGTCCGATGCTTCCTATGCGGACTGGATAGGTGAAATTTTCCACGAGCTCTCTATCCCGAAAGCCTCGTTGGTGGGGATGTCCCTCGGGAGCTATGCGGCGCTGAAATTCGCAACCCGTGAGCCGGAAAGGGTGTCCAAACTCGTGCTCCTTACCACCGGGGGAATCGTACCTCCCAAAGCCGGATTTATATTCAAGGCGCTTTTCCTGCTGATGCTGGGGAAGTGGGGCATAAAACGGCTGAATCGGATGATTTACTACAACACTCAGGTGCCCCCCGAGGTTTTAGAGTTCGCGGCGATCGTGATGCAGAACTTCGCTCCAAACACGACTGAGGCCCTTTCTCTTTTCAGGGATGAAGAGATTTTGAATCTCACAATGCCGGTACTTTTTTTCGGGGGAACGAAAGACGCCCTGATCGACAGCGAAAAGACGGGCAGGCGATTGGAATTACTCCTGCCCCATGCCGAGATCAACATCCTGGCGGATACGGGACACGCGATCCTGGGGAAATCGGAGGAGATACTGCGGTTCCTTGTTAGGTGAGTTTTCCCGTTCCGGATCTCCGTTTTCTTGCCACCAGCACTTTTGCCTCTTGACAGAATCCTATATCATATATAATATAGAAAACCTGTCATGGGTACGTCTTCCGAAAATACGGCAAACCGCTACTCCCTCAGTCAACAGGTCCGCAATTATATCCTCAACAAAGTGGCAACCGGAGAGATTGCGCCGGGAGACAAGATCGTGGAAGCCCGCATCGCTTCCGAGCTTGGTGTAAGCACCATCCCGGTGCGGGAGGCCATCCGGGAGCTGGCCGCGATGCGGGTGCTGGACTACGAAGTCCACCGCGGGGCCCGCGTCCGGGAAGTCACGGTTTCGGAAACCATCGACGCCCTGCGGGTCAAGGCTGTACTGGAAGCGTTGGCCGCGAAGCTGGCCGGAGAAAAACTCTCCGGCATACTGGAGCCTTTGAAGCACGCCAGTGTCCGGGCCAAGGACGCCGCCCGGCGCCGTGATTGGATAGAATATCAGGACAGCAACCAGATATTTCACAGGCTGATCGTGGAGGCCGCAGGGAACCAGATCCTCCTGGACCTCTGGGATACCCTGGCCTTCGATGTGCGTACCCGCTTCATCATGGACTTCCTGCGCCTCGTCGACCCGACCGGTCTGGCCGCAGAGCATGAACAGATAGTCCAGACCCTAAGCAGCGGCGACACCGCCGGTGTGGCGGATCTGCTCTCATCCCACGCCAATGGCCTGGTGGAATACTTGATGGAGCAGAGGGCGACGGATGTTGCGGGGCCGGAGCTCGGGTCGCCGATAGGTGCTGCAGAGGATATCTGATTTATTTAAAACGATAGCAAAATGAGAAAGGAGAAGGATATGAGCAACGAACACTATCCCCATCTATTTTCACCGATCCGCATCGGGAACTTCGAGGTGCCCAACCGGGTCTGCCACGTGCCGACCGATATTTCCTCGGCAAACGCCGACGGCTCGGTTAACCAGCGGGTCATCACCTACCACGAGGAGGTCGCCAAGGGAGGCTGCGGCTTCATCATCTGCGGGGCCTCCACTCCGGATAGAAACACGGGGAAACCAACGGCAACCTGCATCGGCGTGGACGAGGATCCCCTGATTCCCGGGCTTGCCGAGCTGGCCGAGGCCATGCACCGCCACGGTGCCCGGACCTCCCTGCAGATCCAGCATCCGGGAAGACAGGCGGCCTGGCCGCGCAAGGACCTGATCTCGGCTACCGACCAAGTGGCGGATATCCCCGCCTCCGCCGGACACGAAGTCGTGTACGCCGCAGCGGAAGCCAAGGGCAAGGGTATACGGGCCATGACCGTGGAGGAGATCTATGATCTGATCGACAAGTTCGCCGAGGGCGCCTGGCGCCTTCAGCAGGCCGGTTTCGATTCGGTGGAGCTGCACGGAGCCCACGGCTACCTGATCGCCCAGTTCATGAGCCCGTACGTGAACAAGCGCAACGACCGCTTCGGCGGCAGCTTCGCCAGCCGCATGCGCTTCCCCCTTGAGATCGTCCACGCCATCCAGTTCAAGTGCGGCCCGGATTTCCCCATCGGCATCCGCTACTCCGGGGAGGAGTGGATCGAGGGCGGGCGCTGGCTGGAGGAGAGCGCCCGGGCTGCGGAGGTTTTCGAAGAGCACGGTGTGGCCTTCCTCGATGTCAGCGCGGGAATCTTCGAGATGCCCGGGCCTACCATGGACCCGATGTACTACCAGCAGGGCTGGAATACATACACCGCCGAGGAGATCAAGAAACACGTGAAGATCCCGGTCATCACCAGCCACACCCTGAGGGATCCGGACTACTGCGAGAAGATCCTGGCCGAAGGCAAGACCGACATGGTGGGGATGTCCCGTCAGATGGTTGCAGATCCTTACTGGGCCAACAAGGCGGCGGCGGGCAAGAAAGAGGAGATCCGCAAGTGCATCTCCTGTCTGGTAGGCTGCTGGCAGGAGTCCCTGATGATCAAGCGCCACATGCGCTGCGCCATCAATCCGGCGGTAGGGGATGAGCGGTTCATCAACTTCGGCCCGGCGGACAAGCAGCTCAATGTAGCTGTGGTGGGCGGCGGACCGGCCGGCCTGGAGGCAGCCCGGATCGCAACGCTTCGGGGGCACAAGGTCACCGTGTTCGAAAAGTCGAATGAGGTCGGAGGAGCCATCCTCTACTGCTGCACGGTCCACGGAAAGAACAAGATGAAGTGGTATGCCGACTGGTTGCGCCACCAGATTGCCAACCTGGGGGTGGAGGTCAAATACGAGACCGTGCCCAAGCCGGCGGACCTCAAAGACTTCGACGCCGTTCTGGTCTCCACCGGCAGCAGGGTGGTTCGGCCGGACATCCCCGGCATCGACTCGGACAAGGTGTGCACCTTCCAGGACGTGCTGCGCTGCCAGATGAAGAACTGCGAGTTCTGGCCTAAGGGCGGCAAGCCGGAGCCGGTAAAGGTCGGTGACAGCGTCCTGATCTGGGGGGACTACTACGGAGCGGTGGACGCGGCGGAGAAGCTCGGCACCTCGGGGAAAAAGATCTATATCGTCACGAAGAATCGGGAGTTCGGCTCCTGGGTGGAGCCCTGCCACAGGGATATCATGGACAAGCGCTTCAGAGGCGAGCAGGGAGAGGGGGTGTCAACCAAGACATTCGAACATCCGGTCACCATCATCCCGGACTCCTCTGTGCTCTCGATCGGCAAAGACGGCGAGGTCGTGTTGATCGACGGGAAGTTCGAGCGCTCCACGGTAAAAGTGGACAACGTGATCCTGGCGGACGTCGAGAAAAACGACGATCTGTACCAGGAGTATCGCAACGCCGGGCTGGTGGTCAGCAAAATCGGGGATGCCAAGCAGGTGCGCAATCTGCGCGGTGCGGTCACCGACGGTGCAAACGTGGGACTGGCCCTGAACGAGGATCTGCGCCTCAACGCGAACGGCGCGATCATCGCGGAGCTTCCCACCGACCCGAGCTGCAAGGTGTAGAAGATAAGGTGTTGACAACATCGAGTTGCCAGGACCATATTTAAACTAATTAGGAGGTGCTTTCATGAAAAGCAAGGTTTTCAAAATCACAGGTGCCCTCCTTGTGCTACTGGTGGCAGGCACTGTCGCCCTGAGCGCAGGCGGGCAAACAACGACGGGCGGGCTTCCCGTCGTGGGAATTTCCACGGGATCCTCCGGAACATCCTGGCGGAACATCATGATCGATGCCCTCGAGAGCGTGGGCGACGAGTACAAGGCCGCCGGCAAGATCGCCGACTACAAGCTGGTGAACAACGTCACCAACGGCGATGCCACCGAGCAGGCCAACATCCTGAGGGACTTCATCTCCCAGGGCGTAGACATCATTCTGGTAAATCCCAACTCTCCGGATGCCCTCAACGGCGTGATCAAAGAGGCCCAGGAAGAGGGGATTCTGGTGGTCTCCTACGACGCCACCGTGACCGCTCCGAACGTGCTCAATGTGACCCTGGACCACTACGCCTGGATGAAGAAGAACGTGGAGTACATCGCTTCTACGCTGAAAAGCGGCAATGCCATCCAGATCTACGGCCTGGAGGGACACCCGGCCAACAATGACCGCATCCGGGCCACCTACGACGTTCTCAAGAACTACCCGGACATCAAGCTGATCGCCGACACCACCGGATACTGGGACCAGACCAAGGCCAAAGAGGTAACCACCCAGATCATCGGCGGCGGCCAGCGCATCGACGCGGCCATCGGTCAGGAT
>CAZPPB010000212.1:0-4680 GCA_964588355.1 uncultured Spirochaetaceae bacterium | reverse complement strand
CCGGAGCGGTGGTCCAGGGTCAAGCGGGCCACGTGGCTCGATTTGAGAGCCCCTACCGTGAGGCCCCGTGCGGTCAGCTCTTCGATCAGCGCGGTACAGACGGTGGTCTTGCCGCTGTTTTTCAGACCCGTTGCACAGACCAGATAGGGGTGGTGCTCCAGCTGCTTCACGACCTCCCGATCTTAGCCTGCCCGCCCGAGCAGCGTATACCCCCGCAGGCGGGAGCAACCCCGCCCCCGCTTGCCGGCCCGGAGCAGAATCGGGTACATTGCTTTGAAAGCCATCGGCAGCGAACGCCACAGGGCGGGAAAAAAGATTGATCGGAGGTACAGCAATGGAGCGGGATTTAGAGGTGCGTGTCGGGGACAAGCGGATCGCCACGAACGAATTCGCAAGGCAGATCATCATCAGCACCCTGACGGGGCTGCTCAAGCCCCTCAAGCACGTAGATACGGGGGAAAAGATCCAGATCATCATCGGGCCGCTCAAGGGCTAACCCGAGAGTCAATGGGATCGGCGAACCCTCTGGAGCCCCTTCTGTCCGTCGCTCTGCGGGCCACGGCCAGGGCTTTTCCGGAAATACTATCGGTTTACGGAGGATCTTTCAAAGTAGACACCAAGGCGGATCGCTCCCCGGTTACCGAGGCGGATCGACGCTCGAACCAGGTCATCACAGACGAGTTGTCGCGGGGCAGCCCCTATCCGATCCTCAGCGAGGAGGGCAGGAGTATCCCCTTCTCCGAGCGCCGCGACTGGCAGCGCTTCTGGGTGGTGGATCCCCTGGATGGAACAAAGGAATTCGTGAAGCGAAACGGGGAGTTCACCATAAATATCGCCCTGGTGGAGGGGACCGTTCCTGTGCTTGGCGCGGTGTACGCGCCCCTGCCCGACATACTGTACTTCGCCTGGGAGGACGGCAGCCCACGCGGCGGGTCGTACAGGCTCGAGGGATTTTCCGAGCTTGCCGGGCAGTTACCGGAAGATCTGGGCGAGCGGGCGGTCGAACGGGCGGTCAAGCTGCCTCCCCGAGAGCCTTTCGGCTTCGACGAAACGCATAAAAACGAGTCGATCACCGTGATCGGCAGCCGCTCCCACCGGGGGCCCCGCTTCACCGATTATGTTCGCGAGCTCGAGCAGCGCTACGCCGAACGGGTACGGATCAGGACCAGCGGCAGTGCGCTCAAGCCCTGCCTGGTTGCCGATGGAACGGCGGATATCTATCCCCGCTTCGGACCCACCATGGAGTGGGACACGGCGGCGCCCCACGCCGTGGTCAGGGGGGTGGGCAAGTGCATGGTCGCCTTCGAGAGCGGCCGGGAGCTGGTGTACAACAAGGAGCAGCTGGTTAATCCCTCGTTTCTCGTGTATTAGCGTGAAAACGAGATTTCTGCACTACCAAAAAATCTGACAAAAATACTATTCAATCAGCCCATATAGTCCTTGACAGATGCCCTATCACCCCTTAAGCTTTGCAGGGCAGAAGTGAAGATATTCACGATATAGCCGCAATAATAACCGCTACATCAAAAATAGAAGAAGCTTTACAGAGCTTGAGGAGGTGAGAAAAGGCATGTCTAAACAAGATACTGCGGTGATCACAAAAGTTGTGGAGGAGTACGGCAAGGACCCTCATCGCCTGATGGACATCGTTCGGGATGTTCACGAGCAGGCCGGCTACCTGTCGGATGACGCTGTAGAGGAAATCGCCAAGGCACTGGGTGTGCATCGGGTGCAGGTGGCGGACATGGCCAGTTTCTACACGTTTTTCGACCGCGAACCCGCCGGCAAGTGCACGATCCGGTTGAGCAACTGTGTGGTGGATCAGATGCACGGCATGGAGGCGGTTGCCAAGGCTTTCGAGAAAGAGCTTGGGATCAGCTTCGGTGAAACCACGCCTGACGGGATGATCTCCCTGAAGTACACCTCCTGCACCGGTATGTGCGACCAGGCTCCGGGCGGTCTGATCAACGGCATGGTCGTTACGGGGTTGAAACCCAAGGATGTACCGGCCATCGTAGCGGCGATCAAGAAAGAGGGGGGAAGGGTCAGCAAGGGCGAGTTGTTCCCCAACGCCGAGGTTCAGCCGAACCTGCGCCAGGGCGGCCCGGTGGTGATGGCCCCCTTCGCGAGCGGGGCGGCCCTCCGCAAAGCCCTGAACATGAGCCCGGAGGATGTGATCGAAGAGGTCAACAAGAGCAAGCTTCGCGGCCGGGGTGGGGCGGGTTTTCCGACCGGTATGAAATGGAGCTTCTGCCGCAAAGCCGAGGGGACCCACTACATCGTCTGCAACGCCGATGAGGGAGAGCCGGGAACCTTCAAGGACCGTTTGATCCTCACCGAACAGGCGGATCTGCTGTTCGAGGGCATGACCATCGGCGGCTACGCCATCGGTGCCACCGAAGGTCTGCTGTACCTGCGGGCCGAATACAATTATCTATGGCCCCACCTGGAGCAGGTTCTGGCCCGTCGACGCCGCAACGGCCTGTTGGGGCAGTCGATCTGCGGCCGGGAAGATTTCAACTTCGACATCCGCATCCAACTGGGTGCCGGGGCCTACGTCTGCGGGGAGGAATCCTCCCTGATCGAGAGCCTGGAGGGTAAACGGGGCGCTCCCAGGGATCGCCCGCCCTATCCGGTGCAGAAGGGCTACATGGATCAGCCCACCGCTGTGAACAACGTGGAAACCCTCTGCGCCGCAGCCAGAGTGTTGGAAAAGGGCGGTGAGTGGTTCACCAAGATCGGTACCCCGGAATCCACCGGCACCAAGCTGCTCAGCGTTTCCGGGGACTGCAAGCACCCGGGAGTTTATGAGGTGGACTACGGCATCACCGTTGATCAACTGCTGGATCTGGTCGGCGGTGGGGACGCCCAGGCGGTACAGGTCGGCGGACCATCGGGTCAGTGTCTGGCCCCCAGAGATTACGGCCGCAAGATCAGCTTCGAGGATATCCCGACCGGGGGATCGATCATCGTGTTCGGACCCAAACGGGATCTGCTGAAGCAGGTTTTGAGCTTCGCCGAGTTCTTCGCCGAAGAGTCCTGCGGCTGGTGCGTACCCTGTCGGGCGGGTACCACCCTGCTGAAGATGAAGCTGGAGAAGATCCTTGACGGAAAAGGTACGGCGAGCGATCTCGAGGAGCTGAAAAAACTCGGCAATACCGTAAAGACGATGAGCCGCTGCGGGCTGGGACAGACGGCGGCCAATCCAATACTGACAACCCTGCAGAACTTCCCCGCCCTGTACAAGCAGCGCATCACGAATAAGGATTTCATCCCCTATTTCGATATCGAGAGCGCCTTCAGCGAGTACGGCGCGGTCACGGGCCGCAAGTTCCAGGACGTAGAGGAGTAGATTAGCCATGGCAGATACAGTGAAAATTACAATTGACGGGCAATCGGTCCAGGCCAAAGCGGGTCAGACCGTCCTGGAGGCGGCCAGCGATGCCGGGATCTACATCCCCCACCTGTGCTACCACAAAGAACTGAGCCCGGGCGGACACTGCCGGGTGTGTACGGTGAAGGTGAACGGCAAGCCGATCAACGCCTGCACCATGGTGGTGGGACAAGGCATGGTTATCGAGAACGATACCGAGGAGCTCAATGAAATGCGTAAGAGCATCATCGAGATGCTCTTCGTGGAGGGCAACCACATTTGTCCGGCCTGCGAGAAGAGCGGTAACTGTGAGCTCCAGGCCCTGGCCTACCGCTTCCAGATGATGGTACCCAGCTACCCGTACCTGTTTCCCAAGAAGGAGCTGGACGGCCAGCACCCGGATTTCTACATCGACCGCAACCGTTGCATCCTCTGCGGTCGCTGCGTGCGGGCCTCCCAAGAAATCGACGGCAAGCGGGTGTTCGGATTCGAGGGCCGGGGGATCGACAAGCGGCTTATTGTCGATGCCCGCCACGATCTGTCGGAAACGGACCTCAAGGCCGCGGACAAGGTGGCCGGCTACTGCCCGACCGGCAGCCTGATGGTGAAGCGGGAGGGCTGGAAGATGCCCGTGGGAACCCGCAAGTATGACAAACAGCCGATCGGCACGGAGATCGAAGGAAAGAGAGGTTGATGATGGCGAAGGTGACAGTAGCAACGACCGCATTGACATCCTGCTTCGGATGCCATATGTCCATTCTGGATATCGACGAGCGCCTGCTCGATCTGCTCGAGCTGGTGGAGTTCGACAAGTCTCCGATCGATGACAAAAAAAAGTTCACCGGAATGGTGGACGTGGGGATCATCGAGGGTGGTATCTCGAATGACGAAAACCTCGAGGTCGCCCGGGACTTCAGAAAACACTGCAAGATCCTCATTTCCATAGGGGAGTGCGCCATCCAGGGCAACATCCCGGCCTACCGCAACATGGTGCCCCTGAAGGAGTGTCTGGAGGAGGCCTACTTCAACGGACCCACGGTGGTCAATCCCAGCGGCAGGATACCCGACGACCCGGATATCCCGATCCTGATGAACAAGGTCTACCCGGTTCACGAGGTGGTCAAGGTGGATTACTTCATGCCGGGTTGTCCGCCTCCGGCGGATCAGATCTGGGCGATCCTCTCGGCACTGCTGACGAGCAAGCCGATCGATCTGCCCTATGAGTTGATGAAGAAGGATTAAAAGGGAGTATCTATGATGAGTACTGCTACAAAAGATAAAGGAAAGAAGATCGTCATCAGCCCTGT
>CAZPPB010000211.1:0-4696 GCA_964588355.1 uncultured Spirochaetaceae bacterium | reverse complement strand
TGGCCGGCTGGCTCTCCGACATGTATCTGTGTTCTCTCGGGGAAGCCCTGGCCACTATGCTGCCGGGGGGGCGCCGGGAGGTGGAACCCGAGGAGATGGGCGGGGACCTGGCCGTGTCCAAAGACATCACCCCCTCGATTCACCAGCGTCAAGCGATCGACCGCATCTGCGAAGCCGACGGAGGAGTATTCTACCTGTACGGGGTCACCGGTTCGGGAAAGACGGAGGTCTTTCTTCAGATAAGCCGGGAGATGCTGGGTAGAGGCCGGGGAGTGATCTATCTGGTCCCGGAGATCTCCCTGACCCATCAGGTGGTCGACGTGTTTCAGGCCTTTCTGGATCGGCCCGTGGCGGTCCTGCACTCCGGGCTCACCCCCTCCCAGCGGTTGAAGACCTGGCTGGATCTGCTGGACGGAAACATCGACCTGGTGATCGGGGCCAGGAGCGCGGTGTTCGCCCCGGTTGCCAACCTCGGCCTGATCATCATCGATGAAGAGCACGAAGGCTCCTACAAATCCGGAACCACTCCCCGCTACCACGCCCGTCAGGTGGCCATGCATCGGGGGCACAGGGAAAACGCCGTGTTGGTGATGGGAAGCGCAACTCCCTCCCTTGAAGCTTTCCACTACATGAGTACGGGCAGGCTGGAGCGCTTGAACCTGCCCGAGCGCTTGAGCGGGGGGACCATGCCGGCTGTGCGGATCCAGGATCTGAACGGAGAATCCGTTCCACTGTCCAAAGCGCTCATCCGGGAAATCCGCCGTACCCACGAAGAGGGACGCCAGAGCATCCTCTTTCTCAACCGCCGCGGCTTCAGTTACTTCTTTCACTGCCGAAGCTGCGGATACCAGATGAAGTGCAGGAACTGCTCGGTCAGCCTGACCTTCCATAAACAGAAAAACAGCATGGTCTGCCACTACTGCGGGTACCGCAGCCGCCCCGTGGATGTCTGCCCCGAGTGCGGATCCATGGACGTGGGTTATTCAGGCTTCGGCACAGAGCGAATCGAAGAGGAGATACAGCGCCTGTTCCCAGAGCTGACGGTGCGCCGGGTCGATACCGATTCGGTGCGCAACAAGCTGCGCCTAAAAGAGATCCTGAACGAGTTCCATGCCGGCAGGGTAGACATCCTGCTGGGTACCCAGATGGTGGCCAAGGGTCTGAACTTCCCTGGAGTCAAACTGGTAGGCATCATCTCCGCGGACACGGGGCTGCAGTTGCCCGATTTTCGGGCAGCCGAGCGCACCTTCGACCTGATCGTGCAGGTCTCAGGGCGGGCCGGCCGCTTTCATCCCGACGGCAAGGTTCTTGTGCAGACCTACATCCCCAACAACGAAACGATCCACCTGGCGGCCCGGGCGGATTTGGACACTTTCTACAAGAAGGAACTGGAAGCTCGAAAGGCTCTGGGTTTTCCTCCGTTTGCCCGGCTGATCCGCCTGGTATTCCGCGCCCGCAGCGCGGGCAAATCCCGTTCCGCCGCCGCCGGCTTTGCCGAGAGTCTTCAGGCCGCCGATCCATCGGCTTTCGGCGTGGAGGTTCTGGGACCCGCCGAATGCCCGCTTTCGATCATCGCCGGCAACCACAGGAATCATCTGATCTTCCGCTCCAAGGATTTCCGGAATCTCCACACGCTGGTTCGGCGCAGCCTGGAGCGTTTCCAGGCGCCCGCCGGGGTCTACGTGGAGGTGGACGTTGATCCGGTGTCGCTGTTGTAGTGGACGGCAGTTCGTTGACTTTCGCTTTTACCTTTAGTATCGTTATTTCAGGACATAGCAAATGTTGAATATAGTCACCCTTGGCGATGAACGCTTACAGAAGCACTCAATCCTAGTCCCCGAGTTCGACGGAGAGCTCCAGACTCTTGTCGAGCAGATGTTCGAAACCATACATATCAACAGGGGAATCGGTCTGGCCGCCGTGCAGGTGGGCAAGCTGATCCGCCTGTTCATCACCGATATTCCGAAATACGGGCCCCTGGTTTTTATCAACCCGGAGATCGTGGAAACCTCGGTCGATCAGGCCACCTATGAAGAGGGCTGCCTCAGCATCCCCGACGTTAACGCGGACGTGATCCGACCCAGCCAGGTACGAATCCAGGCCTGGAATCTAAAGGGCAGGCCTTTTACCATGGACGCCGAGGATCTTCAGGCCCGGGTGATCCAGCATGAGTTCGACCACCTGAACGGGCTTCTGTTCATCGATCGCATCAATCCCAAGAAACGGGAGCGGCTGGTCAAGCACTACGAAAAAGTCAGCAACAGCTGATGCGCATCTTCTTCGCCGGCAGTCCGGATTTTGCCGTCCCCTCCCTCGCGGCTCTAAACAAGGACTTTTCCGTAGCCGCTGTGCTCACCAATCCTGACAGGCCGGTAGGCAGGGGCAAGCAGGCGGTTGCCACGCCGGTGAAGCAGCAAGCCCTGGCACTGGATCTTCCGGTTCTCCAACCTCGGACCTTCGATGCGGCGTTTCTCGAGCAGGTGCGTGCGGTCGATGCCGAGCTGCTCGTGGCCGCGGCTTTCGGGCGGATCTTCAGCAGGGAGTTTCTCGACCTTTTCCCCCGGGGCGGAATCAACCTGCACGCCTCGCTTCTTCCCAGGTACAGGGGCCCTTCCCCCATCACGGCTGTGATCCTGAACGGGGAAACCCAAACAGGTGTAACCGTGCAGCGGCTGGCCCCGAAGATGGATACAGGGGATATCCTTGGCGTCCGTTCACTGCCCTTGACCGGGCAGGAAACGACCGGCTCTCTGTCCACGATCCTGGCCGATCTGGGAGCCGAGCTCCTCCCCGCGACCCTGAAGGATATGGAGCAGGGCCGGGTCCGCCCGGTTGCCCAGGACGAATCCAAAGCCAGCTACTGCAGGTTGGTGAGCAAGGAGGACGGCCGCATCGATTGGAACGCCGATGCCGCGATGACCGAGCGCTTGATCCGGGCATACGATCCCTGGCCGCGGGCATTCACCGCCTGGGGCGGACAGCGTCTAAACCTTCTGGCGGGCGGGGTGTATCCGGGGACCGTCGGCACGAGCGGCAAGGAGCGGGGACTTGTGCTTGCCGTCGACAATCGGTATGGTATCCTGGTGAACACCGGAGCCGGGGTGTTGTGCGTATCCAGGCTGCAGCTTCAAGCCAGGAAGCCGCTGGATTGGCGCTCTTTTGTGAATGGCCAGAAAGATTTTATCGGCTCAAGGCTGGGAGAGTAGAGATGAGCAGCATCACGCGGATATTTCCCAATCAGAAGGATCCTCCGGAACGGCGGAACTTCAAACTGATGATACTCCTGATCGTGGCCATGTTCGTGCTCATGGTCCTCATCGGTTTTGTCACCTTCTGGCTTTCGGTTCGGGGCGCCGAGGAGGTGCTGGTGCCGAACGTGGAAAGCAAGGAACTGATCGCTGCGCTCATCGAACTGCAGGAAAAGGAGCTGTACCCTCGGCTCCAGGTTCGTTATTCCTCCGACTACGAGAAGGGTATGGTGATCGAGCAGCGGCCGTCCGCCGGAACGATCGTTCGCGTGGGGCGGCGCATCAGCCTGACTGTCAGCCGGGGGCCGGTCATCGATAGGGTGGAGGACTACGTGGGGCAGAAGCTGGAGGACGTGCAGATCCACCTGCAGACGCTCTTCGCCTCCTATCGAGCCCTTCTCAAGATCAAAGAGCCGGTATCCTACGTGTTCGACCCCGAGCCGGCGGGCACGATCCTGGCCCAGAAACCCGAGCCCGGCACGGTTATCGACAGCGTCACCGAGCTCGAGTTGGTGGTCAGCCGTGGACCCAGGGGAGAGCTGGTGGAGGTTCCCGAGTTCATAGACATGGAGTTTCAGAACGCCGTCGCCCAGCTGTCCAGCGCAAATTTCCCCTTCATCTTTTCGGTCCGACGGGCCGAGGGGGAGGAGAAAGCCGGGGTGATCGTGGCTCAGACCCCGCAGCCTGAGAGCGAGGTTCCCTACGGCTCGGTGATCCAGCTGACAATGACCCGGCCCGAGCGGGTTGCCCGCGGCCGGGTTTTCGGCGTGTTCGAGTACGTGCTTCCCGATTATCCAATCATGGTGGACGTCACCCTAGACTCGATTTCGGAGGAGGGCAATACCACGATCCTGGCCATGAAGCATCCGGGCGGACCGATCTCCATCCCCTACATCGTGGATGAGGGCAGCGAGCTGATTCTGTACATCTTCGACCAGGAGGAGATCCGTCAGCAGGCCGGTGTGGGGCGGTAAGGACGGCAGTGGGGTCTCCCGTGCAACGGCGTGCGGCGGACCCGGCCGGCGGGTACCGAGAGTTGACATCTCCCGCAGCGGTACGCTATATTTTATTTGCAAACAGGCGAGCGTCGTATAATGGTTATTACCCGAGCTTCCCAAGCTCGTGACGAGGGTTCGATTCCCTTCGCTCGCTTTTTTTAAATTTCCAGAATTCAATAATTTAGAACTCCGCTCGCCAGCGGGGTTTTGCTTTTTAAAGCAAGTGTATGTAAGTGTTAACCTTTTCGACTTTGCGGCAGTAAAATTTATCTTTTATAACCCTTTCCTTGCAATGATTCAAAAGAAGGCATAGGATTTCATTTGTGACGATTCGGTGCAAATAGTTTTCAAGGAAGGAGAAACGGGTATGGGTGATAAGGGAAAAAAAGATAAAGGCAAAAGGGAACAACAGAAAATAGCCAAGCATAGTCCAAAGGAAAAACGAAAATT
>CAZPPB010000210.1:0-4730 GCA_964588355.1 uncultured Spirochaetaceae bacterium | reverse complement strand
GCTCGGAGGGCATCGAAGCGGAGGTCGTGGACCTTCGATCCCTGAGTCCCCTCGACACGGAGACGATCTTGTCCTCCGCGGTAAAAACCGGACGAGTCGCCGTGGTGAGCGAAGCCCACAGAACCCTGGGGATGGGCGCTGAGCTGAGCGCATTGATCACCGAACGGTGTTTCGAGCAGCTCAAGGCCCCCGTTTTGAGAATCGCAGGCTCGGACACCCCGGTGCCGGCCAGCATTTTGGAGAAGATTTCGATACCGACCGAGGAGGGCGTGGTTCAGGGGATTCGAAACCTCGTATCAGGAGAATGAAGAATGAAGCATGACGTGGTCCTGCCCCGGCTGACCGAAACGATGGAGGAAGGCGCGCTGGTCACCTGGCATAAAAAAATCGGTGATTTCGTGGACAAGCGCGAGCATTTCTTCGATGTCGAGACCGACAAGTCGACGATGGAAGTGGAGTCGGTGGATTCCGGGTATCTCTGCGAAACTCTGGTCCAGGAAGGCGAAATAGCAACCGTCGGTAGTGTGATTGCCGTTCTGGCCGACACTCAAGCGGAGTGCTGAGCGCCGCACCGGCCGCGCCAACCTCTACCTCAGCCGTCCTCCCAACGCTTTCCCCGCAGATCGGACCACGGCCCGCCCTCCGAATATCGGTCCGGATAAAGGATCTTCGGACGGGGGTCCTCGGCCACGTCGAGCTGGTGGACCATCCATTGGGGGTAGGGGACTCCCGGGTCTGATACCAGATCGAGCTCTCGTATGTCCTGCCCGGAAAGATCCAGATCAACGGCTGCGATGTTGTCGACCAGCTGCTCATTGGTTCGGCCGGCAATGATCACGCTGCTCACCCCGGGTCGGGCCAGGGTCCAGGCCACGGCGGTTCGCGCGCAGCTGGCCCCGTGCCGCTTTGCCACGTTTTTCAAAACCTCTACGATTTTGAAACCCCGATCGCGGTCGAACAGGACGAACTGGCCGGCTTCGGCGAAGCGGGTACCGGAGACCGGGGCCCGGCCCTTCTCGTACTTGCCGGCGAGGAACCCGCCGGCCAGAGGGCTCCAAACCAGGATCCCGATCTTGCAGTACCCGGCGAAGGGCAGCCACTCGTACTCCAGACCCCGGTTTACCAGGCTGTAGTGCATCTGAGCGGTTACGTACTTTTCCAGGTTTTGACGCTCCTGAACCGCAAGGGCCGCCGCGGCCTGCCAGGCGTAGTAGTTGCTCAGGCCTATGTAGCGCACCTTGCCCTGGCGTACCAGATCGTCCATCGTCCTCACCGTCTCCTCCAGCGGGGTGTTGCTGTCCCACCCGTGGATCTGGTAGAGATCGATGTAGTCGGTTTGCAGCCGGCGGAGACTGCTCTCCACGCCGGTCAGGATGTTCGCTCGGGTCGCTCCGCTGCGGTTGAAGTTGTCGCTCATCGGCAGCCTCACCTTGGTGGCCAGGACGATCTCCTGTCGAACTGCCTTCAGGGCGTTGCCCAAGAGGGTCTCGCTCTCCCCGAGACTGTAAACATCCGCCGTATCGATGAAGTTGACGCCGTTGTCCAAGGCGCACCGGACCATTGAATCGGTCTGCTTCTGGTCCAGGCCGCCCATGCCCATTTTTTTTCCGAACTGCATAGAACCCAGCGCGACTTGGCTGACGATCAGTCCGCTGTTGCCGAGTTTCCTGTATTTCATCTTTCCTCTTCTTCCAATCAATGAAGTGAGCGGCTCGGAGCCTGGCCGAAGCGTTGAACGCCGAAATTGATCGTTACTGCGATTGCGCTCCGGCTGAAGCCTCATCGCCGGACTCAGTGGCGATCCTGCTTCTGCGCTCCCTGAAACGATTCGTGAAGTAGTTGATCACCATTATCAGCAGCAGCATGAATCCCCACATGAATTTCTTGAAAAACGGAGTAAAAGCCAATATGTTCGATCCGCTCTGTATCACCTGCAGGAGCACGATGGCCATCACGACACCGAGCACCGAACCGAAGCCTCCGTTCGGATCGGTACCGCCGAGAATTACCACCAGAACCGCCTGAAGGAGGTACGCGTAGCCGTAGCCCGGTCTCATCGAGTTTACCCGGGATATGATCACGATCGCCGCCAAGCCGGAGAGAATCCCCGACAGAAGATAGGTATTGAGAACGATCCGCCGGTTGTTGACTCCGGAAAAACGCGCCACCGAGGCACTGGAACCGAGCATGTACATGTGAAATCCCTGGCGGGTGTGTCTCAACATCAACGATATCAACACGGCGACTAGGCTGAAGATGATCAGCGGTACCGGAAAGATGAGGACCTGGCCGGTGCCGACGATCAGGAACTCCTCGGGGAAACCGCCGATGCTGTACCCTTTGGTGATGATCACCGCGATGCCCAGGAACAGCCCCTGGGTCCCAAGGGTGGCCAGAATCGGGGGGACGCCTATTTGGGTAATGAGTGCCCCGTTGAACAGACCGCAAAGCGCCGATGTTCCGATACCCGCTAAAATAGCAAGCAGGATGACCACGGGCACCGGCACGGAGGTCAAATGGGCCAGCACCAGTGCTGCGATTACCCCGGATAGATTCGCTGCCGACACGACCGACAAATCGATGCCCCCTGTGAGCATGGCCAGCAGCATGGCCAGGGCCAGCAGCCCAAACTCGGGGAATTGGCTGGTCATCGATTCGAAGTTGATGACGGTGAGGAACTTGTTGGGAAGCGCCAGAGAGATAACGGCGACTACGGCAACCAGGATGATCGCAAGTGTAATGTTGTGGGAGTGTCGTTTCATCAGCTCTATTCCCCCGTGATCGACAGCGGACTCGAACCCGGCATCAGGTCCCCGCCGTGGTTAATGCGCTTCTTCCGCTCCGGATGCGGTTCTGGATGTACGTCACGCTGACGCCCACGATTATGATCAGGCCGATGAAAAATTGCTGCCAGTAAGAGGACAGCCCGATCAGGACGAGGTTCTTCTCCAGAATTACGATCATCATCACACCGAGGATCGTGCCGATGATCGAGCCCGTACCGCCGGTAATCCTGGCCCCTCCTATCACCACCGCAGCAATGACACTGAGCTCCGTACCGACGATATAGTTCGGATTGCTGTAGCGGATCAGTGACAGATGCATCACACCCATGATTCCCGCCAGAAAACCTACGTACATGTAGATGAAGAATTGGATCCGGTGCATGTTGAGGCCGCTGCGCTTGGCAGCTGTAAAATTCCCGCCGATGGCATAGATCCCGCGGCCGAGTACGGAAAAACGCAGAATAACCCAGCTGATCAGCACCACGGCTATGAAGAAAAGGACAAACACGGATAACCCGTAAGTGGTGCCGTCGGCACGGGTGAAGCTCAGGATATTCAAGGAACTGAAGGTCTTGAAACAGTTGGGAAGCCCTCCGGTATTGATGGATTTCGTTCCGACGAATGCCAGCAGCGCTCCGTGAAACAGGCTCAGGGTGCCCAGGGTTGTTATCAGTGTAGGCAGGTTCAACAGGGAGATGAATACGGCGTTGATCGCACCGAGGGCCATGCCCACTGCACAGGAAACGGCGAATGCGAACAGCAGATTATCGATTCCCGTGGCAATCAGCGTGTTCACGGCGATATATTGACCGGCGATCGCTACTGCGGTGAAGGAAACATCGATACCGCCGGAAAGAAGAACCACGAACACCCCCATCGCCAGAATGGCCATCCCCGAGCTGCTCTTGACAAGGTCGAAAAGATTCTCGACGGTCAAAAACGAGGGATTGATGATGGTGAGCACGGTCGAGAAGACGATAATGACCAGCAGCAGATAGAACTCGGTCCTCTGGAACGCTCGTGATCTCATTTGACAGCCCCTCGGGGTTGATCATGGCTGAATACACCGACCACTTCTTTTTCATCTACCTCACTCACCTCTTTATACTCCTTCACGATTCTCCCGAACATCATGATGAGAACCCGATTGCAGTTTTGCAGTACTTCCGAGATTTCGTCGGAAATAATGATTATTGCGATTCCTGCTGAAGCAAGGTCCCGAATAATCTGGTGGATGTTTCTTTTCGAGCCGATATCGATTCCGATCGTCGGACCGTCCAGGATGAAGATCTTCGGATCCGTGGCCAGCCACTTGGCCAGAACGACCCGCTGTTGGTTTCCCCCGGACAGGCTCGAGGCCGAGGCTTCGGAGGTGGGTGTTTTGATCTTGAGATCGCTGATCCACTTGCTGATCGCGTTCGATTTCGAGGTCCTGTCGATTATCCCCAACTTGTTGAGGAGCCTGGTGATGATTGTGACGATGATGTTGTCACCGATGGACTGGGATTCGAAGAGGCCCTGGTTCAGCCGATCCTCGGGAAGGTAGCCTATGCCGAAGCGGATAGCCTCCTGTGGGGAACGTATCTGCACCTCCTTCCCATCGATGAGTATGGTCCCGCTGTCCGGTTTGTTCAGTCCGAAGATGGCCAGAGCCAGCTCGGTCCTCCCGGAGCCGACGAGCCCGGTGATTCCGAGGATCTCACCGGCGGCCAGCTTGAAGCTTATGTCCTGGAATTGCCCTGCCTTGGAGAGGTTTCGCACTTCCAGAGCGGGAGGTTGGGCGCCCTGCAGGTCGTATTCATACGGCGTGTACCTTATCTTCTGCCCCGTCATATGGTAAATCAGCGTGTCATTGTCGAGCTCGGAGGCCTTGAACTCGCCGACCTTGAGGCCGTCTCTAAGGATCGTCACGTTTTCGGCGATCTCGAAGACCTCGCTCAGCTT
>CAZPPB010000209.1:0-4737 GCA_964588355.1 uncultured Spirochaetaceae bacterium | reverse complement strand
TGAAAAGGGTTCGGCCCCCGTCGGCCGCCAGCTGCTGACCGCAGATGTAGTCCCCCCAGCTGCTGAGCAGGAAAGCCACCAACCCCGCGATGTCCTCCGGCTTTCCCAGGCGGCCCACCGGTATCTCGGCCAGCAGCTTACGCTTTTTTTCTTCATCCGCGTATCGTACCATCAGCAGCTCGGTCTCGATCGCCGATGGATGGATGATGTTGGAGGTGATCCCCCTCCGGGCGTAGTTGCGGCAGATGTAGGCCATCAGGCCGCTCATTCCCGCCTTGGCCGCCACATAATCGATGGCCCCGCTTCCGCCGTCGTACACCGCCGTGGAACCGACCAGGACGATGCGCCCGAAACCGACCTTGATCATGTGGGGCAGCACGGCTTGTATGCCGTAGAACGCGCTGCTCAGGTTGAAATCGATATTTTCAGCCCACAATTCCGGGCTGATATTCTCAACGGGCTTGGCCTGATTTCTTCCCACGTTGTATACAAGGCCGTCGATCTTCCCGTGCTTCTCTGCGATCCTCCCGGCCAAATCCGCGGTGCCGGCCGCGTCCACGGCGTCCAATACCACGCTTTGCGCTCGTCCACTCTCGTGCTCGATCTCATCGAGGAGAGTTTCGATACGGGCCTGGTTTTCCCGCTTTCCCCGGTGGGTGAATACCACCGCAGCTCCCGCACGACACAGCAGCCGTACGATGCTCTCTCCTATACCCCGACTTCCTCCCAGCACTAGAACGACCTTACCGGTCAGATCGATCTGAAGCATCAGCTGCCTCCTCTCTCGTCCTGCGGAAGCACAGTCAATCCGGGCCCTTTGCCGTGCCACCGCCTGCTCCCGAGCCCAAGATTTCCTGAGCAACGGCGCCCTCCAATCTATCAATTTGCACCGTTTTGGTAAACGAATGCCAATCTCAATGGAAACAGCCGGGCAAAGGCGTTACAATAGCTGAACAACCGCAGGCAGGTGCAGGAGGATATCCGGTGGACGTTCGATGGAAGAAACTGGCGGAATTACTGGTGCAGCACTCCGCGGAGGTCAGCAGGGGCGAGAAGGTGATGATCGCGATGGTGGAATTGGAAACATACCCGCTGGTGCATGCGCTGTACGAGGCCTGTATAAAGGCGGGAGCCTACCCCCAGGTTCAGTTTCTCTCCGAAGAGCTGAACCGGCTGGTGCTGAAGTACGGCAGCGAGCGGCAGATCGGGTGGGTTCCGGAAATCGAAGCGTACGGGATGGATTGGGCGGATGTCTACTTCGGTCTGCGGGGCGCCCACAACCTGGACGTGTTCTGGGACGTCCCGGCCGGGCCCCTGAGCCTGCTGCGCAAGGCGATGGGGAAGGTCTCCACGATGCGCTGGCAGAAAACCCGCTGGTCTCTGTTGCGGGTCCCGAACCAGGCTTTGGCGCAGCAGGCGGGTGTGGACGAGGAGACCATTACCGATATGTTCTTCCGCGCCTGCTTCCTGGACTGGCCGACCCTGCGTGAGCAGTGGAATCGAACGGCGCGTATCCTCTCCGGGGGAAAATCCGTGCGCCTCGTGGGCCGGGGCACGGATCTGCGCTTTTCGGTGCAGGGGCGAAGATGGGAGGTGGCGGACGGAAGGATCAATATGCCCGACGGGGAGATCATCACCTCGCCGGTGGAGACGAGCGTGGACGGGGAGATCTGCTTCGAGTTTCCCGGCGTGCTGGGAGGGCGCCTGGTTCAGGATATCCGCCTGGGCTGGGAGAGGGGCAGGCTGGTCGAAGCAACCTCAGCGAACAACCGGGAGTTCCTCCAGGCGGTGGTGAACACGGACCCCGGCGCGAGCTCGATCGGTGAGTTCGCCTTCGGCACCAATCCTGAGGTGACCCATTTCTGTAAAGATATCCTGATCGATGAAAAGATAGGGGGTACGGTCCATATTGCGCTGGGGCGGTCGTATCCCGACACGGGAGGCACGAACAGTTCCGCCATCCATTGGGACATTGTGAAGGACACGCGGCGGGAGGGCCAGGTGTTCCTTGACGACGAGTTGATCTTCGAGAAAGGGAAATTTCTCGTCTGAGGAGGCAAGATGAGCAGGGAACTGATTCGCGACCGGAGTGCATAGATGAAAGACGAATACCTGCTTGGCGTGGATATCGGCACCTACTCGTCGAAGGGGGTGCTGGTACGGCCGAACGGACAGGTCGTCGCCGACCATGCCGTGCAGCACGTGCTCGATATGCCGCAGTCCGGGCATTTCGAGCACGACGCAGACCGTGTTTGGTGGAAGGACTTTACCGGGATCGTGCGGGCCCTGTTCGACACCTCCGGGGTAAAACCCGAACAGGTTCTGGCCGTCGGCACCAGCGGGATCGGCTCCTGCGTTCTTCCCATCGACGATCAAGGCCGGCCTCTGCGGCCGGCGATCCTCTACGGCATCGACACCCGAGCCGCCGCAGAGATCGAGTCGCTGGAACAGTCCCTGGGGAGGGAGGAGATCTTCCGCATCAGCGCGGCGCACCTGAGCTCCCAGGCATCCGGTCCGAAAATCCTCTGGATCCGCAACCACGAACCCTCCGTCTACGAGGCAACCCGATGGTTCCTGACCAGCCAGGCCTATCTGGTCTACAGGCTCACCGGCCTGCCCAGCATCGACATCTACACAGCCGGCGGATATTCGCCGCTTTTCGATGTCCACGATCTGCGCTGGCATGAAGAGGCCGCCCGGCACGTCACACCCACGGATCGTCTGCCGAAAACGTACTGGAGCTGTGAAATCGTGGGTACGGTAACCGCCGCTGCGGCCGCACAGACCGGGCTGGCGGAAGGGACTCCGGTGGTCGCCGGCACCACGGACGCCGCGGCGGAAGCGATAAGCGCCGGAGTGTCCGAAACGGGTGACATGATGCTCATGTTCGGAAGCAGCCTGTTCTTCATTCTGAAGACGGAGCAGCTGCGGGAGACCGAGCACTTCTGGAGCTCCAACTTCCTCGAGAAGGGAACGTGGGCCCTACTGGGGGGTATGTCCACCTCGGGAAGCCTGACCACGTGGTTCCGGGAACAGTTTGCCCAGGCGGAGGTTGCGCGGGAGAACGCCGGTGGAGACAGCGCCTACGCGCTGCTCGCTCGGGAGGCGGCTCGATCGCCCCTGGGAGCAAAGGGCCTGATAGCCCTGCCGTATTTCGAAGGTGAGCGGACTCCGCTGCACGACCACAGAGCCAGGGGCATGTTTTTCGGATTGAGCCTGAAGCATACCCGCGGTGATCTGTACCGGGCCATCATGGAAGGGGTCGGCTTCGCGGTCCGGCACAACCTGGAGGTGATGCGGGAGGAGGGAGCCGAAGCGCTGCACGTCCGGGCGGTCGGGGGGGGCGTCCAAAATGCTCTGTGGATACAGTGTGTCTCGGACATCACGAATATCGAGCTCGCCATACCGGATCGCCAGTACGGCGCCAGCTACGGGGACGCCTTTATGGCCGCCGTTGGGGTCGGCCTGTTCACCGATCTGGCAGAGGTGACCCGATGGGTGCAGAGTACCCGCCTGATCAAACCCGATCCGGAAGCTCATCGCAGGTATGCCCCGCTGTACGGGATCTTCAGATCCCTGTACGAGACGAACAAGTCGCTGATGCACGAGCTGTCCGATACCACGGCAGGCTGACAAAGATCCGCTGCTGTCCGCCGCTGTTCCTTGACCCGCCGCGCAGGCACGACTATAATTAGCGCGAAATCCCGAACAGAAGGAGTACCGATTCACAGATGAGCTGGGTCAAAGAGATATTCGGCGTGGACAAACCCATAATCGCGATGTGCCATTTGAGGGCCCTGCCGGGGGATCCGGGCTACGAAGCGGACAAAGGCATGCCCTGGGTCATCGATATGGCCGCCGCGGATCTCCAGGCGCTGCAGCGCGGCGGAGTGGACGCGGTCATGTTTTCGAATGAGTTCAGCCTTCCGTATCTGACCAAGGTGGAACCGATCGTGACGGTGTGCATGGCCCGGGTGATTGGAGAGTTGAAGAAGGCGATAACGGTGCCCTTTGGGGTCAACGTGCTCTGGGACCCAACGGCATCGATCGAACTGGCCGTCGCGACCGGCGCGTCCTTCGTCCGCGAGATCTTCACGGGCGCCTACGCGAGCGACTTCGGTGTTTGGGACACGAACTGCGGGGCGGTGGCGCGCAGGCAGCACGCCCTGGGCGGCGATTCGATCAGAAAACTCTACAACATCGTTCCCGAAGCGGCGAGCTACCTGGCCGACCGGAAAATCGCGGATATAGCCCGGTCCACGGTTTTCAACGGCAAACCCGACGCTCTGTGCGTCTCCGGGCTGATAGCCGGAGAGTCCACCTCCTCGGCCACGCTGCGGGTTGTCAAAGAGGCTGTTCCCGACACTATCGTTCTGGCCAACACCGGTGTCCGCCTGGAGAATGTCGAAGAGCAGCTGGCGATCGCCGACGGGGCGGTGGTGGGAACCACCTTCAAGCGCGACGGTCATACCTGGAATGAGGTCGATGAAACCCGGGTCCGTGCTTTCATGGACAAGGTCGACTCGATTCGAAGCTGATCGTCGATGAAAAACAACACCAATCTGTCCAACAGCCTGCGCCTCGAGCTTCTCGAGACGATGCTGCGGATCCGGGAGTTCGAAGAGGCCACGGGGGAGATGTTCCTAAGGGGGCTGACCGCCGGCTCCATGCTCCATCTGTCTGTCGGCGAAGAAGCGGCCGTTGCCGGAATCGGGCTGGCCATGCAGGATGGCGATT
>CAZPPB010000208.1:3464-4758 GCA_964588355.1 uncultured Spirochaetaceae bacterium | reverse complement strand
GCGGTACGCTCTCGGCAGGCGTGATATCGGCAAAGGCGATGGCGGTTTTCAGCATGGCTGCATCCTCTCCGGTTCCACTTACACCGTTATTGCTATATCTCTATAATACAAACAAACGACCAACCTATCCACACCACAAGGAGGCAGTCATCGATGAACATCCTGGCTTTCGGTTCCCACCCGGACGATGTAGAGTTTCTGTGTGCCGGCACGCTGTTGAAATACAAACTGAAGGGCCACAAAATCTTCATCGCCCTCACCACCAGCGGCAACATCGGCTCCAATATCATCGATGGTCGGGAAGAGATCGCCCGCACCCGGGAAGCCGAACAGCTGGAGGCGGCTCGTTTCTACGATGCGGAGGTGCGCTTCCTGAGATACGACGACGAGGGTCTCATGGACGGCCCGGAGGTGCGCCGAGACGTGCTCAACGCCATCCGCTGGGCCGATCCGGATGTGATCTTCACCAACTTCCCGGGCGATCGCAGCACCGATCACAACATAACCGGAACCATCGTGGGCCGGGTGATGCTCTCCCTGCCCGGGAAAAACGTGGCCGCCGACGAACCGCCGATCGAAAAGGCTCCCTCCCTGTTCTATTGGGATACCGCCGCGGGGCTCCATTTCGAGCCGGAGGCATACGTCGATATCACGGATACCTATGAACTGAAGATCAAGGCCCTCGAGCGCCATAAGAGCCAGTATGCCTGGATGGACACCTTCCAGATCCACGCCTTCGCGGAACACTGCAGGATCCTGGCCGAGTTTCGGGGGCTGCAGGCGGGCTGTCTGTACGCCGAGGGATTTCGAGCCTACCGGATCCACGGGTACATGCCCGACTTCAGGCTGCTGCCCTAGGCTGCAGCACATCGAGGGGACAGCGCAGTACAGGAGGGCCGAGGAAGATGCGCACACGGGAAGAGATCGAATGTGCCCTGCAGGCCGAGAACTTGATGTACGAGTGCCTGGAGACCGATGGTGGTGGTTGGGCGCTCGTCGTTGCCGAACTGGGCGCCAAAGTGCTGGCCGCAGGGGTGGACCGGGAGTGCCTGTTCTGGGTGAGCCCGCTGCTGGGAAAGGGTTCCTGGTGCGTGGGCGGACAGCGGACCTGGCTGGCCCCTGAACTGGGGAACTGGGGATTTTTTGGAACCAGTGCCGAGGATTGGAGGGTTCCCCCTCAACTGGACCCGGGCAACTACCGGAGGATCGAGACTTCGAACGGCGAGCTCGCCTTGCGCTGCGATCTGGCCATCGATCGTCTGGACGGCCGGTCGTTTGCCCTCGGAATCGTCCG
>CAZPPB010000208.1:0-3364 GCA_964588355.1 uncultured Spirochaetaceae bacterium | reverse complement strand
CCCGCCGCTGCGCTCGGTCCCGGGGAGGAGCAGGACGGCCACGTCGCGATCCTGCTGTTCAAAGCCAGGCCTGACGAACTGCGCCGTGTTGCCGGCCGGCTGCTGAGCAGGGAGGTCGAAACGGAGCGATTGTTTTTGGATTGAAGGCTTGAAAAATCCCTACCCTTTCAACCCCGTCATGGTGATCCCCTGCACGAAGTACTTGGAGAGAAAGATGTAGAGAATTACCAGGGGCAGGCAGGCGATCACTCCTGCCGCCAGCTGCTCCGGGTACGGTGTATTGTACCCTCCCTTGAACAGGGCGATCCCCTGTGCCAGCACGACCTTCTCGGGGGTGGATATCAGGATCAAGGGCCAGATGAGCAGGTTCCAGACCCATTGTGCATGAAAGATCACCAGGGCCAGAAGGGCCGTGTTGGCCATGGGCATGCTGATTCTGGTGAAAATCGCGTATTCATTGGCACCATCGATGCGGGCGCTTTCGATGAACTCATCCGGTACGGAGTAGAAAAACTGGCGCATCATGAAAACCCCGAAGGCGGTCAGACTTTCCGGTATTATAAGCCCTGCGTAGGAGTTCTGCAGTCCCATCTGGCGCACCAGGATAAAAAGGGGAACAACGATGGCCTGAAAGGGGATCATGATCGTGGCCAGTACGAGGGTAAAGAAGAAGTTGTTGCCCTTGAACCTGTACTTGGCAAAACCGTATCCCGAAGTAGCAGAGAAGAACAGGCACAGCAGAACCGCAGAAATCGTTACGATGAAGCTGTTCAGTATATATCGGGGGAAGTTGAAATCCGGGTAGGCGGTAAACACCCTGACATAGCTGTTCCAGTTCCACACGGGCGGGAAGAACCGCAGGGGAACAGCAAGGATATCCTTGTTCAGTTTGAAGGAGGATAAAACCATCCAGAAGAAAGGGAAAACGAAGATAATCCCTACACTTGCCACGACAAGGTAGAGGATCGTGCTCTGAGTTCTTTTTGTAACTCTGACCGAAGACATATCTGCTATGCTCCGACGGCGCCGGATTTGAACAGCCGCAGCTGAATCAGGGAGAAGATGAGGAGGGTCAGGAAAAAGATTACCGATATCCCCGACGAATAGCCGAACTTGCTGAGTCTGAACGCTTCCCGAAAGATGAGCAGTGAAAGCACCTCCGTGGAACGGCTCGGTCCTCCCTGGGTTATCACGTATTGAATCGAAAACTGGCCGAAGGTAAAGATGACGCAGGAGACTATGGCCAGCGTGAAGGTGTTGCGCAGGCTCGGAATGGTGATGTAGAACAACTGAGCCCAGAAACCGGCACCGTCGATGCGGGCCGCCTCGTAGTAGCTCTCCGGCACGCCCAGCAGTCCGGCGATGTAGATCACCATGTAGTAGCCCACCGATCTCCATACGTAGGTGATGATCACGGCGTACGGCGCTACCCGGGTATCTGTGAGCCAGTCCGGAGAGACACCGATGATCTCCCTGAGCACAATCGGTATCAGTCCGGTTCCCTGATACATGAACTCCCACACCACCCCCACGGCCACGATCGACAGCACCACCGGCAGGAAGATCAGGGACTGCCAGAAATTCTTGAATCGGAGCAGACGACTGCCGAGCATGACGGCAAATACAAAGGCCAGGAGATTGATGGCTGCTACGCTGACGGCGCTGAAGTGGATCGTGCGCAGGTAGGAATTCAACAACCGGGAATCTCCGGCCATCTTGATGAAGTTTTGGAGACCGACGAACTCTTTGGGGGCCAGCAGGTTCCATTCGAACAGCGACAGGCGGAAAGCGCTGATGATCGGATAGATCAGAAAGAGGGAGAAGAATACCAATGTAGGAAGGATGAAGATATACCCGTGACGTTGCAGACGGGTCACCGAGTAGCTGGCTTTTCGCATAAAGGCCGGGCTCCCTTGAAATGCATGTCCCCGATCACCGGACCGGGGACATGCAGAAGTCGTTACCTACTCATACACCGCGCGAATGTCATTCTGCAGCATGGCCACCGCATCATCTACACTGCCTCCACCATATATCACACTGGAGACGGCGTTCCAGACAGCGTCTTCGACCTGGGCGCCTTTGGTTGAGGACAGCCATACCGAGGTTTTGGCCAGTTCGCCCTTGAAAACCTCGTCGTAGTAGGGGATGGAAGCCCTGGCAAGCTCCGGATCCAACGCCTGAGAACCGTCAGAGTTCTTGACCCGGGGCTGGTGATAGCCCAGCTTGATAAACTCATTGGTCTGAGTGGCCATTGTATCGAGCCACTCGAAGACAAGGACCGGATCCTTTGCCAGACGGGACACGTACAGACAGTAACCATAGCCCACGCCGCCTACATCCGCACCGTCGGGATAACGGGGATAGGGGAAGGGCTGGATGTTTTCGCGGGGCATTTCCCAGTTGTCCGCCACGCCCCAGTACCAGGTTCCGCCGGTCAGGAACATCCCGGTCTTGCCGGTTCCGAAACCGCTGCGGTCGTCTTCAGCCAGGCTGGGGTCCCAGATCTCGTCTTTGACCACGAAATCGGTATAGGTCTTCAATGCCCTGGCCACTTCCCGGGGTTGATCCATACTGGCCACGATCCCCTCCTCGGTTCCCCAGTCCAGACCGCGCTGGGTCATCATGGCCAACAGTACGAGATAACTGAAGATACCGGCCTTGGAGTTGGCCATGAAGCCGTTGCGCACCCGGGTGCCGCCCTCTTCTTTGACCAGCTTTTTGCCCACGGCGACGAACTCATCCCAGGTCTCGGGCTTGTCGGTAGCCGGGTTGAGCCCGGCCTCTTTCATAAACTCGACGTTTACCCAGGCCACGTAATTCGACAGCTCGAAGGGGATCCCGTAATACTGGCCGTCCCACACCCCGCCGCAGGTGTTGATGGCCCCGGGGGTCCACATATCCACTACCTGCTGGACTGAAGTTTTGCCGAACGCTTCGGGTTCGATGGGCACCATCTGGCCGGCGCTCAAGAATTCGGCGGACTCGCCGTTGCTCAGGGCGAAGCTGTCGATCTCACCCTTGGCTGCCAAAGCCACGCGGATCTTGTCGCGCCGATCGGCGTCCGGCAGGAGCAGGATCTGAACATCTACTTCCGGATGTTTGGCCTTGAACAACTCCACGGCGTGATTGTTGATCTTGTCATAGGATGTCTCGGTCCAGTGGAAGTGGACGATCCGTGACATTTCCTCTGCACCGCTCTGCCCTCCGGCCCATACCATGGATGCCAGCAGGCCCAGCACCAGAACTAACAGCAACACTTTTCGCATAATGCGTCTCCTTTGTCGACCGGTAACGATTCCGGTCTTTTTTATCTACAGCCAATCACGGGCTGTGTGGCCACTTTTATGAAGCAGTGGACGGG
>CAZPPB010000207.1:0-4776 GCA_964588355.1 uncultured Spirochaetaceae bacterium | reverse complement strand
AACCTGAAACGACCTTGATCAGAGTTGATTTTCCCGCACCATTATCCCCGACCAACCCCACGGCTTCTGCCTTGTTGACCTGGAAATCCACTCCCTCCAGGGCGTGGACCTTTCCAAACCATTTATGGATACCTTCCATCCTCAGTAGTGGGTTGGAACTGGTGTCTATCGTTGACATACGCTACCTACCTCTCTAAGCTATCAGTTTATCTGGATAGCTGTCGGTATAAGAGATTGTTGAGGATCACAAATACTACGACGGCGATCCCGATGAACGCTTCTACACCAAAAACCGGCACCTGCATTAGAATCAGTCCGTTCTCGACGATCTGGATGATGAATACCCCGAGGAAGATGCTCAACATCCGGCCCACACCGCCCCGCAGGGAAGTGCCGCCAACCACGACGGCGGCTATGGCTTTCAGCTCGAAACCGATACCCTGGGTAGCGGCAAAAGATCCCAGGCGGACGGACTGCATGACAGACACGAAGGCGCAAAGGACCCCAATGGTCATATAACAGACGATCTTGACCATTCTGGTGTCGATACCCATGGCTCTGGCTGCCTGTGGATTGCTGCCGGTGGCAAAGATCCAGTTTCCCAACTTGTGGCGATGGAGAATGAAACCCAGGAGCAGGGCAAATCCTACGAACCAGATGACTTGCACCGGGATAGGTCCAACCTGCCCAATGAGCATCCTGGCAAAGGAGGATTCGCCTGGTACGTAGCGCAGAATGCTGATCGGCATCATGCGGCTGACCCCGTACAACAGCCCTCGCCAGAACATCATGGTGCTCAGGGTAATGATAAACGACGGCAATCCGGTGCTTACCACCAGGACCCCGTTAAACAAGCCGAAGGCGGCCCCAATAGGAAGCAGAAGCAGGTAGCCGACAAACGGGTTCATTCCATTTTTTACAAACAGGATGAAGATATAGGAGCAGAAGGGGAGCACCGAGGCGATGGAGAGGTCGAACTCCCCGCAGATCATCAGGACGCCGATTCCCAACGCCACGATCCCTAGATCCGGGGTCAGCTTGGCTATCGACCTCAGGTTGTGAGGGTTGATAAATATGTGATTTGGTGTGAAGATCGCGAAGATCAGAACGGCGGCGACAAAGGTAATGGGTGCGGTCAATCCTTCGCTGTACGTGAACTTAAACTTCGATCCTTGCACTTGTCTCTCCCGTAAGAATGACTGGGGGGGCAGATAGATATCTGCCCCCTTTCTCTTCGTTTTCGAGCGTCGCCCGGCGCTTCTATCGATAGGTTCCGGACAGTTCCTCGATCAGTCCCAGGTTGTCTTTGTTGATCAGGTATCCGCCGGTGTCGATGTTCGGGGTCAGACCGAACTTATTGTACAGATAGAGTGTGTACACGGCGTAGTAGCCCTGGAGGTACTGCTGTTGGTCGATCGAAGCTACCAGAAAGTCTGTTTTCAAGCCTTCCACCGTGCCGGGAGCGGCATCAAAGCCGCCGGCAAGCACTTCACCCGCCGCCTTCCCCGCATTCTTCAACGAGCTGGTTATTCTGTCGGTACAGATACCCCCCGCGCCGAAAAAGAAAGTAGTTTCCGGATGGGCGACCAGGTATGAGGTTTGTCGGGATTCCACGGTGGTCATCTCGAGACCACCGGCGTCGCCCATCTCGAAGCTTTTTATGCCGAACTCCGCCATGGCGTCCTTTACACCCAACGCCCGCACTGTTGCATAGGCGGCGCCGGGAACTTCAGCGGCCATGGCTACGTGGGCTTTGGCCATGTTCACGCCTTTGGCTTTACCCGCTGAGAATACCGCCAGACCGATCATGTAGCCGGCTCGGCGCTCGTTCTGACCGATGTAGCACAGCCGCTTGTTGCCGGCCGGACCCTCGGTGTCGTCATTGTTGATGCCGATAACCGGTATCCCAGCCGCTAAGGCGTCGGCAACCGGCTTATCCCAGGCCGTGTTGTCGTTGATGACCACTGCGATGCCGTCCGGTTTTGAAGCCACCGCCTCTTCGAACTTCTTCTGTTGGTTGGCCAAGTCACCACCGGCCAGGTCGATCTCTGCCCGGCAGCCCAGCTCGTCGGCGGCGTCTCTCATGCCCTGCTGCACGACGGCCCAGAAGGGATCATCCCCTCCGTGGGTAACCAGCCGGAAATACATCCCCTCTCCTGGCTTGGTCACGGCCTCCACTGCTTCTTCGGCAGGCTTTTCCTTCGCACAGCCGAGAAGAAAGCCAAAGGAGACCATCAATCCGATAACGATTAGTATTGTTAATGCTTTTTTCATACCTAAATTTCCTCCTTCTTAGGTACATCGATTGTTATATCACTCGCTTGTTTCTTACGTACGCTGTCTTCTTTTGTGTTCCTCTATCACCCCCTTCATGTACTTTTGTGAGATTGACAAGACACAATCCTTGCCGTTTCACCTCCTTACCGCCAAATCCAGTTGTTTCAGGCTCGGCTAGTAGATTTTTTCGATCTCCTCCCGGGCGATCTGACACCAACGCACGGCGTTGCCAGGATTTCCCCCCAGAGTATGATTGTCCTTCATGATCAGTTCTACACGGCAGTCTTTGGTTGCCAACAGATCCTTGCGCAGGCTCTCCCGCACCGTAGTTTCTTCCATCTTCGGTTCGGCCAGAGGAGAAGGAGAAGGCTTCAAGGAAATGATGTAGTCCTTGCCAAGCATATCTGCCATCTTCTCTCGATCAGCCCAAGGGGAGGTGGAAACCCGCCGGAGCCGTGGGATTTTTTTCACGATATGCCAACGTGGATCGATCGGCTCGCAGCAGCCGTAGCAGTTCAGCCCGAAGCGCTCCAGAATCGGTTTCTGATACGGAAAGATGAACTCGGCGACCATTTCCGGGGATACCCCGACTGTTTCCTGGCTTTCGGCGAAGCCCCACATGTCGATGGTACGAACATGTTCGGGATTGAAATCTTCCTGCGGCAGCTGCCGTGTCCAGCCGAATCCTCCGGAACCGACGTAGCTTCCTTCGGTATTCAGGGCTAGCAGGCCGTTTTCTTCCAGGAAATCCAGTCTAGCCTGAGTCCCGTCGCTCAAGAATTTCATCGTTTGGTGGACCCAGTCAGGGTTGTCGTACATGTCCAACATGAAGTTGTTCAATCCTCGAAGTCGAATGAAGTCCCAGGTCATGCCCAACGTCCACCACCAGATGCCCCGCAGCCGCACGGTGAGGATGTCTCCCAGGATCTCCTGCGCCAAATCCACGATTCTATGCGTCATCCCGTAGTCCACCGTGATTACCGGGAACCGGAGCTTGGGAAAGTCTTTCTCGTATTCCCCGATGGGAGCTTCCCACACGTAGGAACCGCCGTCGTCTCCGCCTATCTTGATCTCGGAGAGCCCCCAGCCGGTGTCGGTATAGTTGTACGGGACGTTGAAGTAGGGCTCGATCACCCGATCGTCCCCCATCTCGGCTCCCCAGAAGATCTCCTTTCGCAGAGCCATTTCCCAAACTCGAAACAGGGGTTTCTGGCAGAGAATCTGGTCCTGGGTGATGATCTCGTTCCAGCCGTTTTCCGGATCGCAGAAGATCGGAGGACGCACTTCCCCCAGATCGTTGTGCCGGGTCCAAAGCTCCGCCTTTTCCCTTTCAATCGGGCGGGCCGCCAACTCCGCCACTTTGCAGGCCAGACTACGCAGGATGGCCCGTTCGGCCTTGCTAATTCTTAGATCTCCCTCTATTCCTTTTGTCGTGCTGATGCCCGCTGCTGTCTGCTCCATAGAAGGATCTCTTGCCAAAAATAACTCCCTTGCTTTCCCTAACGGAAGGGACCCGTTCACGTAGAGTCTTGAGAAAACTCTCTCCCCCTACTGCGTAGAGTCCATGGATGATGATAATTTCCGGATCGTACATTGAAATTATATTTGATATTCCAATTGAAAGCCAATGCTTTCCATGATAAAGCAGAATTCGCGTGAGCTGTGATTTTTCTTTCGGCGGCAACCGGATCCCCACAGGAGCCGAATGGGAATATGCATCCTTTGGGTGATGAATAATACCTACAGAATCGCAGCGAACTGACCTGCCCCCCAAAAACTGATCCAGCGTTATAATGGATTTCAGCGCTGGTGACTAACACAGGGAGGCAGAGATGCCACGACAGAGATACACCACGGAGCAGATCATCAACAAACTGAGACAAGCGGAGGTCCTGATCTCTCAAGGCCAGTCGATTCATGAGGTGGCCAAGGAACTGGCAATCTCGGATCACACCTACTATCGCTGGCGTCGGGAGTACGGCGGGATCCGCACCGAACAAGCAAAGCGCCTGAAGATGCTTGAGAAGGAGAACGATCGGCTGAAGAAACTGGTAGCTGATCTTTCTTTGGACAACGCAATCCTGAAGGATGCAGCTTAAGGGTTACTTCTGAGCCCTGCGCGATGCAGGGCAGCAGTGGACGGTGTGATGGAGCGCCACGGGGTATCAGAACGACGAGCATGCAGGGTACTGGGTCAGCCACGCTCTGACTTCTCCCTGGATTCGGTGCTCGGAGGTTAGGCCATTCAGTGAACCGTGGCGAAACTATCGTCTAAAACGATCTGTTTTACATTCATATAAGGAAAGATATGTTTTTCTTTTTTGTATTTTTAATGGGTACCTTGCCTTTCCAACCCCATCATTGTTCTGCAAGTCTTTGTATAAAGGTCGCGGAAAATATTGTTCGGGTCAGTTTTGCCCTTTACCTTGTCGTAATTTTCCTTATTCCAGATTTTCCAGAAGTCTGATTCAGAGTAATAATTGCTCGAGATGAGAGTCT
>CAZPPB010000206.1:0-4884 GCA_964588355.1 uncultured Spirochaetaceae bacterium | reverse complement strand
GCCCGTCCAAACGGGAGCGGGAGCAGGCGGTCATGCGGGTGATCGAGGAGGTGGGTCTGGCCGACCGGATCCATAACAAGCTCAGCAAACCATCCGGCTTCATGAACATCTCCGACCTGTCTTACACCGTGAACCTGAAGGGCAGCTTTGATCTTTCCAAGATGATTCCCTTCAGCCTCTCCCTCGGTTACAACGGGGGCGGAGATGGTAACGAGTTCACCGTGTTCAGCGGTGACAACGCCCTGAGCCTGACGGCCCAGGTGAGCTTCGAATATTAGGGGCGCAAAGCTATGGATACTCAAAACGTCAGTGGCTTTCTTTACAGTATCTCTCGTGGGTTCATCCAATCGCCGGAGCAGCGGATTCTGTTCATCGTGGTATTGGCTGCGTTTGTTCTGTTGATCGTGCTCGTTTATTTCCTGCAGGAGTTCAAGGCCAAAGCCAGACATTTTCGCAACACCGTCGAGGTCTATGAGCACCTCACCCGGCGGCTGGGCTTAAGCCGTTCAGAACGGACCCTGGTGGACCGGCTGGCCGGCTACTGCAAACCCCCGGATAAAAAGTATCTCGTGCTTCTCAACTCGCACACCTTCGATGCCTGTGCGGCGAAGCTCAGAGAGCGGGAGGAGGTGCCCGAAATGACTCTTACAGCCCTCCGGCTGAAGCTGGACTTCGGTGCCCTCCGGCCGGAAGACGTCCCTGCCTCCAGCTCTGAACTCCCGCGCGGCATGCGCCTCATCCTCACGCAGAAGGGCAGGCCCACGATGAAAGGGCAGGTGACCCGCCAGGACCCTGAGGCGCTGATAGCCGCCATGGATGAGGGAAGCGCCCTTCCCGAGCGAGGTATCCCGCTGACCGTCTACTTTCAGAACAAATCCGGATTGTTTGCCTTCCTCACCCATGTCCGCAAGGTCAGCGGCCGCGATGCATATCTGGATCATTCGGAGACGATCAAAAGGTCGCAGCGCAGGAAATACTACCGCAAACCGGTAAAGCTTTCTGCTTCCTTTGCGCTGGAGAACAATCCGGAACGGCAGCTCACGACCACCATTCTCGACTTGAGCGGCGGCGGCGCCCGCATTGAAAATCCAGGCGCTTCAGTTAAACCGGGAGATCGGCTTATACTGACCCTGCGGGCGGGGGCTGAGCACATGACACTGGCGACCAGGGTGGTTCGGAAATCGCACGGGGAGGAGTTTCTTCAACTTCAGTTCGAAGGCTTGAGCGAGGCGTTGCGCGACCGCCTGATCAGCTTGGTCTTCCGTACGAAATCACCCGATTGATCTTCGGATGCACCCCTTGGTGGCTTTCCTTTGACCAATCCACGGTTCCCGGATACAATCGGGAAAATCATTATCGAGCGGATACTTTATAAAACCCAATTCGAGTATCAAACCAACTGGACGGAGCTGGAAATATGAAAAACAACAAAATCTATAAACACCTGGAAGAGCTTCAACAGGAACTCGGCAAACTTATAGGCACGGATGCACCGACCAAGGATGCCCTGATAGCATTGAAAAAGGATATTGACAAGACACTACGCCAACTGGAGCGTTCGGATACCGACGAGCTGGACCACGAATCCCTCGGGCAGAGACTCAGTGAATCTCTCAATTACTTTTCAGCAGCTCACCCCAGCCTGGCGGCTGTGATCAACAATATCCTGAACACCCTTTCCGGTTCAGGGGTATGATCTAAACGAGCTGAAGACAAACAAGCAGAGACTTTTTCTGGTAGTTACGAGGAGCCCGGCTGAATAGATTTCAGATCATCTAAGAGATCGGGAAACGCATCCTGAATCCTAAGCGGGGTATTTCCCGGGTCCTCTACCCAGCGTAAGGTTTCTTCAATCTGTTCGCGGCCGCATGTGAAATCCAGCAGATTATAGTTGTACGAAAGCTTGGGCATATAGCAGTAGGCCGTAGAGCCGGCGTAGCGTACCGCCCGACAGAGAGCAAAGGAGAGCAGGGATTCCCGCAGATACTCGGAAGCACGTACAGCCGTGGACACGATCTGGAAGTGCGCGAGGGGTGATTGCTTATTCGAAGGTTTCTGCGGATCGTAGGCCATGGGACGAATAACATACAGATCTTCACAACGTTCGTCGCGAAGAGCGTTTACCGGAATGCCGTCGACTCCAACACCACCATCGAAGCAGAGCACCGGCTTCTTCGAACCCGGAACGATTAGATGTTGAGGAGGGAATGCCACCGGAATCGAGGTTGAAGCCATGAGCACATCCACGATGGGAAGATCCTTGTTGGTCTGGCTGCACAAACGATGTACACGCCCCGTGTCCCTCTCCACAACGGAGATATAGGTTTTAATCGGAAGATCCCCCAGAGTGAAAAAATTCATCTGATTGTTGACCAGTCGCTCAAGAAGCTCCCGCAATGGCCTGGTATCAAAAATCGCTCCTTGTCGTACGATCTTCACAGCTTCCGGAATGACACCTCCGCCGACGTAGACATCGTGGTTTCCAAGCCCGATGAGACGCTTCTCATACGCCTCCCAATTGAACGCAGACTCTCTCCGGCCCGTCTCGATCAATCCTTCGCCGAGCAGGATCGCATTCACTGCCACGGCATTCAGAGCACCCGAACTGGAACCGGAGATTACATCCGGGATGATCGGCTTGCCTTGCACTTCGTGGAAAGCTCGACCTTGCACGAGATGCTTGAGCAGCACCATCTCCTGGGCAATCCTTGAAGCGGCGCCGGAAATCGCAAATCCGATCTTCATGATTTTCCTTCCATGTCACACACAGAACAATCTCGATCTATTATTTCTCTTGTGCTTCGAACTGCTTAAAGACCTCGAAGGCTTCACATCCGTACATCACCGAAGGCCCGCCCCCCATCAAGACAGCCACTCCAATCGCCTCCGCGATTTCTATTGTGCTGGCACCGACGGCAAGGGCGTCGTGAACGTGAAAAGCGATACAACCATCAGCTCTCGAAGATGCTTGTAATGCTCAGGATAATTTTTTACCACAGCAGACCTCCTTGATGTTGGAAGATACTGAATAGAACAAGGCAGAACAGGATTCCTGTTGCTGCAATCAGCATCTCCTTTCCTATCACTATGGCTCACAACTGGATTTTAGGCAAACAACACCTACCCGTCATGGTATCAGGTCTTTCACGTTAGATTTGACCCAGAGTGGGCAAGCTGCCCAGATCTGCAGCGCTAATGAACAAGCCGAGGTGCCGGCAACTGCATTTTCACACTTCTCTTAGTTTTTTCATCTTGTCCAACACGGGTTCATTTGCAGGATGAAACAGGCGATAGGCAACCAGCTTGATACGGTCGTTTATCAGGAACCAGACAAGGGCGTATCCCCAGACTGCCAGCGCCCAGGTCCAGCCGATGGGAGTCATAAACAAGCCGTACACCGTGATCAGCGTTGCCACGACCTGTGTTCCCCATACCGCCAGAAATAGGGCTCGGGAAGGAGCAATGGACCAGAAGGGCTTCCTGGTCCGGGTGATAAAAATGGTGAGGTGCCCTGCAACGGAGAGTTTTAAATACACCAACGATTGGAGGAATGCCCGATCGAAATGGGAAACCCTCTCTCCCAAGTAGAATAGGCCGAAGGAAGCGATAAGTCCGGCAATACCCAACACGGTTGCTATCCCCAAAACCACCGGCATATGCCAGGATTCCGGTTCATCCGAGCCGTGGACATTATCAAAAGCAATGGACAGGATGGCTCCGTCGTTCAGCAATGCTAGAAGGACGATCATAACCGCTGTGACCGGATAAAAATTAAAGACCAGGATTGAAAGCGTCATGAACAGGAGCACCCGGATCGTCTCCGTAATGCGGTATATCGCGTAGCTCATCATGCATGGTATTTGTGTTCCGGGAAAACCTGGGCAAACCCGTCAGCGGTCTCGATGGCCTCGGCCAGCTGACCGGCCTCATGATGCTTGGTGTCACCAAAGAGGCTGGCATCGAGTACATTCGGCCCGAGTTTCAACTGATCCGAGATTTCCCTGGCGATGGCTACCTGGTCTCCGGTGATCATCTTCACCTTGACACCCAGTTGTTTTGCGGTTTCGATGGTGGATTCTGAATCCTCTCGGGGCGGATCGAAGAGAGGGATAACGCCCAGTATCTGCCACTGCCCGGTTTCATCGATGCGGGCCGTTCCCAAGGCCCTATACCCTTTGGCCGCGAACATACCCACCGCTTCCTCGACCTGCTTCCGGATCTCCGGCGAAGGGGAAGCAAGGTCCAGGATCACCTGCGGGGCGCCCTTTGCAACCTTGAAGCTCTTGCCATCGCCGCCCTTGACCTCTGCTTCCGTACGTTTATGCACCGGATCGAAGGGCTGGAAGTGTAGAACCTGGTAGGATTTCAGCTCCTGCTCCTCCTTAAGGCCTCCGAGCACGGCTAAATCGATTGGGTCCTGGTTTTCGGCCCTCGAAGCCAGGGCGGCGTAAAGAATCACCTGTTCCGCGGAGTTTGAACCTACTGTGAACGGCTCCCCAAAGGTTAGCTTATTCTGCGTCAGCGTGCCGGTTTAGTCGGAACAAAGTACGTCGATGCCGGCCAGCTCTTCAATGGAAGCCAGGCGGCTTACAATGGCCTGTTTGGCCGCCAGAATCCGGGCGCCCACCGCCATGGTTATGGAGAGGACGGTAGGCATGGCAACAGGAACAGCAGCCACCGTGAGAACCAATGCGAACAGAATTGTGGTCAGCATGGGATCTCCCCGGAACAGCGCCACGGTGATGATTAAAATCACGAGGACCAAAGCCAGGACGATGAGGTAATTACCGATGTGCAATATGGCTTTCTGGAAGTGGCTACGAGTGTGCGCCTTTTCGACCAGCTGTGCGGTTCTGCCGAAATAGGTGTTGTTTCCCGTACCGA
>CAZPPB010000205.1:0-5059 GCA_964588355.1 uncultured Spirochaetaceae bacterium | reverse complement strand
CACGTCCTGGTCCAGATGCACCGTGACCTGGAAGCGCTCTCCGGCGCTTCCGCTCCCGTGATGGTCTGCCAGGAACGACTCGGCGAGCTTCACCATCCCGTCGGCCCGGGATGGCCAGGACGTTTCCGCGGAAACGCACGGGGCCGCCTGCTCGGCGCGCGCCACCCGTACCCGCTCTCGCGCAGTGCCCGGGTCCCACCCGACCCACCAGCTCAACCATTGCCACACGAGCTGGCGCCCTGCTCGTGCCAGCCGCCGGACTCCTCGAAGGGCCGTCTGGCCCCACACAGCACCTGCAAGAACCTCAACAATGTTGGCAGGTTTCGCGCCCTGGGTTATGGGAATGGACTTTTTCGTTGCCCCCGTCACTGCTCTCACGAAAACCGGTTTCCGCGTTCCCACCCTAAGCTGGAGCATCCGGGTTCTTTTCTTGTATAATCGGAGAGATGAAAAAGCTTTTGCTCTGTCTGATTCTCGCATTGTGCTGTCTTCAGGCCTTTGCCTTTGAAACGCACGGGGGTCTGCGCGTCGGCGCCACCGTATCAAAGCTGGCGGGTGAGGACTGGGAGGATTCCAAGGACTGGTGGGAGCAGGAAATGGAAATCGCGGCGGGGGTACCCATTAGTCACAGCGACTACTGGGGAATGGGATTCAGCATCGGGTTGTTCTATGAGGTATCCCTTTTTCGCTTCCTGGCGATTCAGCCGGAGCTTTTTTACACCACCTACCATGGCGGTATGAAACTGCAGAACGACACATGGTCCTCTGATTGGGTGAAACTGGGGACTATCTACCGATTGGCGGAAGCGTCGGCGGTTCTGAAACTCCGCTTTTCCGAACAATGGGCCGTCTTTTCAGGGCCGTTGTTCATGTACAGATTCATCGCTCCCAAAGAGATAATCATAAGCCCTGATGACCGTGATTCCGATCCCGTGACCAATGATTCGGTATTCAAGAGGTATGCTTTCGCTGTTGTCGGCGGCATCGAGTTCCGTACCTCGGATGAAGTTCTTCTCGACATCCGCTACAACTACAACCTCGATTCCCTGGATGACTACGGCGGCTCATGGGAGGACGATACCGTCTTCCACGGTGTGATCGCCAGCGTCGGATTCTTGTTCTGAAGCCGATCCTAGTGTTTGCCCGGGTTTCGTTCTCTTCTGCACAGCTGTTTTCAGCCGGATTCCATTAAAGTCCCGCCTCCACCCAGATTGGTCCGGCTGTGGGAGTAGAACCGTTTTCCCTTTTTATTCCGTCGTTTCCAGGGCTTCTTCCAGCAGAGAATCAACCGTTTCCCGAAAACCGGGGGTGGAGAGATCGAAGACGATCGTGATCTCCGTCATTTCCTGATTGACCTCCCGGGTAAGAATTTCCGGTTCCAGCCCGACCACCAGATCCTCGATCGCTTCGTTGAGGGCTTCGAACTGCTCCTCATCCGGATCCAGCCCCGAGTTCCGGAGGTGGGCTCCGATCATCCCGGACATGACGCTGTACTGCCAGCCGGTGGCCACGGCCCGGTTCAACTCCCTCGATTTTTCTTCATCGTCCGCGGTCGCCGAGATCTCCGATCGAGCGGTGATCCGAGTGCGGAAGGTGTCGCCATCCACCCAGCCGGTTTCCATGGCCGCCTCGGTGTTTTCTCCACCGGATTCTCCCTGTGACCGGCTCCCGATGATTCGCTGTATCCAGCCGCTCCCTTCGGACGCGCTGTGAAAGGATGGGAAGGCGACGAAGACGATGATGATGGTCGTGAGTACCGCGAAGGTGACCAGGGCGTAGCCGAACAGCCACTTCCGTCTTCGTGCGGCTTTTTCTGTATTCATACCGTAGTCCGGGGCCGTGTAGGAGGAGGATGGGGTGGTGTCTATGAGTTTCGAGCCGGATGAGAAATGCCGGACGAACCCTTCACAGTCTGCGGGGCTGAGGAGGAACTCCTCCCCTGAGAGGAGCTTTAGGATGACGAAGCTTCCAGAGGCCCGGCTGTCGAATTTCACGATGTTCAATTGGCTGCCCACGGAGGTTGTCTGCTGGAGCACCGGTACGCTGCAGTAGCGGATGAAGTTTCCATACGCGCTGTTCGAGCGGTACCAGGCCTTGAGGTTCAGAGCTCGTTCGCTTCGGACCGCTGGTGCCAGGTAGCGGTTCAGGGCTTCCACCGCCTGTTCTTCCGACAGCACGGCTGTCCCTCGCAGTTCGTCGTAGCCGACCAGCCTTGTCGATCCTCCCTTCTTCAACAGGATCCCGTCCCGACCCACGGCGTAGCGTGAACCCGGCGCAGCAGCCTTGATGATGAGGGCCAGGGTGAACACCCCGCCGAAGGCAACGGCAAGCAGGGCCGTCCTTTCGCCGGTGCCGAAGTACAGAGCCAGCCCGATGGGAATGAAGACCCCGAAACCGGCTATCATGATCCAGATCTTCTTGAAGGTTCTTCGGGCCGGGAACCGGGTCATCTGCCGTTCGTCGATGAGCATCGCCTCTCCTTGTCGTATATATCAGATTGTCGGGTCGGCGGCGGATGAAGTTGACTTCATAGCCCGGCATGTGACCGGCTTGGTCCTCAAAAACAACATACGCCTCTCGCTGACGGTAGGTTCGGTAGTGGAATTGGCTGTTTTGGATCGCACTACAAATCCGGCAGCCCTCCTACAGGCTTTCAGCCGCCTCGGCCACCATACGGTCTCGCTCCAGGTATGCGGAGCCGGTTCAGAACAGGTAGGCCTGATGGAACTGCCGGACCTGCAGCAGCGAAAGAAGTGGCCCGCACTCCTCCTCGTTCTCCGGTTGGGGATCCCGGTTTCCTGCGAACTGCAACAGAACACGCGTTTCAGCCATAAACCCTGTATAGAGCCCCGGCCGCGGAAGCATGACCGAGGCTATGCTCGTTAAATCTTGGACCTTTCCCGTGAGTTGTAAATCAGCCTGTATACTCCTACGTTCACAGAGAGGAAGACGATTCGGTCGTTGCGTTCGAACATAACCAGGGTTTCGACATCGATCTTCAGGTTCCAGCTCCGGGTAGGGTATCCGACCGAGATCCCCGCTCCTGCCAGCGGGACGGCCTCTGCCTCCACTTCGTAGACCGGCTCGTCGAACCCTACCACGTAGCCGTCCGGGTCCCAGCTCAGGATGTTTGCAGCGGCCCCGGCAATGAGAGTCGGCTGAACGAACACCGGCTCGAGAACCTCCCACCGGTATCCGGCCGAAACACTTATCGGGACGCTCATGAGATATTTCGTGTTGTCCGTCTGTCCGGGCAGGACCAGCAGGCCCGTCCGCAGGCCGAAGACCAGGTTGTTCAAACCGAGGTTTTCCAGATCCGCAAATGCACTGGCCCCTGCTCCTACCGTGACCAAATCAGCCAAATCGGTGAAAGGGACCGCCATCTGGGCACAGCCTCCCAGGGACAAGAGCAGCGGTTCGTATCGCTCGGGGAACAGGATCTTCTCGGCACCCCGAGCCAGCCTGCGGGCCACCGTGTCGATTCGGCTCCTTCGACCAACCGCTGCGTCCCCCACGAACAGCACGGCTCCGGTCGCCACATCCAGAACCTTGACGGTGAGCCACGGGTCTTCGGGTCGAGTGACGATGCCGGTGACCACCGTGTTCGCGGCCAGGAGCCGGCCGACCTCTACGGCCGTGTCCTGATCGGCCAGGTCGGAGAGCTGCATCTCCTGTTCCCGGAGAATCAGGTCGATTTTCCCGCGCTCGATGAGTTGAAGCCCCCGGACCTCGTACAGCGCCCGTTCAACGGCGTTCTGGGCTTCTATGGCCAGATCCCGGGATACGCCGACAGCCTCGAAATCCAGCACCGCCACCCGCCGCGCGAAGTCTTCCTGCGCATCCAACGAAACCGTCAGGACAGCGAACAACAGCAATGGAAGGATCAGTCGGCGGCCCCGCCCTCTCGTCTGCAAGGGTGAGCTTTTCACGGCAGCCATCCGCCCTGGTGATAGAGGGCTTGAATCTCTTCCTCGGTCAAGGCTCGGCTGTAGATGCGTACGTCGTCGCAGACGAGCTCGTGCATCTCGTTGTATGCCCCGGTTCCGAAGCTGTGAGAGGCGGCCAGGTACAGTGATGCTCCCAGAGTCAGTTCATCCTGAGTATCCATGTCACTGGTCGTGCTGTCCGGTGTCTGCTTCACGCCGTCGATGTAGAGGTGGAGACGAGACGCTCCGAAGCCTTCCTCGTGCACCGCCGTGATCATAAACCAGATATCATCGTCGAAGAAGTCGAAGGGTCCGTTGAAGGAAGCGGTGTCTTTGTTGGTGGCGGGCATGGCGCCGCCTCCAACACCCCAGGTCAAACCCCCATAACCGGGCGTATTCATTGATAAAGCCAGATACGGAAAGCCGGCGGCCCCCACTCCGAACAGATGCATCTCCACATCGGGCGGAGGGATAAGGGGGTTGTAACCGCGGATCCACAGGTTGATGGTGTAGGCAGAGTCCAGGCTCAGCGATGTTCCCCAGCCGGTGTCCATGTAGCTCGGATTGCCGAAGTTTTCTGTGGGCGGACTGGGCGGATTCGGATCGGTGAAGCTTGCCGCCGAGTCTGCACTGCCGAAACGGTCCTCGACGTAGGTGACGGAATACCCCGCGTCGAAGGTGCCGTCGTACCCGTTCCCGCTGGCATCGTCTGAAGTCCCGTCGAACGGGTAGTGAAGAACCAATCCCCTGATCAGGCTGCCGACACGAGCCTGGGCGTCGAGTCCTTTGAGCAACAGCTGGCCGCAGGAAAGCAAAACGAGTAGTGCAAGGCAACCGAGCAGAACGAGCCTTCTTCGGGATCGGTTTGTTGACATTCCCCCTTCTCCTTCTGTGATCCGTTATGCCCTCAGTGAATGCCGTGGAAAGGCATCCGATTCTGCATGTGTGCGGCGATACCATGACGCCCGAGTATATCGGGGGTCTTCACAGCCAACAATGTAGCACCTAGAAAGAGAGCCTACAAGTTAACGAGTTGTGCGGACGGGATTCCGCGGATCGATCCGGCTGTCAGCCGCTTACAGGTTTTTGATCAGGCTCAGGTCCCCTTCGGTCGCCGCCTTCAGGATCGCTCC
>CAZPPB010000204.1:0-5169 GCA_964588355.1 uncultured Spirochaetaceae bacterium | reverse complement strand
CCGGGTGTAACGATCTGGCCGGCCTGATCCGTGACTTCATGATGCCCAACCCGGACCTGTAGCATCCCGACACACCCTCCGGTCCGGCTCGAATTGCCGGGGCACCGGGACCCTTGGGCTCCGGTGCCCCTGGTCAGCGCGCACTTACCGCCTTCACGAGCTTGAGCCCTGGAAAACCAACAGACTTGCACCCTGCCCAAACTAAGATTATAATGAGAATATTCTCGCAGGTTACTATTCTCGGAGGTAGAAAAATGAAGATCGGAGTCATGAGCGCGGCTTTTCCATCCTTGAGTTTCGAACAGCTGCTGGACTTTCTGTCGGCCAACGGTTTCGGTTCGGTGGAGGCGGCCTGCTGGCCCGCCGGCAGCGGAAAAGATCGCAAGTACGGCGGGGTGGTGCACATCAACGTGGAGGACCTGAGCCCGGCCAGGGTCGATGAAATCAAGGGCATGTGCCATGAGAAGGGGGTGGAGCTGTCCGTCCTGGGCTACTATCCCAATGCCCTGCACGACGATCCGGAGCACAGGAAACGGGTGGTGGGACACCTGAAAGCGGTGATCCTGGGCGCGGAGAAGCTGGGCGTAGGCATGGTGGGAACCTTTACCGGAAGGCCGTCAACCCTGTCGGGCAGAAGCTGGCCAGATACGATCGACAGGCACTTCGAAGAGTACATGAAGGTATGGCCGGATATCGTCAAGTTCGCCGGGGATCACGGCGTCAAGATCGTGATAGAGCACTGCCCGATGCTCTGGCACGACACCTGGCCCGGGGGCGACAACCTCAGCTACTCACCGGCTATTCTGCGGCGCACCTTCGAGGCGGTGCCCGATGAAAATTACGGGATCCTCTACGATCCCTCCCACTTCATATGGCAGGGTATCGACTACATCCGCTTCATCTACGACTTCAAGGACCGCATCTTCTGCGTCCATGCCCAGGACATGGACCTGGACGATGAGAAGATCTATCAGCACGGGATCCTGAGTGCCGGCATCGAAGTGCAGCAGCGCCGTGTACCCGGCATGGGCAGGGTCGACTGGCAGGCTGTGATCCGGGCCCTGTACAACATCGGCTACGACTGGGTCATGAACATCGAGCATGAGGATCCGAACTGGGAAGGCAGCGTGGAGAAGGTTCAAGCGGGCTTTCTGCTCGCCAAGAAGCACCTGGAATCCTTCACCGTGTGATGCGGCGGACAGGGGCGCGCCTTACCGTTTACGCCGGTTGCTCACATACACGATCAGCAGAACGAACAGGACGATCCCGAAGCCGATCCACTTGCCCGCATCCCCCCAGCCCAGGGCGACGAGCAGATTTGTCAGGGTCTGGAGGAAGATGGCGCCCAACAGCACACCCAGGTAGTTGCCCTCCCCCCCGGTCAGGGAAACCCCACCGACCACTACCGCCGCTATGCTCGGCATGACGTAGTTAGATCCCATGTCTTTGAAGGCGATGCCCATGTTGCCGATCAGCATCAGACCCATCAGGCTGGCCAGGGTCCCGCTGATGATAAAGGCGGTGCAGCGAACCATCTTCACGTTGACCCCGCTCAGGTAGGCCGCCGTCTGATTCGCCCCGGAACCGAAGAGTTTCAGACCCCAGCGGGTCTTGTTCATGATGACCGTCACGATGGGGGCAAGGATCAACAGGATGAAGAGGATATTGGGAAACAGCCCCGTTGACTTGGCCGCGATGATCTGCAGCACCGGTGAGGGCCTGCCCGTGATGTTCTTACCTGCCGTGTAGGCGTTGATGATCCCCTGGAGGATGTTGGCCATGGCCAGGGTAACCACCAGCGGAGGTAGTTTGAAATAGGCGGTGAGAACCCCGTTCGCTAAACCGACGGCTATGCCCAGGCCCAGGGCGACCAGAACGGCCAACCAGAGATTCGAGTTCTGCCCGTCCATTATAGCTGCGGTGAACACCGCCGTCATGGTAGCCATGTAGCCTACCGACAGGTCCAGACCGCTGCCGCCTGAGGCGATGACCACCATCTGACACAACCCGAACAGGGCGATGAATGAGGCCAGCTTGATCGTCAGCAGGATCTGCCCGAGGGAGAAAAAGGTCTCCAGGACAATCTCACCGACCACGAACAGAAGCACGATCAGCAGGAAGGCGATGATGAGCTTCTTGTAGCGATCCACGGCCTCGTAGACGGGAGTGTCCCGGAGTTTGCTCAAGAAGCTCATGTCAGCTTGCTCTCCTGCCCGGAGCGCCTGCTTGACAGAGTGTACAGCTGAGAGGCAGCGATCGCCACGATGACGATTACCCCTCCGAACAGGGTCTGGTAAGCATTGGGGATGTTGGCGAAAAAGATGATCTTGCTCACGAAGCTGAAGATCAGAGCGCCGATCAACGCAAAGAAGACGCTGCCCCGGCCGCCGGTCAGGGCGATCCCGCCCACTACAGCCGCTGCAATAGCCTTCAGGGTCAGGGGATCCCCCATCCGGGCGTCCCCGGATCGGTTCTGGCCTACGAAAAACAAAGCCGCCAGGAAGATGAAGGCCGAATTGATCATACAGGCTTTCATCTGCACCCAGGCCGTGTTGATCCCGGTTTCATAGGCGCTTTGACTGTTGCCGCCCACCGCGTAGATGTAGCGCCCGGTGCGGGTGCGGCTGACGATCCACCAGAGCAGACAGCCGGTCAGGACCAGGAGCAGGGAGGGTGGGATGGTCTCACCGAAGGCCTTGAGAAAGGCCGGCGCGGTTTCCACGTTTCGGATTCTGTAGAAGGCCTGAAACCAATCTACGGTCTCCCCGCCGGGAGTCGGTCGCAGGAACAGGGCGATCCCCAGCCAGATGAAGGAAGTGGCAAAGGTCACGATCACGGGAGGGATCCTCAGGTAGCCGATTCCGATGCCGTTGACCATTCCAATGGCCATGGCCGCGGCAAAGGCGACAACCAGGGCGTGCAGGCCGCTGATAGGCACCCCCTCCCTCATTACCGATGTCAGTACGCAGGTCATCAGGGACAGCGCCGGTCCCACCGAAAGGTCTAAACCGCCCGAGATGATCACCACGGCCTGGCCCATCGTCATCAGGATAAGAGGTGTAAAGCTGTCGATATTTCTGACGATCGCTCGTTTGGCGAAGAAGTTTCGCTGCAGCACCGCGGTAAGAACGAACATCAGGATCAGGATGAGCAGCCGAGAAAAATCCGGGTTGGATATGAACCTCTTCAGAAAGGATTGTTTGTTCACCTGGGTTCTCCCTACCGCACCCGCATGGAGGTGGCCACGATGGCGTCGTCGGTGATCTCCTCCCCCTCCATAGTAGCGACGATCCGGCCTTCGTACATGATCAACAGCCGATCGCAGTATTCTATCAGCTCCTCATTGTCGCTGGCGTACAGAACCACGCTCATCCTGTTTTCCGCAACCTGGCCCACGATGTACTCGTAAAGATCCCGTTTGGCTCCCACATCGACTCCTTTAGCCGGGTCGGCCAGCAGCAGCACGTTCGTATCGAAGGCAAGCCACTTGCCCACGACCACCTTCTGCTGGTTGCCCCCCGAGAGGGAGTTGACCGGCATATCGAGATTGTGGGTCACGATAGAAAGGGTATCGACGATTTTTTCGCTCTCTCTTCTGTACTTTTTTTCGGGGGTAAAGAGCGGCTGAGCCTTCAGCCCCAGCTTGGGAAAGATGAGATTGGTGAACACCGAATGGCCGAGAAACAATCCTTCCAGCTGTCTGTCCCCCGGCACCAGGAGGATGCTGTTGCGGATGGCGCTGGCCGGCTTGTTAAGCCTGATCTTTTTCCCGTGGAGCTCTACTTCACCGGTTACCCCGCTGTAGCTACCCGCCAGAGCCAGCATCAGCTCATGCTGCCCCTGGCCGGCCAGGCCGCCTATGCCCAGGATCTCGCCCCTTTTGAGATCGAAGCTCACATCCCTGATGCAGCTTCCGTAGTTCATATTGCTCACCCGCAGAACGATCTCCCGGTTTTCCTTCCTGCGGGTACGTTCTACAGTGGCCTTCCCGGCCTCGCCGGTTATGAAGCTGACGATCTTTTCCGGATCCTTTACTTCTCTGCTGAAATCCAGGTCTGCAACATTGCGCCCGTTGCGGAAGATCACAGCCTCGTCACAGATCTCCATGACCTCCCAGAGCCTGTGGGAGGTAAAAACGATGGCCACGCCTTTACTCACAAGCCTCCGCATGGTATCGAAGAGGCTCTTCACCTGGGCCTGCTCCAGCGCCGCGGTCGGCTCATCCAGGATCAGGAGTCTGGGATTCGTCGAAATGGCTTTGGCGATTTCTACGACCTGCATCTCCCCGGGATTGAGCTCGTGGACCATACGGCGCACATCCAGGCCTGGAAGAAGCTGATCCACGATCTCCTTGGACAACTGTGCGGCGGCCTTGTTGTCGAGAAACAACCCCCTGGTTTTTTCGGCTCCAAGCACTATGTTCTGGCAGACCGTGAGGTCCGCCACGAGGCTCATGTTCTGAAAAACCATGGCGATACCGGCCTGCTTGGCCTCGTTCGGGCTGTGATAGCGGACAGCTCTGCCGTTGTACGTGATCTCCCCGGCGTCTGCACTGTACACACCGGTGATGATCTTCGACATGGTGCTCTTGCCGGACCCGTTTGCCCCCAATAATCCGGTGATTTTTCCCTGCTTGCAGGTCAGATTGGCGCCGTCAAGAGCGACAACTCCCCCAAAGTGTTTTCTTATACCTCTGGCTTCCAGGATCGTCACTAAGCTCGCCCCATCCACCTGTTATGTCGGCAATCGAAAGGCTTGGTCAATTTCACTAGTGGTCATTCGCATTATAACAGAATTTTCGACCGAGAATAGCGAATATTGCAATGTGCTACAAAAAAATGGTTGAGGAGATAGAGGATCTATCCCCTCAACCCATTTTGGTTCGATGCTTTGTTCAACAGCTATTCGCTATTTAAAGAGCTTTCCCACCTCTGCTTCCGGCATGACTTCGCTGAGCAGGTAATCATCCGGCTTGTCCTTCAGCAGTTCCCACCCCTCGTCGAAATTTTCGTCGGTGATGAACATGCTTACCTTGTAGTAGTAGGTCATACCGTCTTTGAGGACCCCGGGCTTGAACTCCTTGCCGTTGTACAGCTGCAGAGCCATGCGGAAGCCGGTGCCGCCGATTCCCGGAGGATTGGGCTGGGTGCAGGCCTTGAAGTCGGCGCC
>CAZPPB010000203.1:0-5181 GCA_964588355.1 uncultured Spirochaetaceae bacterium | reverse complement strand
CCACCACCTTGATCTCATCGTAGTGGACCCGGATGTTGTCGAGTTCGAGAATGGAATCCCCCCGCTTCAGTCCGCCGAAAAGGTTGGCCACGCCTCCGAAACCGAGCCAGGAGAGCGCCTCATTCTGCACAGCCCGGACACCCACCGCCAGGATGATGTCGTCCGCCATTCTCCCGCCGGTAATCCGGCCAAGCTCCTCTTTGACCGTATCCGGATGGAGGGTGTGCAGATCTATGTTCTTTTCTGCAGCCTTCGCTCCCAACGCTCTTTTCACCCAGTCCAGATTCTCCTGAATCGGGTCCACCGCAATCAGGTGCCTGGGACCGAAGCGCATGGCCAGCTCGACGTGGATCTTGCCCATGCTTCCCACACCCACGACGATGCAGGTGCCTCCTTTCAGTATTCCCAGCTCGGCATGCCTGGGAGAATCGGGAGAATCCTTGAAGATATGAACATGCCGGGTCTGGGCGGAGACCACACAGGAGATCGGCTCTCCCATGGAAACCCCGAAATAGGGAATGCCGTCATCCGGAAGGGGAAGGAGGCACTTAGCTTCGAGAATCTCCTCCTGGACGAGGAAGTATTGGGCAAGCTGTCCGCCCAGGGTATAACCCACACCCATTTTCCGCATCCCTCGGCCGTTGTTGTTGTAGCGCTCCCTGTAGTTTATCGGGCTGCCTTCCACCGCGGGCTGCACCCCGTAGCGTTTCCCCTCCGTGAAGCGGTTTCTGAGGTTGCGCCCCACTTTGACAACGGTAAGGGAGCCTTCATCACCCAGGATCAGCGGCCATTTGGCGGGATCCCACCCGTTGAGGTAGGTGTGGTCTGCACCCTGGGCCAGGATTTTCAATATGGAAGTGCATACACCGGCCGCATCGACCCTGGCCAGAATTTGGTTCGGACCGGGTTCCGGCACAGCCACCTCCCGGACCGATACGTTTTCGAAGCCTTTGCCGCTCATCACCACCGCTTTCATCTTTTTGGGCACGGCAGCTGCGGCAGCTTCGGTTTGGTAGGATTGGAGCTTCCCTGCGCCGGATTTCCCGGAGTGATTATTTTCCATAGAAATGGTTACCTTCCGTAGGTTCCGTAAGATTTCGCCGTCTCGAACATCGTAACGATATTTTCCGGCGGAATATCCCCCTGCATATGATTGGCGGAGGTAAGGATATAGGCCCCGCCTTTCCCGAAGGTGTCGATACACCGTTTGACGTCCGCTATCACATCGTCTTTCGTACCGGGAAGGGCCTTCTTCAGGTCCACCCCCCCCATGAAGCTCATCCGCCCTCCGAACTCCTTCTTTACCGCCGCCCAGTCCATGGCCTCCAGGGGTTCCAGCGGATTGAGGATATCGACCCCGATATCGGCCAGGTTTCCTATGATCTTAGAAATGGCCCCGTCGGAATGAAAAGCGACGGGAAGATCTGGCTTGAACTCTTTGACGATTTTGGCGATGCGGGCCAGTTCGGGTAAAATCAGCTCTTCGAAAGAAGCGGGAGAGATCATCAGGTCGGATGTTCCCCCGTAGTCATCACCGGGGATCTCGAAGAAATCCAGATCTTTTCCGATCCTGTCGAGATATATTTCCTGGGCCCGGACAATGACATCGGTGCACTTCCTGATGATCGCCCTGCAAACCTCAGGCTCGGCGATCATATCCATATAGAAATCCTCCCTACCCCGCATGACCGAAGCCTGCTCGAAGGGACCGTATGAGTTTACCGCCCGCGCGGCGATGGCTTTGTCCGGATAATGTTTCTTGAGATATTCGAGCCGCTCTTTCATTAGATCGAAATCCAGATACTTCTCAGGATCGGGCCATGCGAACGACTCTACCTGTTCCACGGTGGCGCCCTTCAAGGGCGGATCGACCGAAGTGATGTGGGCTCCGCTTCTGCGCCATTTTACGCCCCAGGCGTCCTCGCAGTCCGAGTCCATCCGCGCTCCCCCCAGATCGGTGAACCCGGACCAGATGTAGCGGACGTCGGTTTCGAGCATATCCAACACCCGGTCGTCGTAGTAATTCGAGTTCCTCGGCTTCTGTTTCCTGAACGGGGGCAGCGGTTCGTCCAGGCCGAGGTGCTCGAGCATGTTGAAATAGGTGTCGTCGTTCAACGTGTAGTAACTGCCCCACAGGGCTACCGGTACCCGGTCCGGTTCTTCCCTGTGAATGGCTGTCAACACCCGCTGCTTGGAACTCATCGATTTCATCCGAAATACTCCCGTTTGAATGTGTTGTATACGGCAAGGATCTCTTCGCCGATCTGCGACTCCGCAGTAATCCCGGTTATCTCCTCGACCGCCCTGTCTACGCCGCGTTCGGCGATCATGCCCTGCAATCGCAGCGCCTCCTCGTCCTCGGGGCTGTCGTAGCAGAGGGCCGCAGCGCATATGGCCGCAATCCGTTTCGGATAAACCTCCTGTCTCAAACAGAGGTTGAGACTCCCGATCAGTCTGTCCTTGGGGCCGAGCTTCCTGATCGGGTCTCTTCCCACCCTGGCGATAGTGTCTTTCAGCAACGGATTGCCGTAGCGGATATCGATGTCTTTACGGAGATTCTGGTGATTTACGCGATCGAGGTCATCCGGATAGAGTTCCAAAAGCGCTTTTGAACTCTCATCTAGAGCGCCGGAAAACACGGCGTAGAACTCCCTGTCCGCTATGGTTTCATGTACATAGGTGTAGCGTTTGAGATTTCCGAGGTAGGCCAGCGCCGCATGACCGAGGTTGTAGACGAAGAGCTTGCGCTCGACCTCAGCCTTGAAGTTGCTTACCGGATAGAGCCCCTCGATTTCAGGCGGCTGCGCTTTGTGGGCCTTCCCGTCGAAGGGAAGACGATGGTAGGAGTCTGCTACGACGAGCAGCGGATTGCGCCTTTTCAATACCGGATCCACTACAGGCACCATCCTGGCGATGGTGGTCCCCACAAAGCCGATCAGCTCATCCGCCCGGGCCCGTTCTTCAGCACTGAGGTCTTCATAGACCGCTGCCTTAAGCTGCTGCGGTGCGTCGAGTATATTTTCGCACAGGTAGATGTCCACCGGCTTCGCTCCGGTCTGTGCAGGGCCCGCCTGGCTTTCAGCCGAACCCGCCTGCACTCGCTGCCGGATGCCATGGGCAAGCACCGGGGCGATAGAGCGGAGGTTTTTCACACCCACTGCTGTCGACATCACGTCTGCTTCTGCGATACTTCGAGCCACACCATCGATATCATCTGCGGCAACCGCAGAGATGTTGGTGATGGTCATGTCGATCTCCCGTTTTGAATACGCATCGAGCAGTTTGAGGGGGTACTCACCCGCCGCGTTGAGTCTGTCTACCAGATCGCGCTGTGCCTCGACAAAAACGGTCCTGTACCCGGCTTCGAAGAAAAGTTGGCCCATAAATCCCCGGCCTATATTACCCGCCCCGAATTGCAACGCGGTTTTCATATTCGCTCCTGTAACCGGCAGTCTGTATCTTTCAATGCAAATCCGACGATCCCACGGTTAAGGCAAAGCAGCGCCTTTTACTCCACCGGCTGAGCTCAATAAGGCAGAAGGCCGTAGCGGAGCTTGAGCTTCAGGATTCGCTCGACCCCTTCGTCGATCTGCTCCTCGGTGATCTCTCCCAGGTACAACAGCCGAAGCATCTCCAGCTTCAAATCGACCAGATCGTAGCGGCTGTGCACCAGGATCAGGTCCAGGCCCGCCTGGATCATGAGCTTGAGGCTGTCGGCAACCGTGAAGTTTTCCGCCAAGGCACCCATGGCCATCCCGTCGGAAACGATCACCCCCTGGAAGCCGTAGCGCTCCCGAAGGATGTCCCGGAGAATGCGCTTGGAAAGGGTCGCCGGGTACTCAGGATCGATCTGCGGATAGAGGACGTGGGCGGTCATCAGCGCTTCTGCGCCGGCGCGAACAGCGGTCCTGAAGGGCAGGAAATCCCGTTCGAGCAGGGTATCCTCGGGAAGGTCCACCACGGGCAGACGGCCGTGAGAATCCACGGTGGAGCTGCCATGACCGGGAAAATGCTTGATCACGGGAATGATCTCGGCCTGGCGGGCACCCTGCAGATAGGCGATCCCCAACTTCCCGACCTTCTCGGGATCGGTCCCCATAGAACGATCGCCGATGATCGTGGAGTCCGCCCGCCCGTACAGGTCCAGCACCGGAGCGAAGTTCATGTTGCAGCCCAGCTCCCGGATCTCCCGGCCTGCGATGAAAGCGGCGGCCGTGACGAAGCGGGGATCCTCATATCGAGCCCAGTAGATAGCCGGAGCCAGCCTGGTGGTTTCCCGGAAGCGGAAGACCGCTACCCTGCCCCCCTCTTGATCCACGCCGATAAAAAATCCGATGGGCGGGTCGCTGTTCAGGGCGGCCTGCTGAAGCGAAGTCGTCAGTTGCCTCACCTGTCGGGGATCTTCGATATTCCACGGATAGAGGATGACCCCCGCCGCTCCCTGGCGGGCCAGCTCCGCGGCCTGCCCGCCGAGCTCCTTTCCCTCGATCCAGCAGATGAAACGCTGGCCGATCTTCTGATGAATAGTCATGCCCTCCATGATCTTCCGCACGCGGAGGGTTTCGGTATCAGGGGGCATCCGCCGCTGAACCGCGGATCTGCCGAACAGCTCCGGATTCGAGGTGACCCTGCCCGCCGTACTCGTGCAGGAGGCCAGTGCGGTCATGGCAAGGAGCACAGCCGCGGCAAAGCGTATAAGCGCAAGGCGACGAGGGACTCCGTTCTGCCCGAAGGAAATCATCTTTCCCTAGACTATCCTCTGGCGGATCATCGGTCAACTGCACGGTCGGCAACCGCCGGGCGGACGGGGCCAATCGCTCGGGCCGGCTAGCCGCGTCTTCAGGAAAATCAGCGGCTGATCACGAAGATAGCCAGGTCGGCGTTGTAGTTGGGGCTGTCCACAACCTCCGCCTGAGCTTCGGTGTCTAAGGCGACCCGCCTGTGAATGCGAATATCCCTCTCCCTGCAGAGGTCCTCGAAATCGGCGATGGAGAAGAAACGCCGGTTCGGCGTGTTGTACCACTTGTAGCGAAGCACTCCTTCGCTCTCCGGGGCACGCCCCTGCTCATAGAGCATCTGCCTCAATTTAATGTAGGCGAAGTTCGGAAAGCTAACGATGCCCCGATGCCCGATGCGCAGGATCTCCGCCAGCAGTCCCTCTACGTCCAGCACCGCCTGGAG
>CAZPPB010000202.1:0-5229 GCA_964588355.1 uncultured Spirochaetaceae bacterium | reverse complement strand
AGAAAGACGGATGCAGTGTATACCGTTACAGGCCGATGCAATGTAGAAGTTACCCGTTCTGGAGTGGTAATCTGATATCCCGCCGCAGTTGGGAACAACTGAAAAGCTCCTGTCCGGGGGTAGGCGCCGGACGTCTGCATTCGTGCAGGGAGATCGAGCGCTGGCTGCGAAAGGCGGAGGAGGATCGTTTTTTGAGCAGCTTCATAGAGATGCAATGAAAGTCAAATTCTGGGGCGTCCGCGGCTCAATTCCCACGCCACTCACGCAAAGCCAGCTGAAGAGCAGGATCGCCGCCGCAGTCGCCCGTATCCAACCTTCCGATCTGGAATCCGCAGAGACCCGGGAGGCCTTTCTGGCCAAGCTTCCTCCCTACATCTTCGGGACTGTGGGCGGGAACACAACCTGCTTGAGTATCCACGCCGAGAATACGCCGTTGGTGATCATCGATGCCGGTTCGGGAATCCGTGAGCTGGCGGCCATGGTGAGCCGGCAACCGCAGCAAATTCGGGAGTTTCACATCTTTTTCACTCACTTCCATTGGGACCATCTGCAGGGACTGCCGTTCTTCAGTCCGGCGGGATACAACAAGGACAACACTATCTACTTCTACAGCCCAAAGGAGAACCTCGAGGAGATCATCCGGGGCCAAATGGTCCCTCCCTATTTCCCGGTCGACCTGGATGCCATGGCTTCGGCTAAGCGATATATCCATCTGCGGTCCCCGGAGTCTCGGCTGGGGGAGCTCGAGATCCACTGGAAAAACATGCGCCATCCGGGAGGAAGCGTAGCCTATAAGATGTCCCATAAAGGAAAGAGCATGATCTTTTCGACGGATACCGAACTGTCGCCGGAGGATTTTAAAAGAACTCCGGAGAACAGCCGCTTCTTCGAAAACACTGACCTGCTCATACTCGATTCCCAGTACACGCTGGGAGAGGCGATCGAGAAGTATGATTGGGGACACACCTCCTACAGCATGGCCGTGGACTTTGCCGCCGAATGGAATATCAAGAATTTGGTGCTGTTTCATCATGAACCGCTGTACAACGACCGCAAGATCTTCGGGATGCTGAACTCCGCCGAATGGTACCGAGCCCGCCTGGGTAAGAAGCAATTCCGTGTGCTGTTGGCCGTAGAGGGAATGGAAGTTGACCTCTGAGTTTCCGCTGAAGGGCAGGGAGATCCTGGGGATCTATCTGCTGCTCAAAGACAGGGAGGCGCACCTGGATGAGATTTTGCTGCAGCTGCTCGATCGGCTGGAACGTGCGCTGTATCAGGAGTTGACGATCGATGAGTTCGAGAACATCCGCAAATCTTATTACGAGAGACGCCCGTAGGGCGGCTGGAGGACGAAATCGCTCCTGAGATTTCCTTACGAGAGACGCCCGTAGGGCGGCTGGAGGACGAAATCGCTCCTGAGATTTCCTTACGAGAGACGCCCGTAGGGCGGCTGGAGGACGAAATCGCTCCTGAGATTTTGCGAAGACAGTTGATCACAAAAAGGATTGATTTTACTGTTCCGGGGCTATAAATTTAGAGAAACCCGCCGATCGACGTGGCTGAAGCTGCAGCCGTACGGTCGAGTAAAAAAACGACAGGGGTGCGACATGAAACAGAAAGTGTTTGTGCTTGTTGTGCTGATCGCTCTGGTATCGATTCCCGCCTTTGCTCAGTACGATCCGGCTCCGGGAAGCGTTACTCTGCCCTTCGACCTGTTCTCTCCGGTTTTTCTGGCTGGGGGGGCCGACTCGGTTGCCGAGGGTATCCCTGCCGCCTCTGTTTTGAATCCCGCGGCCGCCGGGGACACCCAACGCTTCACCGTTGATGTCAGCTACCTCACGTTGATCGGCACCGAGGCGCCGGATTCCGGCTGGGGCGCTCATGCGGTGAACGGCGGGTTCATCTGGCCGACCCGGGCAGGGGTGCTCAGTGCCGGCGTCCACTTCTTGTCGTCGGATTTCTCCGCAATCCAGGTGGGAAACCATTTTGGTGGCAACCTGGCCTTCGCCAAGGACCTGTTTCCGAAACTGCTCATCGGCTTGGGCCTGCAGGGCCAGTACGGCCCGGAGGACTGGGGCCTTGGTGCTGATCTTGGCTTCGTCCATCTGCCCGGGGACGTAGGATTCATGAAGGACCTCCGCTGGGGTATCGCGCTGCGCGGGCTGGGCAAGGGCATGAGTTCGGTTGCCGGGTACACCGGTCTGTATACGCCCTTCACCCCCGCCGCGGGGATCAGCTTCGACGCGCTGCAGAGGGAAAAACTGATCTGGTCGTGGCATTCGGATCTGTCCCTGCCGAGCTTTCAGAATCTGACCTTCAACCTTGGGACCGAGCTGGCTATCGCCGACCGTGTATTTCTCCACCTGGGCAGCACGATAGCGGTGAACGAGCTCGGCTCCGGGGACATGCGGGTTCCTGTTTCCTTCGGGGCCTCGGTCAAGCTGGGCACGTCGGTGAAGGAGAGCCAGAGCGAGCTGAAGGTCACCGCGGCGGCAGCCCCGCTGTACAGCAACATCTGGGGCGCAGGTTTAGGCGCCAATCTGGCCGTTGGCCTTGTCGACCGGCAGGCACCTGAGATCACCCTCAATACCGACAAGAAGTACATCTCCCCGAACCTCGACGGCACCCAGGACGACCTCGTCAAATCTTTGGCCGTTACCGATCAGCGTTTCGTCAAGGGCTATCGTTTCATCGTACTGGACAGCGCGGGCAATCAGGTGCGGGAGATCGTCAACAAGGACGAGAGGCCGGAAAACGTAACCTTCAAGAACGTGCTGGCCCGCCTTGCTTACGTGAAAACAGGAATCACCGTGCCGGAGCAGATCCGCTGGGACGGGCGCTCCGACGCGGGTACGGTTGTGCCGGACGGCACCTACACCTTCAAGGTGGAGGCCTGGGACGACAACGACAACCGCGGGCAGAGCGCCACCGGTACGGTGATCATCGACAACACTGCGCCGCAGGTCACGGCCCAAGCCCCGTACCTGATTTTCTCGCCGAACGACGACGGCAACAAGGACACCCTGCCGATCGAGCAGAGCGGCTCGGAGGAGCTTGCGTGGAACGCTTCGATCAGCGACACCGGGGCTCAGCAGGTCGCCACCTTCACCTGGGAAAACAGCCAGCCCGAGTCGTTCGAGTGGAACGGCACAAACGACCAGGGTATCCTCTCAGCCGACGGGGTTTACTCATACCGCATCAGCGCCACGGACAGGGCGGGAAACTCCAGTGAGGCGGCCATAGACAACATCCTGATCGATACCCAGGCCACTCCGATCAACATAACCATAACCGATTCCTACTTCTCGCCGAACGGCGACGGGAGCAAGGACGCGATTGAGTTCAACCTGGAGGTGCCCGTCACCACCGGTATCGAGAATTGGACACTGGAGGTCGTGGACTCCAGCGGGCAGGCAGGAAAAACCTTCAGCGGCGCCCAGACGATCTCCAAGACGATCGCCTTCGACGGGCGGGACGACCAGGGCATTGTGCTGCCCGAAGACACGTACATGGGGAAGCTGGAAGTGCTGTATGAAAACGGCAACAATCCCACCGCAGAGTCTCCCCAGTTTACAATTGATCTAACCGCTCCCTCCGCTACCGTCAGCGCGGATCTGGCAATCTTCTCGCCGGATGGAGACGGGAACAAAGACGTGGTCACCCTCTATCAGGAAAGCTCGGAGGAGACCCTCTGGAGCGGCACAATCGAGGATATCGACGGCCGCAGCGTACGCAGCTACTCCTGGCGGGGACGGGCTGACGCCAAGATCGAGTGGGGCGGCCGGGCCGATGAGGGGGAGCTGGTGGAAGACGGGATCTACTTCTACTCCCTCAAGGCAACGGACCGGGCGGGCAACCCGGGAGCCTCCAAGAAGGTCCGCTTCGAGATCAACACCCAGGCCACGGAGGTCTTCGTGTCCACGGACCTGAGCGTATTCAGTCCAAACGCCGACGGGGTTAAGGACAGGGTCAATATTCAGCCCAAGCTCAAGGTGACCGAGGGAGTCTCCCGCTATGAACTGCGCATTCTCGACAGCAGGGAACAGGTCCTGCGCAAGGTCGAGGGTCGGAACCGGCCGCCCCAGGATTTCGCCTGGGACGGGCTGGACTCAAGCGGGCGCAGGCTGCCCGATGGAGAGTACCAGGCCGAGTTGATCCTGGATTACCAGAAGGGGGATCACCACGAAGTGCGCACCGCCGCCTTCATAATCGACACCAAGGCCCCGACGATCGATCTTTCCGCGGAGTACAGTCTGTTCAGTCCGGACGGGGATGAGCTGAAAGACAAGCTTCCCGTGCGCCAGAGCTCCAGTGAAGAGGTTCTGTGGGAAGGGGAGTTCCGCAACGCAAAGGCAGAGGTCGTGCGCAGCTACTTCTGGAAGGGCAAGGCCACGAATTTCCAGTGGGACGGCAAAGACGAGAACGGGAACAAGATACCCGATGGTTCCTACAGCTACAGGATCAGCAGCACCGATCAGGCCGGCAACAGTGTCTCCAAGGAACTGCGGGGACTCCAGATCGATACCAGGGTAACGTCGGTATTCGTTACCGCCTCCAGCGACGGCTTCAGCCCCAACCGGGACGGTTTCGGCGATACCATAGAGTTCAAACCCTACGTGGGCCTCACCGAGGGGGTCCAGTCCTGGACCCTGGAGATGGTCCATGAGCAGGCAGCGGTGCAGAAGACCATCAGCGGAACGGGACAGATCCCCGCCTCCATCACCTGGGACGGGCGCAGTAACGGAACTCTGGCCCGGGAAGGGACGTACACCGCCGTCATGACCGTAAGCTACTTCAAGGGCAACAGGCCCAAGGCCAAGAGCACGCCCTTCAAGCTGGACGTGTCGGCCCCCCAGATCGATCTCTCGGTTTCCCCCCAGCCGTTTTCTCCGGACAACGACGGGGTTGATGACGAGCTGTTCATCAGCATGAAGGTCAGCGATCTGTCTGTGATCGACGAGTGGCGCCTGGAGATCGTGGACCCGGTGGGAAGCGCCTTCCTCACCTACACGGGCAAAGGGATGCCCTCCGAACGCATTCTCTGGGACGGGATGTCCGATACCGGGGAGCTGGTACAGTCGGCGGAGGACTACACCATCCGGGTGACCATGCGGGACAAACACCGCAACTCTGTAACGGTGGAAAAGCTGATCCCCGTAGATGTACTGGTGATCCGGGAAGGGGACAAGCTGAAGATCCGCATCGCCAGCATCACCTTTCCGCCCAACT
>CAZPPB010000201.1:0-5313 GCA_964588355.1 uncultured Spirochaetaceae bacterium | reverse complement strand
TCCCGTTTGGTCAGCAGCTCTTGAAAGGTCAGATCGTTGAATGAATCCTTCATATGCCTACTCCAAATCCCGTCTGCTTCTGAATCTGGTTTTGATCGGCAGCTTGCTGCCGGCCAACCGAATGGCGGATTCCGCCAGGTCTCGGTCAACCCCACCGATCTCGAACATTACGGTCCCGGGCTTCACCGCCGCTACCCAGTATTCCGGAGTACCCTTTCCCTTTCCCATTCGAGTTTCCGCCGGCTTCTTGGTAAAAGGAATGTCGGGAAATACCCGAATCCAGACCTTTCCGCCCCTTTTGATATGACGGGTCATGGCTATACGGGCCGCTTCTATCTGCCGATTGGTGATCCAATGCTTCTCCAAAGCAACCAGCCCGTACTCACCGAAGGCGATGGTATTGCCCCGTGTCGCCAAACCCTGCATTCGGCCTCTCTGTTTCTTGCGGTACTTGGTTCTCTTAGGACTGAGCATAACCTGCCCTACCTCTGCCGCCGCGCTGTTTCTTCAAAAGCAGTCCGGCGTCTTCCTGGGTCTCTCCGCCGAAGATCTCACCCTTGTATATCCAGACCTTCACGCCTATGGAGCCGAAGGTCGTTATCGCTTCGGCAAATCCGTAATCAATATCTGCGCGGAAGGTATGCAATGGAATCCTTCCATCTTTGTACTCTTCCCGCCGGGCCATTTCCGAACCACCCAGCCGGCCCGCCACCTTGATCTTGGCTCCCTGCACCCCCGCCTTCATGGCGTTAACCACGGCCATCTTCATGGCACGGCGGAATGAAGCCCGGGAACGCAGCTGCCGGGAAACATTCTCGGCGATCAGCTGGGCATCGGTTTCGGGCCGGGAGATCTCTTTGATCTTGATCTGGATCTTCTTTCCTACCAGTTTCTGCAGCGTCTTTCCCAGCTTCTCTATATTCGCACCCTTAGCGCCGATGATGACGCCCGGCCGTCCGGTATGAATGATGATGGTTATGCGCTGGGGATGACGGATGATCTCCACATCGGCGATATCCGCCCCTTGCGTTTCCGGGGATTTGTCGATCGTGCGCCTCAGGCGCAGATCTTCATGCAGCGTACTGGCGTAGTCCCTGGGATCCACGTACCACTTGGACTTCCAGGTCTTGTTGATTCCCAGCCGCAGACCGTACGGATTTACCTTCTGTCCCACGTTACTCTCCTCGCCCCGCTATTTCATCCAGTGCCACCGAGATGTGGCAGGTTCTCTTCAGCAATCTGTCCGCCCTTCCCCGTGCCCGAGGCCAAACTCTCTTCATCCGAACCCCTTCATTGACCTGGAGATCACGGATATACAGCAGTTCCTCATCGAGGTTCTTGTTGGTATACAGAGCATTTGAGGCAGCCGACTGAATCACCTTCCTCAACAGGCGCGCCCCTTTGTGCGGTAAGCTGTCAAGGAGGGCAATGGCATCCCCGTAGGGTTTTTTCCGCACTTTGTCGGCGATCCGCCTGACCTTGTAGGGGGACATCCTCACGTAGCGGGCATGGGCTGTGTAGCCTTTCTTGATCTCCATCTTTCTACCTCTTGGCTGCCTTCTTGTCTGATCCACTGTGCCCACGGAACAGACGGGTCGGGGCGAACTCCCCGAGCTTGTGCCCGACCAGGTTCTCGGTGATGTAAACGGGGATCCAGGTTTTTCCGTTGTACACCGAAATTGTGTATCCCACCATCTCCGGGAAAATTGTTGAACAGCGAGAATAGGTCTTGATCATCTTCTTCTCGCCACCCTTGTTCATCTCCAGAACCTTCTTGTACAGGCTTTTGGCGATAAACGGACCTTTCTTTACTGACCTCGACACGAATGACTCCTATTTCCTTTTCTTCACGATCAATCGGCTCGAAGATTTCTTCTTCTTGCGGGTTTTGTAACCCTTGGTCGGAACACCCCAAGGTGTAACCGGATGTCGTCCACCGGAGCTCTTGCCCTCTCCTCCGCCGTGAGGATGGTCGTGGGGATTCATGGCCACTCCCCGAACCTTGGGCCGCTTGCCGAGCCAGCGATTGCGTCCCGCTTTGCCAAGGGAGACGTTCATGTGGTCCTGGTTTCCCACCTCGCCGAGAGTGGCGTAACCGCTGAGCAGCACCATCCGCATCTCTCCGGATGGCAGCTTGACAGTGGCATAATCCCCCTCTTTCGCCATCAGTGTGGCTCCTGCACCGGCGGCACGCACGATCTGTCCGCCCTTTCCGGGGGTAAGCTCGATGTTGTGAACCGCCATCCCCAGGGGGATCTTCTCCAGGGGCAGAGCGTTTCCCGGCTCGAGGGGTGCATCCGGACTGCTTACGATCTCCACGCCCGTTCGCAATCCCGCCGGAGCCAGGATGTAGCGTTTGTCCCCATCCCGGTAGTTGATGAGTGCAATAAAGGCACTGCGGTTAGGATCATACTCGATCGTTGCCACGGTACCGGGAACACCTATCTTGTCTCGCTTGAAGTCGATCGTCCGGTATTTGCGCTTATGGCCTCCGCCCTTCCGCCGCACACTGATACGCCCGCCTCCACCGCGGCCCGCCCGGGAAGACTTGCCCTTGGCAAGCTTCTTGTGGGGTCGATCCGTGGTCAGTTCTTCGAAGGTCAGCCCGGTTTTATAGCGCATTCCCGGGGTGATCGGTTTGTAACTCTTGATTGCCATGTGTTATACCCCTTCAAAAACCTGGATGGCTTCACCGGCACGCAAGGTCACGATGGCCTTCTTCCACTCTGCCGTGTATCCGAGCTGGTAGCGCACCCTTTTCGGTTTTCTCTTTACACGCATGATGTGGCAAGCCACCGGGTGTACGTTGAACAGCGTGCGCACGGCCTGCATGACCTGGATCTTGTTGGCCCGAGTGTCTACCTTGAAGGCGTACTTCCCGCCGTCCCGCATCAGGTTCGATTTCTCCGTCACTATCGGTTCAATGATGATCTTGGCCGGGTCCATTATGCGTCCCCTTTGCTAGTTTTACCGGAGCCGGCTTTGGGTGCGGCCGGCTTAGGTGCGGCCGGCTTTTTCGCCGTCCCCTTCGGCTTGGCGGTAGCCGGCTTTTTGGCCGCAGTCTTGGCCTCGCCCCCTGTTTTGGGCTTAGCTGCCGCCTTGGTTTCACCCTTGGCTGGCGGCTTAGAGCCGTCAGTAGCCGTTTTCGGCTTGGCGGCAGCCGGCTTTGTGGTTTTAGGCGCTGCCGGCTTCTTGGCTGCTGCTTTGGCTGCCGGCTTCTCTGCCGCCTTGGCTGCCGGCTTCTCTACAACCTTGGTCGGCGTCTTGGCCTCAGCCGCCTTGGCTGTTTTCGCCTTGGCTGCCGGTTTGGACGCAGCCGGCTTGGCTGCCGGTTTGGACGCGGCCGGCTTGGCTGCCGGTTTGGACGCGGCCGGCTTAGGCGCAGCCGCCTTGGGCTTGCCCGGTGCTTTGGCCGCGGTCTTGGGAACCGGTTTGGCCCCACTCAGGGCTTTTGCCGCAGCCGGCGTTTTGCCGGGTCTTCGCCTGGAAGATGGCTGCCCGTACATCCGCCCCAGCTCCTCAACCGCTTTCTCGAAAACGATGACCCTGCCTGCATAGAACAGGTCATGCGCCCGAAGCCTGTTGTACGACAGTATGCTCAGACCCGGAACATTGCGTCCGGCCCGCTTCAGCATGGAATCTTCTCCGGAAATCACGATAGTCGTGCGGTTTTCCGCAGTCAGTCCCTCCAAGATCTTGACAAGTTCCCGTGTCTTACCCGATTCGACGGTAAAATCCTCTACAACCAGCAGACGCTCTTCCCTGGTCTTTTGGCTGAAGATCGATTTGAAGGCCAGGCGCTTGATTTTTTTCGGAAGCTTGTAGCTGTAATCCCGGGGTTTGGGGCCAAAGGCTACTCCGCCGCCGACCCATACCGGGGACTGCCTGGTTCCAGCCCTGGCCCGGCCGGTCCCTTTTTGGCGCCACGGTTTGGTGCCGCTGCCGCGAACCTCGCTTCGACTCTTGGTGGATGCCGTACCGACTCTCAGATTGGCCAGCTCGTTGCGGATGGCATGATAGATCGATCCCGTGCTGACGGATCTGTTGAATACTTCGTCGGCAAGATCGATATCTCGTTGTTGAGATCCATCGATGCCATAAACCTTCACAACCATGGTATCCTCTACTTCTTCTTCGCTTTAGCCACGAGCAGTGTTGCCCCTCTTGGTCCGGGCACCGCTCCCTTTACAAGCAGCACTCCAGCTTGAGGATCAACTTTGACAACCCGCAGGTTTTGCACGGTCTTGCGGTCCGATCCCATTCGCCCCGGCATCTTCGAGCCCTTGAACATCTTTCCACTGGCCAAACCCGTGGATCCGAGTTCCCGGTGTACGAGGGAGCCGTGGGTCCGAGGACCTCCGCCGAAACCGTGCCTTTTCATGACGCCCTGGTAGCCTTTGCCCTTGGAAACGCCTCGTACGTCCACGAAGCGTACTCCCTCAAAAGTTTCCAGACCGATCTTTTCACCGACCTGAACCTGTCCTTCGAAGTCCTTCACCTCGGTCAGGACCTGAGTCGGATCGACACCTTCCGGGAACTGACCGGCGTAGGGTTTTCGGATCCGAGATTTTTTCCGCAAGCCGTATCCCAACACAACAGCCGAGTAGCCGTGCTTCTCCTCTGTGCGCTCTCCGATCACAACGTTGGGCTCGATCTCTATCACGGTCACCGGGATCTGTGTTCCCTGCTCGTCGAAGACCTGCGTCATTCCAACTTTCTTTCCAATCAAACCCAGCATGATTTTCCTCACTGTTTGATTTCAACATCCACGCCGGCGGGCAGTTCCAGCTTCATCAGCGCATCCATAACCGCCGAGGTCGGTTCAATGATGTCGATCAGTCGCTTATGCGTCCGCATTTCGAACTGCTCCCGGGACTTCTTGTTCACATGGGGCGAGCGAAGAACGGTGAATTTGTTGATCCGGGTTGGCAGAGGGATCGGACCGGAAACCTTGCTTCCGGCTTTCAGCACCGTTTGCACGATAGATTTCGCACTCTGATCAATCAGCTCGATATCAAATCCCCGCAGGCGAACTCGAATCCTCTCTTTAGCCATTCTTCCTCCAGACAGTCTCACATCTCATTTCTACTAGCTCGACGCGCACTTCGAAAACCGCAAGGCAGCTGCTCGCGAAAGCGCAAAAGCCCGGGGTTTGTCCGGACCAAGTGCGCTACTCGATGATTTCTGTAACGGCACCGGCCGCTACGGTACGTCCGCCTTCACGGATGGCGAATCTCAAACCCTTCTCAACGGCGATGGTGTGGATCAGCTCCACCTGAACCTCGCAGTTGTCTCCGGGCATGACCATCTGCC
>CAZPPB010000200.1:0-5459 GCA_964588355.1 uncultured Spirochaetaceae bacterium | reverse complement strand
CCAGGATCAAGACCGATTGCTCGATCTGGGGCAGAACCTCATCCATCGAACAGCGGCAGAAAAGCGTCCCAGCGCTTGATCTGGCTCATCCTTCCGGCCTGATCGTGCAGGCCGAAGGGACTCGCTAATATCAATCCCCGAACCGCTTGAGGGTATTTCGCGGCGTAGTGGGCCGCCATGTTCGCACCCATGGATGTTCCCATCAGGTAGTACCGGTCAAGACCGACGGCATCAGTGAAACCTGCCAGAAAATCGAGATAGTACTCCATCGTATGGACGGAATCCGGCACATCGGATGCTCCGAAAGGCGGAAGGTCGGGCATAACCACCCGAAGGTCCGGGGACAATCTGTCGATCAGATCCAAAAAAGAGACCGTCGAACCCAGATCTGCCCTTTTGGGGCATCCCCGCACCCGGCAGATGAATTGACATTGCAAACTTTCCACGTAGCCACGCCCCAGCGAGACTCGCGAACCGAACCCTCAACCATGAATCGATAGAAACTGCTAGCGATGAAGCGTATAACAATTATGCGGATAGTATATCAAATCCTGTTTATTATTGCAATACTAATATATACTCAACACGCTATATTTTAAACAACCTATTGGGGAACGGTCCTCCTTGACCCGGTTTTAAACCCCTTGAGCTCGGCAAGACGATCTCCGTACAGGGTCATGAGGAGCCGTTCGGGCGTCATGGGAGCGGCGACGGGAAGGTCCGCCTGAGGGCAGAAAGCCTGGATCGCGGCCAACAGGGCGTAGTATACGCCTATCCCGTACATCAGCGGAGGTTCTCCGATCGCCTTGGAGTGGAACACACCCAGGGGATTTTCCGTGTTCTCGAGAAAATGAACCTCCAGCTCCTTGGGAGTGTGATAGATATCCGGAACCTTGTAGGTGCTCAACGTGTTGGTGAGAAGCCTCCCCTCTTCAGAGTACAGCACCTCCTCCAGGGTCAGCCAGCCGATGCCTTGAACAATCCCCCCCTCGGCCTGGCCCAGGTCCACCTGGGGAACCAGAGAAGGCCCCAGATCGTGAACCACTTTGACGGCATCGACCTCATAGGTCCCCCTCAGGCAGTCCACGGTTACCTCGCAGAGGGCTGTTCCATAGGCGTGATAGGCAAAGGGTTCCCCCTTTTCCTCGGCTTTGTCGAAATAGATCCCGGGGGTTGCGTAGTGCGCCTGGGCGGACAGGTTCACCCGCCGCGAGTACACCCGCGGGATGAGGCGATCCCAATTCAGATTGGTTTGTTTTCCATCGCAGTACAGCTGCTCGTCCCGTATTTCCACCTTGCCGGGATCCTTCTGTTTCAATTCCTCCGCCGCTACCTGCTTGAGACGCTCCAGGATCGCCTTACAGGCGATCTCGGTCGCCTTTCCGTTCAGATCGGCGCCGGTGGAGGCGGCGGTAGGGGAGGTATTGGCCACCCGCAGGGTGCTGGTGCTCTCCACTTTGACTCGACTCCTGTCGATGGAGAACACCCGGGCCGCGACCTCGAGGATCTTGTACTTGACCCCCTGACCCATCTCCACCGCTCCGGTGGATACGCTGAGGCTGCCGTCGGTGTAAACGTGGACCAGGGCTGCCCCCTGGTTCAGCACCGTGTTGGTGAAGGATATTCCGAAGCAGACCGGCATCAGGGCCAGCCCCTTTTTCAGAAGTCTGTGGGTGCTGTTGAACCTATCGACCCTGGCCCGGGCTTCCTCGTAGTCGTAGCGGGATTTTACCTCCTGCCAGCAGATCGGAGCGCTGCAGCGGGTGGCGGCCATGCCGTAGGGGAAGGTGTCTGCCTCTCTGAGCAGGTTTTTCTCCTGCAGTTCCGCCGGGCTTACGCCCAGGGCTGCGGCGGCTTTGAACACAGCCGCCTCGATCACGAACATCCCCTGGGGACCGCCGAAGCCGCGGAAGGCGGTGTTGGGCAGTAGATTGGTGCGGCAGCAGTAGGCCGTGGCCTTGACGTTGGGCACGAAGTAGCTACCCGTGCAGTGGAACAGGGTACGCTCGAGAATCGCCGGGGACAGATCCGCCGCCGCCCCGGCATTCTGATAGAACTCGACCTGGTAGGCCAGCACCTTGCCGTCTGCACCAACGCCGATGCGATAATCCGAGCAGTAGGGGTGGCGCTTGCCCGTATAGACCATGTCCTCCTGGCGGTGCAGAACAAGCTTCACCGGCGCTCGGCAGCGCACCGCCCCCAAGGCGGCCAGGGCGGCCCAGGCCGTTGCCTGATCCTCTTTGCCTCCGAAGGCGCCGCCCAACCGGGTCACATCCACCTCCACCCGGTGCATGGCCACTCCCAGGATGCGGGCGATCACCCGCTGGACCCCGGTCGGGCTCTGGGTCGAAGAGATAACTTTCACGCTCCCCCTCTCTCCCGGCAGGGCGAGGGAGCCTTGAGTCTCCAGATACAGATGCTCCTGAGATCCGGATTCCACCGTACCTTCGACCACAACCTGGCATTGTTCCCAGACCGCCTCCACCTCTCCCAGGCAGAAGGTGCGGGGGGGGACGATCAGCTCTCCGAGCTCCCGGGCGCGCCGGGGATCGAGAACGGCCGGCAGCTCTTCGACTTCGAGCTCTATACCCGCAAGCGCCGCCCTGGCCGCAGCCTCAGACTCGGCCAAAACCAGGGCTACAGGCTGTCCCGCAAAATCCACGGTCTGTTCTGCCAGCAGTGGTTCGTCGTCGACCAGGGTGCCTATCTGATTGATTCCCGGGATATCGGCGGCGGTCAGAACGGCCCGTACGCCTCGGCACCGCTTCGCCTTCGTGGTGTCCAGCCGCTTGACAGTGCCGTGGGCAACGGATGAGGGAAGCACTGCTGCGTGGAGCAGCCCTTCAGGTTCGGGCAGATCGTCGACGAAGCCGGCCTGGCCGCGGGAGTGGAGGTCCAGATCGCTACCTTTCATACCCACACCTCGGCATGCACCTGTTCGGGAAAAAGCTTTTGAAAGTGGGCCAGCAGCAGCTGCCGCAGAAGCAGCCGCTTGTACCGCTCGCTTCCCCGCACGTCGCTGATGGGAGCGATCTCCCCCTGTGCCAGGTCCAGCACCCGTTCGATAACCTCATCGCCGAGCTCCTGCCCCTCCAGGCAGGCGGAGATGCGGGAGAGAAGCAGGGGGACGGGAGCGACCCCGCCGGCGGCAATCCGGGCTTTCACAATCCGATCACCCCGAGCAGCGATCCAGGCCGCAGAGTTGACGCTGGCGATGTCGAGGTGCCTACGTCTGGCGACCTTTTCAAAGCTGAAGCGCCCCTCTTCCCGGGGCAGCACGATCCACTGCAGTCGTTCTCCCGGCTTCAGATCCAGCTGCTTGTAACCCAGGAAGAAGCGCTCCAGGGGGACCTCCCGCACAGCCTGTCCTTTCTTCAGCTGCAGAACCGCGCCCAGAGCCAGAAGCATCACGGTAAAATCACCGATCGGCGAAGCATTGACGATGTTGCCGCCCAGGGTCGCTCTGTTGCGGATCGGTGCAGAAGCGATCAGCGACATTTCATCTGCCAGCTCGGGCAGCCGATCCTTCAGCTCGGGGATCTCCCTCACCCGCTCCATCGGGATGCCGGCGCCAAGGAGCAATCGTTTCTTCTCCACCCGGATCTCACCCATCTCGGGCACGGAGGAGAGGAAGCTCAACTCCTGCTCGAGCATCCGCCCCGGTCTCTGTACGAACAGATCCGTTCCTCCGGCTACCAGGCAACGGCCCGCCGAACGGCTCTGCCGCCGCTCCGATACCTTCAGCGATCGCAGCCGCTCGGCAACGGTCAGGAAATACTCGGGCACGACCCCGCAGGCTACCAGAGCCCGCAGGTGTTCCGGGTTCACCGTACCCGTGTCGCCCTGCAAACCGCCAACCTGCATACCCCCCAGTTGATCGAGCAGATCGGCGATGGCTCTCTTGATCGAAGCGTACCCCGTACAGCGGCAGATATTTCCGGCCACCGCGTCAACCGCACCTTCAAAGCTCCACGACCCGGCGCCGAGCAGATAACCGGTAAGCGATACCACGAACCCGGGGGTACAAAAACCGCATTGAATGGCCCCATGCCCGACCATTTTCTCCTGAACCGGGGTCAGGGCAACCGCATCCGCTGCGTTGATCCCCTCGATGCTCACCAGATGTTTGCCTTCTACATCCCCGAGGGGCAGCAGGCAGGAGTTCACCGCCCTGTACCGGACCACCGGCTGTCCATCCCCGGTCAGCTCCCCGAGCAAAACGGCACAGGCGCCGCAGTCTCCTTCCCGGCAGCCCTCCTTGGTGCCGGTAAGTCGACGATCCCGCCGGAGGAAATCCAGAACCACAGTGCCCGGATGCAGATGGCTTTCAGCCGATTCGTCGTTCAGGATAAAACGTATAGGTCGACCCATCGAAATGCTCCCTTTGCAGTGCGCCCAACTAAGAGTATACCTATCCCCCCTGGGATCGAGCAAGCTGAAGAACCGCATCCCAGACAGGGTCGGGGGCTGGATCAGCGACGATACGGAGGGGTTTGTTTTTTACCGGATGAACAAAGCTCACCTCCCGGGCGTGGAGATGGATCCCTCCGTCCGGATTGGAACGCGGAAAGCCGTACTTGAGATCCCCTTTGATCGGACAGCCTATCGCAGACAGTTGGGCACGGATCTGGTGATGCCGGCCGGTATGAAGCTCGATCTCCAGCAGATGGTATCGCTCCACGCTGAGAATCCAGCGGTAGCTCAGACGAGCTTCCTTGGCGCCTGCTGCCGGTGCAGATTGGAGGTAGGATTTGTTGCGGGTCGGATTACGGGTTAGATAGTGGACCAGAGTATCGGAGCGTTTCGGCGGCGCCTCCTTGACCATCCCCCAATACACTTTCCGCACCCGGCTTTCACGGAAAAGGGCGTTCAGCCGCTTGAGCGCCTTGCCGGTGCGGGCAAACACAACCACGCCGCTGGTGGGCCGGTCCAGGCGGTGCACGACTCCGAGGAAAACGTTCCCCTGCTTTCCGTACCTCTCTCTGAGGTATTGCTTGACCGCGTCGGCCAGACAGGGATCCCCGCTGCGGTCGCCCTGAACCAACTCTCCGACCCTCTTGTTGACGGCAATGATGTGATTGTCCTCGTACAGCAGCTGAAGATCCATCGATCAGGTTTCTCGTCTGAAGGAATTATCCTGCAATTCATCAGGTTCGCCAACCGCCGTCCTCTGTGCCGGGGGTGGGAACGCGAAAACCGGCAGCACCCGCTTGACCAGCATCCATCAGAAAGCCCTTCGGAGAGGCGAAAAGGTGTAGGTCTGGGGTTTCGGGGGGTAGCGGGCCTCCAGATATCCGTTGATTCTCGCCGCTTCGTTAGCGCGCTTGTCCCGGGAAAGGGATTCAGGGCAGATCTGCCCGTTGGCCGCTCACCCGTCGGACAGGAGCCCGCTCACCGCAAGCTCGTAATCCGGGCTCGTTCCGTCCCACCGAGGCATGTTGGTCTCGGGGCCCAGGGGC
>CAZPPB010000199.1:0-5498 GCA_964588355.1 uncultured Spirochaetaceae bacterium | reverse complement strand
ATTGCCGGCAGCGCAGCCGGTCCTCCATCGCTATTTCTCTTCCCCGAACTCCCCCAAATCGCGTCCGCTTTTTTTTTCAGCACCAGCAGCGCCGCGGCCTCGGCCAACGCCGCCTCTTTCCTGCGCAGTTCCTTCTCCAACGCCGCAATCCGCTTGCGCTGCGGGTCCTTTTTGCCCCCTGCGAAGGCCTTGATCTTCAGCCCCTCCAGGATCTCCTTCTTCCACTTCTCCAGATGGGCTTCGTGCAGCCCCTTGCTGCGCAGAAACTTCCCCCGCTCTTCCTCGCTCAGCCGCTCGTATTCCAACAGCGCCTCAAGCTTCTGCTCGGCGCTCCAGGATTGCCCGTTGCCTTGCTTCATTTCCCCTCCTGCCTTCCAGACCACACTACCACGTTCTCGTAGCCAGCGGGAGAGGGTGGATTGTGGGATTCCTACTTCCTTGCCAAGTGAAGTGGCACTGCGGCCTCCCGACGCCATCATCTTGACAATCATGGCGTCCTTGAACTCTGCTGGGTAGTTGCTCATCGTCTTTCTCCTTGCGCCCCCGCTTCCTCCTCAGGGGGTACCCCCTGAGGACTACTTGGGCTCATGAGACGCGACAACTACCCTGACACAGGGGGGTTCGATATAGGCTGTTTGGCCGCCGTCAACCGGGTTTAATCGGAGGTAGCGGCGATGTTCTTTATAGACGGCTTGAATCCTGTGCCTGCAAACCGACTGCGGCGCCAATTCCCCTCAGGTTCGATCCAAGGAGATTCCGCTACATACCCAATAGATTGAGCAGACCCTCGTACAGCTTTCCCGTTAGAAATCCGATGGGCAGCAGATTGTACCCGGTGAAACTTCCCAAAAGAATCGCGGCAATAAGGATGAAACGGCCATAACGGTGGAAAGCTGTTTTGAATCTGGAGTATTTGTCGGGGATGAGGGACAAGAGAATATGCGAGCCGTCCAGGGGCGGTATGGGAAATAAATTGAATACTGCGAGCAAAAGGTTGATCCAGATGAAGTAGGCCAGGATTTGGTATAGGATTTCTCCGAATCCAGCGATGTAGAATACTCCGGAAGCGAGTGTCAGCAGGACCTTTAATAACAATCCGAATCCAATTGCAAATAATAGATTTGAGAATGGACCGGCGAGGGACACCAGTATTTCATCTTTCTTGGGGTTCTTGAAGTTGTTGGGATTGATCTGGACGGGTTTTGCCCAGCCAAATCCAACCAGCAGAATCATGAGCAGCCCTATCAGTTCGATGTGGGCCAGCGGGTTCAGGGTCAAGCGGCCCTGATCGCGGGGTGTGGTATCTCCGAGTCTAACCGCGACGATGGCGTGAGAAAACTCGTGTATCGTGAATCCAACCAGTACGGCGGGTAGTATCAGTGCGATTCTGCGAATATCAAGGTTGAACATACATTATATTATATACAATTGCGGGAACTGTTACCTATTATCCACACATCACCCCGAAACTCAAATCCTATGCGTTGCAATCCGCCCGAGCCCCGGTAGCTGATCAATCTATAATATGTTTAACCCTCCCGATTTCTCCGCTCTCAAGTCGAACCTTTATACCGTGCGGATGGCTCGGCGAGTTGGTCAGGATATCCTTTACGACACCTTCGGTGAGCTTGCCTGTCCGCTGGTCCCTTTTCAGGACAATGGCGACTTTTTGGGCTGGCTTTATATCGGACCTGATAGTTCCTTCCATATTATGCACTCCCTATGGTCGTTGTGCGGGTAGGATTATCTCTATTGTATTGTCGAAGCTTGAGCCCGTCTATTCCGCCTGCAAAGGCCGGCTGGAGCCGGAGGAGGTTCATCAAACACAGTTCTGTCTCTCGTCATGACAAGCCAGGAAGACCTCCATTTTCATCGACGTCGTGAAGTGGACGAACACCTTCCGACTGTAGCCGAGGACCATCACGAAGGCATAGAGCTTCTGCTCCTTCCCGTCAACGGTTTGCCTGCCAAACTCCTTCCAGTCGACCTGGGCCTGCAGGCCCGGCTCGGTTTCGAAGCGGCGGACCGCGGTGGTAACCAGCTGTTTGCGAATCTTGGCCATATGGTCTCGCAGGATTGAGATCTGGCCGCTATAGCCCCGGGCTTTCAGGCGCTCGAACAGCAGTACGCCGTTGGTGTACGGGTTCTCCTCCAGGATTTCCCGGATGTACTGCTCGAAGGAATCCAGCAAGCTCCCTCGTTGTGGCCGCTTTCGAGGCCGAGGGGGTAACTTCAGATAGTTTCGTATGGTCCTGTCGGTCACACCAAGTTGTGTAGCAATCTCACGTTGTTTCATGCCCTGGGCTTGCATAATCCGGGCGTCCAGCATACGATGCTCCTTGTCCATGGGTGCTGCTCCTGCGGGGATGTGTTTTCGGCAAACTCATTTTACCGCTTGAGTACGCACCCTTTTCAGTGGGCCGGATGCGGAAAATCTACATCGGTGTTTTTAGGAATATTATCATCGGTGCTGACAGTTATCGCCGAAATGAGCAGAACAAAGTCAAATTGAAATGCTACCTGGTATAATTAGGGTTTTAAGCCTTTTTCTGCCCAAAGCCAGTATCAACTTTTACTTTTGTTTATTTGGGTACCGCCTGCTTCCAGTTTTTTCACTTCCTCAAGTATGCGCGCCCGGTCGATTGGGTAAGTACCAAACTCGCGGCCGAGTCTAAAAAGTGAGAGGATGCTCTTTGGAGGCATGTTGGCCTGGATGTTGTGCCCCGAAGAGAAAATATACCCTCCGCCCGGGGCCAGATCTTGGATCCGCTTGAGGGTGTCGATGCTCAGCTCTACCTCTGATTTATGAAATAGACCCTGGTTGTTTGTGCCCCCGTGGAATCCTATCCTGTCACCGAATTCGCTCTTGATCTTTTCAGTGTCTTCGTTGTCTTTGGCGTTCGGCTGTAGAGGATGGAGCACGTCTACTCCGATCTCGATCATATCGGGAATCGCCCAATACACGGAGCCGCAGCAGTGATAGGCACACCTGGCTCGGGTCTTTGTTTTCAGGTGTGCGATCAATTTGGCCAGCCGGGGCTTGAACACCCGCCGAAACGTCTCAGGGCTGTAGAAACACCCCCCCTGGGCACCCCAATCATCTCCTACCCAGAAGAACTCGATATACTCCCCAATCTGCTCCAGGATGCCTCCCCCAAAGGCCATCATCCACTCCAGAATCGCATCGAGAAGGTAGTCCTGAATTGGAGAGCTCTCCGCCGTGTCGATGATTGAATCCTCCAGACCTCTCAAGATCCAGCGCAAGTAATCCAGGCAGATCATGGCTCCGGAAACCAGAGCATATTCGCTGGACTCGAAGAGCTTCTTCGCCCTGCCATTCATCCCCTCAAACCGGCTTGAGTGATCGGGATCGGGGAAGCTGTAGGCTTTCACCTCTTCGAGGCTTTTTCCCTTTAAAGGAGGAAGAACGCAGTCGGCATAATAGCCGACTCGCTTGAAGGTTGAGCCGAACTCGTCTTTCCAGGTGCCGTCTGGATTCTCCGTGTACTCCCACCAAGGCGGCGCATTTGGGTACAGATAACGGGTGTCAACCTCAAGCGCTTGGAGAACCTGCTCGCTGTTGAGAACGATCCTCTGGACGGGATCCAGGATAACCACATCTTCCTGCAGACTAAGTGCTTCCAGCAGGTTTTGATAAGCCACTTCGTGGATGCTTGAAACGATTCCGTTGTTGTCGATAGGTACCCGATCCGGCTTCTGGTGTTCCAGCGCTTTCCTGACTCTTTCTCTTGAAGTCACGATGCCCTCCCAATCCCTCTGTGCTTTCAGCCGTGCAAGGGATTTCACCCGTATACTGCAGACGGTAGGAATTCGACTCCCTGTGCCAGAATCAGGCCCTCTGCAATTGCTTTTCTATGACCAGATCGAGCAGCACGGAGAACATGATCACGAAACCAAATGCCATGTAGGTCCATTCGTAGGGCAGCCGCGCAATGACCAGCGCGTTTTCGATGATCATTATAATCAAGGCACCGAGAAAGATTCCTATCATGCTTCCCCGGCCTCCCCGCAGGGAGGTGCCCCCCACCACCGCAGCGGCGATTGCTCTGAGTTCCCATCCGGTACCGACCCGGGAAGAAAAGGCGGCCAACCTGGTTGTCTGAATCACTGCAGCGAAAGCGCAGAGGCAGCTAACGATCATGAAGCAGACAATCTTGACCAGGTCTGTGTTGATGCACATCGACCGCGCCGCCATCTTGTTATCTCCTGTGGAGTAGATCCAATTGCCGAAACGCCGCTTGTGAAGCACCGCCCACAGAACGATGGCGACGATAAGAAACCAGATACCCTGAGCCGGGAAGTAACCTCCCAGCTTTCCCGTAGTCAGGGCTTGAAATGCAGTGAACTCCGTGGTCTGCGCCGGGCGCATCACTCCTTCGGAAAGGATAAGAGTCAGTCCCCGCCAGAACATCATACCTCCCAGAGTCGTGACGAAAGACACGATCTTCCCCTTCACCGTGATGAAACCGTGAAGCATTCCGACCAGAGAGCCGCACACCAATGTGATCAGGGTGCCATAGAAAGGATTTATCCCAAGCTCGATCGTCCAGGTAAAGATCAGAGCACAGAAGGCCAGGACAGAGCCGATGGACAGATCGAACTCTCCGGCGATCATCAGCAGGCCCACACCCAGGGCGATGATCATGAACTCCGAGCCCAGGGCGAGCATACTCTGAATGTTCGCCCGGCCGATGAAGGCGTTTTTGGGGGTGAAGATGGCAAACATTACCACCAGGATAACCAGGATGGCTAGAGCCCCGACATTCCGAAAGCTGACGATGAGTCGACTCAGTTTGCTTTCACTAGCCATGGCTCTACTCGATTCCTTCTTCCTTCAATGTCTTCTCGCCCATGGTCCCGCGTACGATGATCTTGGACAGCTCATTCACCGTGGTATCCTTTGTCGAGATATCGGTGAGTTTCTGGCCGTGGACCAGGACGAAGATACGGTCTGAAACGGAGTATACGTGGTGGAGGTTATGGGTGATGAAGATGACAGCAATCCCCTTGTTTTTCAGCTCCCGAACGAAGTCTAGGACCTCCTGGACCTCTTTGACAGATAGGGCAATTGTGGGTTCATCGAGGATCACCAGCTTGGCCTCGAAGTGCAGTGCTCGGGCGATGGCTACGCCCTGGCGTTCGCCTCCGGAAAGGGTGGCTACGGGGATATCGGGAGAGCGCAATTTCAAGCCGATCGATGTTAGAGCGTCCATGCTTTCTTCATCCATAACTTTTTTCGCCAGAAACCCGAGGGCTTTGCTCGGTTCCCGGCCCATGAAGATATTCCTGGAAATACTCAGGTGAGGAGCCAGGGCCTGTTCTTGGTATACCGTCTCCACCCCTAAAGCGCGGGCATCTTTGGGAGAGTTGATCTTGACCTCTTTGTTCTCAAAGAAGATCTTTCCTCTACTGGCCCGGTGGTAACCTGAAACGACCTTGATCAGAGTTGATTTTCCCGCACCATTATCCCCGACCAA
>CAZPPB010000198.1:0-5593 GCA_964588355.1 uncultured Spirochaetaceae bacterium | reverse complement strand
GGATTCAGGATACGGCCCTCTCCGCCCGGATGATCAAGGTGAGGCCTCCTCCGGGTGGTGAAACGGCCTCGATGCTCCACCCGTGGGCCGTGAATATCGAGCGTACGGTAGACAGCCCCAGGCCGGATCCGGCCTCCCGGCGGGAGCCGCTGCTGGGGTAGAAAGGCTCGAAGTTCCTCTCCAGCTCTTCCTCCGCCACTCCTGTCCCGCTGTCCTGGAAGATAATCACTACCTTTCCGTTTTCCTGTTTGGCTGCAAGACGTATCGTATCCCCATTACGGGTGTAGCGCAGGGCATTGTGGAACAGGTTGTCCAGGGCGCGGGTGAGCAGCCGCTCGTCTCCGGCAGCTCGTGTTTTTCGGAAAGTTCGATGCCGCATCCAAAGAGCCTGAGGAAGACCCTGGCGTCCGAGGCGAAGACCTTACCTGCTTCCGTGAGGAACCGGTGCATTCGGATCAAAGATAGCAGTTGCCGGGACCGAGAAAAACAAAACAACTCATTAACAACGGCAAAACAATAGATGGCCGGTCGATCCGGAAAATTTTTCCCGGATTGAAGCAATTTCGTGATCCTGACTGTTAGATATCGTGAGGGCTCTTTGAGAGTCCAAAAACACACGAGGAGGACGATATGATGAACAACCTCAACTCAATCTTACTCGAGGGCAACCTCGTAGCCGACCCGGAGCTGCGCTACACACCGAAAGGTGCAGCGGTTTGCTCCTTCCGCGTAGCCAGTAACCGGTTCTACAAGCAGGAAGACGAGCTGCAGAAGGAGGTGTCCTACTTCGACATTACCGCCTGGAATCGGCAGGCAGAGGTCTGCAACGAGTACCTCACCAAAGGGCGGGGCGTCCGGGTGGTGGGCCGGCTCAAGCAGGACCGGTGGGAGGATCAGGAAGGTAAGACCCGTTCCAAGGTGCACATAGTAGCCGAGCATGTGGAGTTCAAGCCCAAGTTACAAAATCGAGGGACGGAGGCGACTGAAGAGCAGGCGGAGGCTACCGATCCCGGGGAAGCAGACGAGACCGAAGAGGTCGTTGATTTCCCCGATGAGGCGCTGGAAGCTGCCTCCTGAATCGATTGAGCGGCGATCCGCAAGACCGCTGACTGATTATTACTCACAATATACATTCCCCAATGATTGGAGGCGACAACCTGATCTTCCCGGGTTTCGCCTCCAATCAACAGCACCCGGCCATCGGCAAGCATATCCAGAATGCAAGAATGCATATCCCACTTGACATGCTGTCATTTTGACAGCAATCTGTTGGATAGAGGAGGGTGCCAGGCAGATGGCCACGATAACAGTCCGAAATATCCCCGATGAGGTGATCGAGATGATCAAGAGCCGAGCCAAGCGCAACAGACGATCGATGGAACAGGAGATTCGGTCCATTTTATCGGGTGTCGTTCACGACAGGGAGCGAGCAAGGAAGCGGATCGAATCACTTCGTAGGAAGCAGAACAGACCGATTCCTCGGGAGGAGATCGATGAATGGCTAAAGAGAGCACGGAACAGAGAAGATACGTAGTCGATACCAATGTATTAGCCTACTATGCTCTTGCCACAACCCCGTTTAGTGAAGAATTGTCCGTCCTTTTCTCGCAACCTTTCGAGCTGATCGCCCCGGACTCATGGTACCCGGAGTTTCTAAACGTGGTATGGCAGGCAACACGCGTCCAAGACATCGCTCTCGATCATGGATTAGAATTGTTGGAAGAAGTGGAGGGTCTTCTCAATGGATCTGTGCCGGTATACTCCTTGTGGAGGGAAGCGCTGGTTGTTGCTGAGGAACACGGCTGCAGCACCTACGACACCCTCTTCATTGTTTTGGCGGAGCGGGAGCGCTGCAATCTGTTGACCTATAATCGGAAGCTGTTGGCAGCGTTTCCCCAGATTGCGAATACACCCGATGAGGCACTGTCGGCCTGATTTGCTCTGTTGAATTTTCCCCGATTTGATTCTACTCTGGGATGATGCGTTGACGATGCTTGCGCCAGTCGGGTGCTGAGGTTGTCGCGGTGGTACTTGCGCCTCGGACCGGCACGGAAGCCGCACAGCGCAGCAGAATAGAGAGCCTGTATGCCCGTGGACAAACTGAACCCGGAAGAGATCACCAAGGTCGTGGCCAAGATCCGTCAGCGCTACGACGAATACATCTTCAAATACTTCAAGCCCAAGACGGTGAAATTCGCCTTCGAAGAGCGCTATGCCGAAGTGCTTCAGAAGCGCATGGATATATCCAACTTCCTCATAGCCGAGATTGAAGCAATTCAGGAGCTGATCAAACGGGAGGAGGCCAAGGTCGCGGCCGGGCCGCAGGCGCAGCAGGGCAGGGAGAGCCTGTCCGACCGGGTGGAGCGCATCTACCAGGAAAATCTGGAGAAGATCCGCAAGTACCCGGTGATCGACATTCATCCTACGGCAAATGAGGAGATCAAGCGTCTGGTCGGCGCCCTGAACACTCTGGACAGCGAGCATTGGCCGCGGCTGACACAGATCCTGCGGGACACGACCTACTCCCCCGGCTCAATGACCATGGTAAACATGGAGAGTCAGCTGCGCTATTTGGGCAGTCCGGGGGCAGATCGGGTGCCCGGAGCGCTGTCCCGCTATCTCTACCAGCTAAACCGTTTCCCCAGAGACTACCCTGCTATTGACAGGGAGGAGAAGGAGTATATACTGGAAAGCGCCTTCTTTCTGCACGATCTGGAGGAAATCCTGGAACGGGCTCTGGCCAACTACCCGCGACTGCGGGAAGAGCAGAAGCAGGGTCTGCGGGAGATCCAGCAGTACGTGGACGGCATGATCCGAGATTTCCGGGTCAGGGATTTGAAGCGGCAGAAATAAGGGCAGATTGGGTTGAATTCTGCTGGCCCGAAATCTTACTGAAAAGATTTCGGACAGGCATCATAATAGTTTTTAAGATCAAACACGGAGGCTGTATGGGAGCAGAAGTAACGGTCACGAACGAAAATTTCAAGACCGAAGTATTGGATTCGGATATCCCAGTCCTGGCGGACTTCTGGGCCGAATGGTGCGTGCCCTGCAAGATGGTGGGACCGATCCTCGAGCAGATGGCAGAGGAATACGACGGCAAGATAAAAATTGCCAAGATAAATGTCGACGAGGAGGGGGAACTCGCCTCCAACTACAATATCGTGAGCATCCCCACGATACTCCTGTTCCACAACGGCGAAGTGGCCAAACAGCAGATCGGTGCGGTTCCGAAAAAGGTGCTCGAGGAGCTGGTCAAGGAGTACCTCTAGCAACAATCCGTAGCAACCCCGCCCACCCGCTGTGATCGAGTACGGCCTCGGCATCCTTGATTCGTGCGTATCACCTTCTCCCCCCAAAAAAAGAACAAGCCACGGCCCGGAGGCAGCGGAATAGAGCCGCAGGGATGATGATTATGGAAGAAGCCTTGAGACGGATACTTTCGGTTGCCGGCGTATGTGCTCTGGTAGCCGCATTGTCGTCGTGTGCGGGGTTTCCCGAGCCGCAAGGAGAAGGGGATTCTCTGGTGATCGGGTCCTTGGTGCTCGATTTTCCAAATGGTCTTTACGACGACATGCCGCAAGTAGTGGATATGAACGTCCGGGTGACGTTCAGGAATATCACTCGGAATCAGAGATTTCACGTTTACACCAAACGGGGGTATTTCTACTTTCGGACAAACGGGACCGACGACTATCTATTGGAGGGTTTCCGGATACTGAAAACGGAAGTCGACGACACGGTTCATTCTTTTTCCGATCAATCGGTCGATTTGAAGATCGTAAATTCTCCGCACAGGATAATCTACCTGGGCCACGTTACCGCTACATACTCCGCACCCCGCCTGATACGAAGAAGGGGGCCGCGCGGAGGAATTAGGTATTACCGCTACGAGACCTCAGTAGCCGTCGAGTGGGATCAGGATCTCCTGCGGCGCCATATGACAAATAAACGTCCGGACAGCCCCTGGTTGGAACTGGAGATAACCGAGGGCGGGAGCAACAGCCAAGCCCAATGGCGACAACAGGCATTTATGGAACGTAGATCTCATCCGAGTTTTCTGCCCCAAATGTGAAACCCCGGGTCGGCACGATGTGCCAGTCCGATGCGGTATCTGTATCCACCGAGGCAGCCCCCGTACCCGCAGAGGTGCTGTCCGTATCCCCCGAGGCTGCCGCCGAGGGGGTGTCTGCTGAAACCCGGCTGCGGCAGATCGAACGGGTGCCGGTGGAGCCTTCCGGACTGACCGCATCCTCCGGGCGCACCTGTTCCCCGGAAATGGACCAGCCACCGTCGGCTGCCAGCTCTTGAGCCCGCTCCCAGCTGTCCAGCGTACCGAAACCCCCGTATTCCACATCCGAATCGGAGGTGCGGTTGGAGTACAGCACTCCGTCCTGGATCGCCCCTCCCGGGCGGTCGTAGAGGCTCAAAACCCCATTGTTTCCCGATATCCCCGCACCTTCCCGGATCCAGAAGTCGTAGGCCTGGTCCGAGGCGTCCAGCCCTCCGGATAGATCCTTGGCCGAAGTCTCGTCGATCTCCTCGGGTATGTTTTCCGGCTTGAAGTGGATGACCAGAAAATCTCCTGTGGACACCACGAAAGGAGGAAAGATCAGCCGGTCGTCGTGGTTGTCCGAAGTACCCTCATACAGCACCACCCCGCCCATGTTTCCCCCCTTCATCACCTTGAGCTCCACAGCGTCGGGATGGTTGCCAGTGCCTCGGGTGGTGAACTCGTTGATCAGCAGCGCCGGGATTTCCCCGTTGAAGCCGTAGAAACGGGTGAGCAGGTGCAGGCCGTTGCCCGCCTCATCCTCCACCACCGCTTCCAGCCGATAGGGCAGGCCGGGGGTCTGGGGGGCAAGCTGGACCAGCAGGCGGCACCCCTGGTTGTGCACTCCGCGCACCTCCAGGAGCGGGTCGACCCTCAGGTTTTCCAGCCGGCAGAACGGCGGCTCATCGAAGGTGAGCTCCAGCTGCTCGACATCCAGGGTGCGCAGGCCCAGTAGCAGCGGGGGAATCAGGTCCGGATCGAATCGTTCCCGTATATCGGTGATCGGGCCGCAGCAGGTGCAGAGGCATAGCGCCAGCAGCGTGCAGGTTTTCAGGACAGGCGTTGAAACCATGATGTCCTCCATGGATTCTTAACGGGTAAAAACGATCTCTTGCTTTTCATTTTTTCTTCCGGTAAGGTGAAATTGCATACAGGAAAACCTGAAAGCCCACCAATGGAACAACGAGATAGTTTGGAGAAAGAAGGGGGAGAGAGCGATGGCTGTTGAAGCGTCCGATCTTTATGCGCGATTCGGCCGGAACGTGGATGCCGGCAAGGTCATATTCCAGGAGGGGGAAGAGGGAGATCAGATGTTCGTCATCCAGGCCGGAAGGGTCAAGGTCTCCCGCAATATCGGCGGCAAGGAACAGATCCTGGCTATTCTCGAGAAGGGGGATTTCTTCGGGGAGATGGCCATCGTCAGCCGCATCAAGCGTTCGGCCACGGTCAGTGCTCTGGAGCCGGTGAAGCTGCTGGCCTTCAATCGGGAAGGTTTCCTCGACATGATCAACAAGAACGCCAAGATCGCCCTGAACGTGA
>CAZPPB010000197.1:0-5611 GCA_964588355.1 uncultured Spirochaetaceae bacterium | reverse complement strand
CCATTCCGGTCTCTTTTTTTGACTAGTCTGTCACTGTATTATGCGAATATCAGTAATTACGGAGTAGAGAACAGTATGAGGATTCAACATTCAGCAAACGCCGGGACAATGAAGGAGGTATCCGAACGTATTGAAAATATATTGCCATCCATTTCCGAAGATTATTTACAGCACGTTATCGAGACGATTTCGGTGCCCCGGCATTTTTACGCGGAGAAGGCGAATAACGAACGGATTGCCCGATGGATCCGACACCAGTTTGAGACATTCGGATTCCAGACATCTTTTCACGGGCGCTTTCGCAATATCGTCGCCCTCCCAGCCACCCCGCTGGCCTCCTCAAGTCTGCTCGCTTCTGCGCATTACGACACCGTTCCGGGGTCCCCAGGGGCTGATGATAACGGCAGCGGGATCGCCGTCCTGTTGGCGTGTGCACGAGCTTTGTCGGCGTATCGGATTCCAACATCAACAATCTTCGCTGCCTTCAATCGCGAAGAAGATTGTTTGATCGGGAGTCAGCAATTTGTAACAGACTCTCTTCACCAATTCGAAACGACACTCTCCGAAGTCCATGTGATGGAGATGGTCGGATATTGCTCCCATGAGGCGGGATCGCAACACCTTTCCCACGGACTTCCAATCTCTCTTCCGGATCGAGGTGATTTCTTAGGACTAATCGGCAATCACCGCTCAGCCACGCTTGTTGATGCCACGATAAAGACTGCCAAGACCTATCTTGACGGCTTTCCTGTGCTTGGACTGAGCGTGTATTTGGGGCTGGAGAAATATTTTCCCAATCTCCAACGCAGCGATCACGCCTCATTCTGGCATGCCAAGATTCCTGCGCTCATGTGGACGGATACCGCAGAGTTTCGGAATGCACATTATCACAGTTCTCAGGATAGGCCGAATACCTTGGATTATGCATTTATGAAGCAGGTCGGCCAGCTACTTCTCAGTCGAATTATCCTTCATGAATCGAATGGGTGGACCAGCAACCAACAAACTGACAGCACAGTGCTCAAATAGAACATTGAAAGCTCCTTTTGCATTGGTGAGGACTTGTACGTGAATTGAGACAGATACCCACCCTTCATCAAGAGAAATCTAAAATCTTTTCAGCTGGTGCAACAGCCTTCAACAACCTTGGGAGCACCAGGCCGGACGATTCATACTCTTCGTTTGACCACGTCGGGTATACGGTCTAGACTGTGTACTATCGCGCACCGAAACCTTGTTCACAAAAAAATCGGAGTGCGACGGAGAAATCGTGCAGGAGGCAAGATCAGGTGGGGGAAGATCAAGTGGGGGAAGATCAAATGGGGATAGCTCCAAGCGTGTGGAGGGAACAGCGCCTTATAGAGTCATTCGATGTGGATATCTTGGGCCGGCTTAGGCCGCAAAACCTGCTTGCGTATCTATTGAACTCTGCCTGGAATCATGCCAATAGAACGTCCTACGGATTTGAGGAACTCTCAGAGCGGAATTTGATGTGGGTGCTCATAAAAATCCAGCTGGTCATCAAACGCCAACCTAAATGGGGTGAGCAGATCACAATAGAAACATGGGGCAAGCGGATAGAAAGGCTCTATGCACTGCGGGACTTCGCCTGCATCTCGGCATCCGGAGAGAAATTGATATCCGCTACCTCCTCGTGGATGATTTTGGATCGGACAAGCGGCCGCCCACAGCGATTTGACCAGACCACGGACCGCTTTGCGTGGCTGCCGGGAAGGGAAGAGATAGAAACCGACTTGTCAAAGGTACCGGAAACAAGCACCGGTAAGGGAATTGCCCGCTTCCGCGTGCTCTTCTCCGATATAGATGTGAACCGCCATGTAAACTCGGTGAAGTACCTGCAGTGGATGATAGACGGCCATTCGCAGGAGCATCTTGAGGCAAAGGAGCCGGAATCAATTGAACTGAGCTTCCTTTCCGAAGCAATGCCAAATGACGAAGTAGCCGTGTTCTCAGAAGAATCAGGTGATCATGAATTATGCAGCGCCAGACGCATGAGCGATGGCAAAGAGTTGTGCAGAGCTCGGTTTAAATGGCGTGCGTCGAGATAGGCATCAGATGAGAGACTTGGCTTGGATATCATAAACATAGAAAGGGAATATACCCGCGTCATTGCCGCGATGCGCCGGACAGAAATTGTATTCCTTCTTCCGGGATCACACAAAACAGGGGTAATTGGAATTGATGGAGAGGAGTATCCTGTTCCATCTCCGGAACAGCTGACAGAAGTGTTCTCTCGCAACCAGGAATTGGTTGGCAGAAAAATACGACAGGGATTTACTCAACTGCAGTTGACGCCGATCGCAATGCCTGTTTCACAACTCATCGAGCGGGTGGAAACGGCCGTTCTAAAACATGCCGCGGCGGGAACAATACTCCAGACAAAACGGGAACCCACTGATACCGATATTCCCGTTTGTGTAAATACCGAAGGGCCTATCTGGATCTGGGACAGGATACGTCAGGCACTGGATACTCCCGCTCTTGTCTATTTTCCTCAATCCTATACAAACTCCGACCTCCGCGGATTGAGAAAAACAGAAGTTATGCAAAAAACCCGCTTGTGTGCCGTACCTGGCTGGAGCGTGGGATTAATCGAGCCTCTGCCCGTCATGCCTCTCCAAGGACAGGGCAGAATGATGGGAGGAAGAAAGCAGCTGGAGGAATACACGACCCCTCGCGAATATTTACGAGCTCTGAGCACACCGCCATATCAGGAAGAAACGGGATGGACGCCGGAAGATTTTCTTACCCACTTCATCACTCAGCTTGAAACAATCAATGAGATAAGCCACGACCGGAATGACAGCAACGCACTTTGGCTGCTCGGTTCATATATGCCGGATTCTATGCCAAACGCAAAACTCGTACCGGTTGGTTACTGGGATCGCAAGGCCGGGCGCCGGCTGCGTTTGACTGCGCATCGCACGGGCAACAGGCTCAGAACATGGGTAGCCCGTTCCATGGTGAGGCTCGGCACATAGGAATTGTCCTTTCCTATGGCAGGGACAGCGCTGCTGATCAGTATCTTGGGTGATCGATAATGAAGTTTTTTCCTGTACATTCTTTCGGGTTTCTCAACCTATGGATCCTGATGGTCCTCTACTCACTGCCCATCTTACTTACAGTAATCCTCCGTAAACGTGCTTTCCAACCAACCTCTTCCCGATTCTCCAGCTCCCGCAGTTCGCGGGAGTACCGTCTTTTTATCGTATCGAAGATCATCATGCTGATCTATTTTCTCTATGCGATTGTAATACCGATCCGACTTGATTCACCAACAGCTGTTAGCGGTTTGATAATTTACGGAATCGGTTTCGCATTCTATTCAGCAGCATGGATAACCGTCGTGATCTCCGGGGGAGGAAAAGTCATTGCCAACGGCCCATTCCAATTTTCCCGTCACCCGATATATGTGTCCTCGGCAGTCCTATTTGTAGGAGCGGGATTTTTGTCCAAATCCTATCTCTTTCTTGGCTTGTCATTCATTGTGGGATTCATGCACATGCGTAATGCAATGGCAGAGGAGAAAATCTGCTTGGAGGTCTTCGGAGATGAGTACAGGAGATACCGGGCCAGTACGCCAAGGTGGCTCGGAAGGCCAAAGCATTTACCTGCTGAGGGGCTATCGAGGCATCACGACAGGAAGCCGGACAATGGAACAGGCCGATCTGCGGGTTGATTTAAAAGCTGAGTTTTATTATAAGGTATTAACATTATACACACAGGTTCACCGAAACTTGTTGGTGAAGCAAAAGGAGACACATATGAAGAGAATCGTGTTGCTGCTGTTCGTTGTTGTGCTGTCCGTCTTTCTCGCCGCCTGCAGCTCCGGGGGATCGGACTCCGGTGATCAGGGGGAAGTCTCAGGACCCTATCTCCCCAATCAGCGAGCAGAAGCATACGCCTACACACACGGAGGCTACGTCGGAAAGGCGGTGGTGACCGTTGGAGCCGACGGCAGCTTGAGCGTCGACATCAACGAAGCCTTTCTTCCCCACACCCTCGCCCTTGTCGATATCGAGAGCGACGACTGGTCCGACGCGAATACCCTGTCTTATATGAGCCACGGAAACGAGTATCACGCTGCCAAATACGTTCAGTACAACGACACGGTCTACGTAGGTGTACTGACCGGCACCACCATTTCCTACGTCGAAGCGGATGAGAACGGAAACCCCGCAGGCGATGTGGATCTGGAGAAGGCGATCCTGCGCAACCATGACACGATGAGAGCGTACTACGCGCTCATCGGCGCCGGCCGATTCGGTGTGCTTCCCGAGTTCGGTGGTGAGGTCATTCCGGTCACGACCACCTCCTACGGCGGCCTCACCAAAAAGGATGCGCCGGGGTACTGGAATTCCGGTCAAACATGGGTCGGCAATATCGAAGCAACGGAAGCATTTATCGAAGAAAACGGGGGTCAGTATTCCCTCACCGAGATGGTCAAGGCGGCTGAGGAAAACGCGGATGGACTCCAGCTCTGGTCTGTGGCCGACACCGTAACCGGTGCGACAAACTCCGACTTCAAGGATTACTTCAGCCTCGTACAGAACGCACTGGGAAGGCTGAAAACAAACTAAGCCACAGCTTCTCGATCTCCGCGAGAACAAACTTGTAAAACAGTGACACCTCTATTGGTATTGAAAAAGAATATCAGTCAGGAGGGGGTAAAGAACAATGAGGCTAAACGCACCAACGAAGACAACTTTTGTAGTTGCTCTCATCATCGCTATAGTCGGGGTTGTCGGCAAGATCGTGGGGATAATCGCACCTGTGGAGTTTCTGGAAGACTATTCCCTTTGGGCCGTCGTCGCCGGCTACATAATTCTCATGTTGGGAAACACTTTAAAAGGGTTTTGATAAAACCAAAGGTCTGTTAGTCGCTGCCGACAAAGGTTACGTCAAGTTAGCTCTATTTACAATCAGACAAACGGATCGATAAGAAGAAGAGGGTGATTATAAATCATTGTTCTCCGAGGTGTAGTTGAGACCTGCGTTAGCTGATAGAATCGAGAGAACCCCAAAGGGAAGGAAGAAAAAATGACAAAAAGAACCAAAGTCCTGATCGTTATCGGAATCATCGTTGTTGTGCTTGTCGTTCTGTTCACAGGCTCAAGGATATGGCTCGATGTGCTGTGGTTCGACCATCTCTCCTTTATCAGCGTCTTCACCACTATTCTATTCACTAAGATCGGGCTCTGGTTTGCCTTCTTTGTGCTCTTCCTGCTCTTTGCCGGCTTGAATCTCATCGTGGCCTTTAGAAAAGGGCACATCCAAACGCTGAAAATTCCACGATCGGCGCAACAGCGGCCGGGCATTCCTGCCGAGCTCTCACAGGGAGGGCAGATTGAGATAAACAGGAAAACAGCGGTTTCGATCTCCATTGTCGCACTCCTGTTTTTCGGCATTATCCTGGCTGGAACCGGGAGCGGCCGCTGGGAGTTGCTGCAAAAGCTTCTGCATCGGACCGATTTCAATATCACGGACCCGCTTTTTCAGCGGGATATCTCCTTCTATGTTTTCATTCTGCCGTTCCTCAATTTTCTCAAGAACTGGAGCCTGGGAGCCGTTATATTGACGATCGCGATTG
>CAZPPB010000196.1:0-5633 GCA_964588355.1 uncultured Spirochaetaceae bacterium | reverse complement strand
TCTACACGCTGTTCAACGGACAGCGCGAGGAGATGGAGGACGCGGAGCAGGAGATAATCCTGAGCCTTTTCCAGGGGCTGAAGGATTTCCGGTTCCGCTCCTCTTTCCGCACCTGGTTCTACAGGCTGGCCCGCAACCGGGGGATCGACTGTCTGCGCAGGAAGCGAAGCCGGGAGCGCACCCTGGACAGAATCAAGCTTGGTCTGCCCAACGCCGAGCATTTGGGTCCGGAGCAGCAGGCGCTTCGCCACGAGGAGATCGAGACCCTGCTCAGCGTCTTTCAGACGCTTGCCTCCAGGGACAGGCAGCTCATCCTCATGAAGGATGTAGACGGGTTTTCCATTGAGGAGATAGGGCAGATCCTGGAGGCGCCCGCCGGCACCGTCAAGTCTCGCCTGCATCGGGCCCGGGAGAAGCTCCTCAGAGCTGCAAGGGGGGGAAGATGAAAAAACAGATATCCTGTCGAAAAGCCAGGTGGAAGATGCAGGATGCCCTGGACCGGGCGGATCAACCTGCCGTGGCCGAGAGCGAGGGTCTGACGAAGTTTCTGCCCGGCGAGGTGCGGACGCACCTTGAGGGATGTTCCGGATGTCAGGACTTCCTGCGTTCCCTCTGCACCTTCGCCCCCGTGCTGAGGCGGCAACTGGATGAATCTCTTCGGGCCTGCCCGGATCCGCAGGTTGCGGCTGCACTTCAGGGGATGAACCGGGAAGAATCGCAGCTCGGATCGTCGAACAAGCCGAGGCAAACGGCGATGCCGGCCGTCTTCCAGAGGATCCGGGATTGGTTGTTCTCTCCCGCCGGCAAGACTGCCGCCCTGTACCGCTGGGCAGTTGTGTCGACGATCGCCGTGGTGCTGGCTTCGTTTTTAGGGGTCCGCATCTACCTGGTCTCGAGAACCCATCGGGTGATCGAGGAGCAGATCGATCGGGTAGTCGAGCTGGTCTATCAGGAACCCCTGCTCGCCGATGTCGAGTCCGCCCTGATCCGCACCCAGCCCAGCATCTCCGACTACGTGGAGGATCTAGACCTAAGCACCGAGACCTGGCTCGAGGAGGCCGCTTCGCAACCCTACCTGAACTGAAGCGCTTCTTGATTTCCCCCTGCATTCTCCGTACTCTGGAGCTGCCGAACAGGAGGGATTATGAGCAGGCGAGGTGCCAGGTGGGTAGTCGTGAAGTCCGTGGTCGTGGCGGCTGCAGCCATTGCAGTCCTGTCGGTCCTGTCCGCTTGTCTGGGGAGGATCGGGCGCCCCGGGGCGGATCGGGCGCCCGCTCTGGATACCTCGGATCTCATTTTCCCCGGGCAGGTTGCCGCCGGTTCTGTTCCTGAACACGCCTTTCAGGTCTCCGAGTTTGCCCCGGTCGGAACCGTACCCTGGCAGAACATCGAGGGCGGGGTCTGGCTGCTGTTCAGCGAGCCGGTGATTCCGGTGAGCAAGCCGGGGAAGCCGGTCACCGACTCGGAGCAGCTGCGGATCCATCCCCCGGTCCAGGGGATCTACCGCTGGTACGGTTCCCGTCTGCTGAGCTTCGAACCCACCGACCCTCTCGCTCCGGCAACCGAGTATACCGTCGCCGTAAGCGCAGAGCTCACCTCCCTGGCCGGCGATCCCCTGGAAGGGATGAACGCCTTCCGTTTCCGCACGCCGGCGCTGGAGCTTCTCTCCCTGGACCCTTCAGGATCGGATGTTCCTCCCGAAGACTGCCGGGAGCTGCGTATTTTCTTCAACTTCCCGGTCCAGCTGACCACGATCAGCCGTTTCCTCAAGGTCGAGGCGGCCGGGCGCAGCTGGCCCTTCGCAGCCGCGTATGCACAGCGGGGAGACGGGGAGATTGCCGGGGAGGAAGCAGCCGGCGGCGGGAGCGCCGGCTCTCCCAGCGCGCTGTCAGTGGAGAGGGACCGCAGCCGGGGCGTTCTCCTGAAGATGCAGGAGGAGCTTCCCTGGGACAGCGATGTGACGGTACGACTGCTGGAAGGCGCCCGGCCGGGAGAGCAGAACTACGGCACGGATCGCGAGCAGCGGTTGAGCTTTCACACCCTGGAGCCCTTCGGCCTGGAGTACGGAGAGGTGTACGACTGGCTGCCGACGATCGAAGCGGGACTGGTCTTCAACCACCCGCTGGCCGAGCAGGACCTGATCCCCTACCTGCAGGCGCAGCTTCCCGGCTACGAACTGCGCGGGAACCTGGAAGTGTATGGCAGCACCGTCTATCTGAAGAATCTCCCCGTCGAGTTCGAGTCCAGCTTCTCGATCTCCGCCGGCAGGGGATTGAAGGATATCTACGGCCAGGCGCTCAGCTACGACGACACCGTCCAACTGGAGGTCGGTCCGGCGGCCAGCTACGTGCACTTCCGTGCTTCCGGGAACCGGATCCTCGAAGCGGGATTCCCCCCGTTAGCCGCGGTGGAGTTCCAGAACGTGCTCAGCGGCTCTTTTGCCGCCGGTGAGCTTGGTGAGCCGTTTCGAACCCTGCCCGCCGGCAGCTTCAGCGACTACCATGTCGACAGCATACCCCGCAACACCCGGATATTTCGGATGATCGATTTTTCCCCGTTTCTCGATGAGACCGGCCGGGGCAGCGTCTATGCCCGCTGGAAGTTCGAGCTGCCCTCCTGGTGGTCCGACGAACCGTACCGGATGGACGCCGACCTGCGCCTGCAGGTCTCCGACATCGGCCTGACCAGTCACATCGCCTACAACCGCATCACCCTCCATGCCGCCAGCCTGTCCACTGGACAGCCCCTGGCAGGAGCGCAAATCATCCTCCACGGTGCCGGAGCAGCGCGGCGGCGTACGCAGAGCGACGCTCGAGGCGTCGCCTCGATTCCTTTCCAGCCGGGCGAGCTGGCACGATTCACGGCCCGGTCGGCTGAAAACCTCGAGATCGAAGTGCGGACCCCGGAGGACCGTCTGGTATTCAAGCCCTCCGACTCCCCCTCCCAAAACTGGAACACGGAGGGTCCCTTCGAGGCGGAGGAGCTGAGGCCGATAACCTATCTCTGTTCGGACCGCGGCATCTACCGCCCCGGGGAAACCGTTTCCTTCTACGGCATCGATCGCGATCTCGATCTGGGAAAGCTGAGCCGCAGGACCGGCGGTTATACCGTGGAGCTGCGCCAGGGCTGGTACGGGGACGCGGTTCACGCTTCGGCTTCCGGCCGGCTGTCCTCCTCCGGCCGATTCTGGGGAACTCTCCGGCTGCCGGAGCAGCTGGAGCCGGATGTGTACTTCCTCGTGTACAGGCGCGAGGACGGTTCACAGACCCGGGAGGTGCAGCTGCGGGTCGCCTTCTTCCGCCGGGTGAACTTTGCCGTTGATCTGAGCATCCCGGAGCGGATCCACACGATGGGGGAGGATCTGGAGGCTCGGTTTTCGGCTGGCTACCTGGGCGGCGGAACCCTGACTCAGGGAAGTTGGAACTACTGGTGGGCCCGACGGCCCGTTGCCTTCCAGCCGCCGGATCCGCAACACCTCTACCGGGATTTCAGCTTCGGCTCGTATCCGGATTCCGGGTACTACGACATCTACGACGATTACTATCAGGAGCTGTCTTCAGCAGAGGGGAACCTGAGCGGGGACGGAACCGTGCTGGCCGCCCAGCCGCTTTCCGACGGACAGCCGGGCAGGGTCTACGAGTACACAATTACGGCGACGATCCAGGACATAGACCGCCAGGCGGTGTCCCGCCAGGCCACGGCCACGGTGTTCACTTCATCCCTGATCATCGGGGCTCGGGTGACAGACCGGGACGACGGCGGACAGGCTCTGTACTTCGTGGAGGCGGGGCAGCCGTTCACCCTCCAGGCCTGTGTGCTGCGGCCCGACGGCCGGCCCTTCGATCCCGGGGCGGCGGGGGAAGAGGTCGTTCAGATCAGGGGACGGCTGCTGCGGGAAAACTGGAAGATGGTGCGGGAGGGCAGCATCGGGGGGCGTGTAGACACCCGCTGGGTTCGGGAGGAGATCGAGGAGCGCAGCTTCCTGTTGGATACCCCCGGCGGGGAAGATCCGAAAGGTAGGGTACTGGCGGAAGCCGAGCTGTCCGCCGCTCAGGTGGGCTTTTACGTAATCGAGCTGCAGGCTGAGGACCCCCAAGGCCGGGAGACCCTGACCAGAACGAGTTTCTATTCTACCGGAAGCGGCAACGTGCTCTGGCGGCGCTACGACGAAAACCGCATCGATCTGGTGGCGGACCGCCCCGGCTACGCTCCGGGGGAAAGCGCGCAGCTGCTGATCAAGAGTCCTCTGGAGGCGGGAAGGTATCTGCTGACTGTGGAGCGGGAGGGCATTCTGGAAGAGAGGATCCTGGATCTTTCCGGCAGCACCGACACCGTGGAGATTCCCATCAAAGAGCAGTACATCCCCGTCCTCTACGTTACCATCTCCAGCGCCACGGGCCGAAGCGCTGCTCCTCCCAGCTCCCCGGATCAACCGGATCTCGGCAAGCCCCGGGGCTGCTTCGGCATGCTGGCGCTCGGCGTGGATATCCAGTCGCGCAGGATCAAGCTGGAACTCGAAAGCTCCTCGGACAGCTACCGGCCGGGCGCAGAGGCTGAGATCACGGTCAGGGCAACCCGCTCGGGGCTGCCCCTGGAGGGGGTGGAGATCGCCCTGGTGGCTGCGGATCGGGGCGTGTTGGATCTGATAGACTATCACCTGCCCGACCCCCTCTCCCTGTTCTACAACAGGTACAACTATCGTCACGGAGTTGCCCACTTCGACAGCCGGGCACTTCTCCTTGATCCGGTGCTGTGGAAGAGCCGGGATCTGCCCGGTGGTGACAAGGAGGGGGAGGCGCCGGATGACGGGGGCTTGAAGATCCGGAAGGATTTTCGCGCCACCGCCGTATTCGAACCGGGCCTGGTCACCGGGGCAGATGGACGGGCAACCCTGCGTTTCCGCCTGCCGGATCAGCTGACCACCTTTCGCACTACCGCCGTGGCGGTGAAGGAAGATATGTTCGGCTTCGAGGAAGGGCAGATCGTAGTCCAGAATCCGATCAACGTGCGTACGGCCCTGCCCCGCAGCCTGAGGGTAGGGGATGAGGCCCGGGCCGGAGTGATTCTGACTAACCTGGACAGCCGTACCAGGACCGTAACCGTAACCCTGCACAGCGATCAGCTGGACATCCGCGATCGACCGGAGAAGCGAGTGAGCCTGCAGCCGGGCAAATCCCGGGAGGTGGCCTTCCAGTTCGAAGCGGTAACCGAGGGTCCGGCTTCGATGCGTTTTACGGTGGCCAGCGAGGTGCTTCGAGAACAGCTGGAGGTTTCGGTTGCGGTGGAGCGCAGCGCGGTTCGGGAAGCATTTACAATCGTGGGACAGACCGAGGGCAGCGTGCAGGAGGGACTTGTTGTTCCGCAGGAGTTCCTCGGAAATCCGGAGGAGGGATTGAAGATCACCCTCGATTCGACCCTGGCCACTTCACTGACCGGGGCGATCCGCTTCCTCGAGCTGTATCCCCATGACTGTCTGGAACAGCGTACCAGCAAGTTGTTCGCCTACATCCTCTTCGATTGGCTGCTGTCCGATGCCGGTGCCGCCGCCGGAACCGGAGCTGCAGCCGCTGACGGAGCCGCAGCCGCTGACGGAGCCGCAGAACCGGCCCAGCGGATCGAGCAGGAACTGGCGG
>CAZPPB010000195.1:0-5696 GCA_964588355.1 uncultured Spirochaetaceae bacterium | reverse complement strand
CAGGTGGAGCTTTCGAATTTCCAGCAGCAGCTGTCATCGGGAGGATACCCTCGGAACATCGCCGTATCACAGCCGCAGAAGATCACTGTTTCGGCCCTTGGACGGGGCTTGACCCTGCTGATCAGCGCGGTGGCGGCGCACAGCTACCATCTGCAGGCGGACGGACGGGTGATCGCCGTAGAGTTTATCTGCAGAGCGGAAGACGCCCTGCTCGAGCACAAACGCCGCCGCTACCACATCCAGACCGTCAGGCGGGGTGACACGCTGCAGGTCGAAGTGAACGGCGTGCCCTACACGATAGCGTTGGAATCCGGGGGTGTGGTCCGCGCTCCCTCCCCGGCCCTGGTCCTTTCGGTCCAGACGAAGGAAGGACGGGAGGTGGAGAGGGGGGAAGTTCTCCTGGTTCTCGAAGCCATGAAGATGGAGATGATCGTCAGCGCGCCGGAGGCGGGGGTGGTACAGGAAATCCTTGTACGCACCGGCGAACAGGTGGCGGCCGGTCAACCCCTGCTGCGCACGGAGCCCCTTGCCTCCTCGGCTGAGGAGCCGGCTGCTCGCGAGAAGGGAGCCGAAGAAACTTCGGAGGGTCCCGAGTTGTTTCAGAACGTCGAAGAGGACAGCCCGGAGGAGACCTTGGACCGCCTCCGACAGGAGTATCTGGCCCTGCTTCTAGGCTACGACCCCGGCCGATCCAGCGGCACGATCCTCCAAGAGCTCCTGGCTGCCAGCCCCGAGGATGCGGGACAGCGGGCGGAATTGTCCAGGCTGCTGTTCACCGGGATCGAAATCTTCACAGCTGTCGAAAGTCTGTTCTCCAGTCCCCCGGTGGAGGCCAAACAGCTGACCAGGCCGGCCACCTACCAGGAACTGCTCTCCCACTATTTCAGGCGTCAGTTCGACAGGGGCAAGGGTCTGCCGGAACTCTTCCTGCGCAGCTTGCGGCAGGCCCTGCGCTGGTACTTGCCGGCCGATGCCCAGGTGGAGGAGGAAAACGACGCCCTGCTGCGCATCTACAAATCCCACGCCGCCCTGGACAGCAAACAGTCATTGATCCAGGATTCCCTCTTTGCCCTTCAACAGCTGCCCCTTCCCAGAGAAATCAAGAGAGTCATCTCCGATCGCCTCGACGAGGTCGCCTATCTCAGCCAGCTGCAGAAACCCTCTTTGAGCGATGCAGCCATCCAAACCCGCTACCAGGTTGTCGACCGTTCCCTGCTGCAGTCCTGGAGCAGAGAAAAACGGGAGAAGGTCGGCAAGATCTTCGAACTTCTGGACCGCTACCGGGGACAGCCGCGGATCATCAACCGCCTGATGGAAAATCTGGTGAGCACGGGCCACCACCTTCTCTACGATCTGGCCGCGCGGGGGCTGGATGCGCAACCCTCCCGGCGGGAGTCGGCGCTGGAAATCCTGAGCCGAAGATTCACCAGGGACCGGGAGTGCCTGGAGAGCGAAATCCTCAGTCTGCCCCGCTTTCCGGTTTTTCGCTGCCGCAGCAAACGGGGGAAACAGGATTACCTGTCCATCCTGGCGGTTGTACAACCGAAGGCTTTTCAAGACCTGCTTTCCGATTTGAGAGGTGCACTGCCGGAGCCTGAGCCGGCTGCCGATAAGGACGGCCCTGAGGTGATCGTTCTGGTTACGATGGACACTGCCAGCGCGGAGAATGGGAAGAAGCAAGAAGCCGGGTTCCTCGAGGTGCTGACAGAAAACGAGCTGCCCGTGTCCTGGTTCGCCCTGGGCGTGCTGTACCCGGAGGCAGCAGACCGTTTCTACACGTTTCATAACGACTCCGGCGGACTCTGGCGAGAGGATACGGACCGGAGGGGCTTCAATCCCCGCATCTGGAGAGAGCTGCGGGTCTATCGCCTGGGGTATTTCGAGAAGCAGCTGCTGTACTCCAGCGAATGGGTCCACCTCCTCCATCTGCAAAGCAAGGAAAATCCTAAGGACGAGCGCCTGTTCGCCCTGGTCGAAGTGCCCTCCGCCAGGGTGCAGTTCGACGAGCACAATCGCATCCAACGAATGGTCGCCCTGGAAGACGGCTTCATGGAGGCCGTGTATGCGATGCGGGCCGAGCAAGCCCGGCGCCAGCGCAGACTGTTCTGGAACCGGATCATCATCCATGTTCATACGGCGCTGAACACGACTCTGCAGCAGAACAGGGACTACGCCGCCCGCCTGGCCGCCCGGACGGTGGATCTCGGTCTGGAACGGATCGTCCTGTATTCCAGGCGTCCCCGCGCCGGGGCTGCCGCCGCCGGCGTTGAAGAGGTGGAGCTGATCTTCGAGAACATCTCGGGAACCACCTTCACGGTCCGGGGCCGCCCGCCTTCCGACGATCCCCTGCTGCCGATGGATACCTACGTGGCCAAGGTCGTTCGGGCCCGGCAGCGGGGAGTTCTCTATCCCTACGAGATCATCAAGATGATCACCCGCCCCGGGGTTCCCGTAAAACAGCCCTTCCCCCGCGGCGAGTTCGAGGAATTCGATATTTCGATCAACAAGCGCACCGGCCGCCAGAGCACCTTCTCTGTGAAGGGACGCCTCCCCGGCGAGAATGCGAGCAACGTGATTTTCGGGATCATCACCAACTATCCCGAGTTCAGACCGGAGGGAATGGACCGGGTTCTGCTGCTGGCAGACCCCACTACGGATATGGGTTCCCTGTCCGAGGCAGAGTGCCGCCGGGTCATCGCCGCCCTGGATCTGGCGGAGAGCCAGAACCTGCCCGTGGAGTGGCTGCCGGTAAGCGCAGGCGCCCGCATTCAGATGGACAGCGGCACGGAAAACCTCGACTGGACAGCCCGGGTGCTGCGACGGATCGTCAACTTCACCCAGGGAGGGGGAGAGATCAACATCATCGTAGCCGGCATCAACATCGGCGCTCAGTCCTACTGGAATGCGGAAGCAACCATGCTGATGCATACCCGGGGCCTTCTCATCATGACCGAAGAGGCCGGCATGCTCCTGACCGGAAAAAAGGCTCTGGATTTTTCAGGCAGCGTTTCCGCAGAGGACAACGTGGGTATCGGAGGTGCGGAGAAAATCATGGGGCCCAACGGACAGGCCCAGGTGCGGGTCAAGGATCTGTACGAGGCATATATGACCCTCTTTCTGCACTACCGGCTGTCCTACCGTTCGGGCGACTCGCCCTATCCCCCGAAGGTAGAGACCTCCGACCCGGTTGAGAGGGATGTGGGTGCCGACCCCTATCAGGACAACCTGGGCCAGGGATTCTCCACGATCGGAGACATCTTTTCAGCCTCCCTCAACCCAGAACGCAAGAAGCCCTTCGATATGCGCCAGCTGATGGGGGCGGTTGTGGACCGGGACTCACCGGTATTCGAACGCTGGTCGGAGATGAAGGATGCGGAGGTCGCCGTTGTCTGGGAAGCCCGCATCGGCGGACAATCGGTCGGACTCATCGGTATCGAGAGTCAGCCTCTGGCCCGGATCGGGGAGGTCCCCCATGACGGACCCGAGGCCTGGACTGGGGGCACCCTCTTTCCTCTCTCTTCTAAGAAGATCGCCCGAGCCATCAACGCCTTCAGCGGCGGACTTCCGCTGGTCATTCTGGCCAATCTCTCGGGATTCGACGGTTCCCCGGAATCCCTTCGCAAACTGCAGCTCGAGTACGGGGCGGAGATCGGTCGGGCCGTCGTCAACTTCCAGGGCCCCATCATATTTGTGGTTACCGCCCGCTACCACGGCGGCGCCTACGTGGTCTTCTCCAAAGCCTTGAACGAAAACCTCCACGCCGTCTCTCTGGAAGGGGCCTTTGCCTCGGTCATCGGCGGGGCTCCGGCCGCTGCCGTAGTCTTCCCCAGCCTGGTCTCCAAGGAGACAAATCAGGATCCCCGGGTGGTGCAGGCCAGGAAGCAGCTGGGCTCCGGCGGCGCCCGCTATCAAAAGGAATTCGATGCGCTGTATCAAAAGGTGTACGCGGAAAAGCAGAGCGCCTTGGCGGGGACCTTCGATTCGATCCACTCGGTGCAGCGAGCCCGGGAGGTAGGATCGATCGATGATATCATCAAACTGGCCGAGCTGCGCCCGCATCTGGTCCGCAAGGTGGCCGAGGGGATGAAGCGCTTCTCCCCGCCGGGAAGCGAATGAGGGGTGCGTAAAACCGGACAGTCGGCTCTGCTTCTTCCGATCTCTCTTCTGTTCTATACGGCGCTGACCATAACGACCTTCAGCATGATCTTCTACGCCAGGGACCGGTTCCAGGCCTCCGCATCCCTGATCGGCTGGCTGGCCGCCGTCCCCCACCTCTGCTACTTCAGCGGATGTTTCGCGCTCCGCCCGCTGTACCGGCTGCTTCTGCCCAGGAGTGCCCTGATCCTGGCAACCGCTGCGGCGGCGATTCTGCCGGTGGGCATGCTGCTGGCACGAACCCTGCCCCTGCTGTTCATCCTCTACGGGCTTTTCGGTGTCTCCCTCTCCCTGTTCTGGCCGCCCCTGATGGGGTGGCTCAGCTTCAACAAAGAAGAACGGGAGCTGAACACGACCCTGGGACGGTTCAACCTCTCCTGGAGCGGGGGAAGCATCATCGCTCCCTTTATCGCCGGCTACCTGCTGCAGCGGGGCATCGGCCTGCCCTTCAGGGTCGCAGCGTTGACCATGGCGGCCATTTGTCTTGCAGTGCTGGGCGCCTCGCTCCTCGTTCCGGAAATCCGGCTGGATCGACAGAAAGAGCCAATCCGCCCGGGTGATGAAAAGAACGAGGATCGGAGTACTCCTCTGCGCTACCCGGCCTGGATCGGCCTGTTTGCCTCCTACGTAATCCTGGGTATCACGATGAGTATCTTCCCCCTCTACCTTCGCGAGGAGATCGGGTTTTCGGAAACACGGATCGGTTTTCTGCTTCTGCTCCGCGCCCTGTTCTCGACCCTCGGTTTTGCCCTCCTGGCACGGCTGTCTTTCTGGCATTTCAACTCCCGGCTGATGATCCTGGGCCAGATACTGATCATCCCAGTGACGGCGGTGATGGCTGCGGTGCGCACCTTCCCAGGCTTCACAGTAGCTCTAGCCCTGTTCGGGCTGCTGTTCTCCCTGAGCTACAACAACAGCCTGTTCCACGGCGTGAGCGGCAGCCTCCGGCGGTCGACCCGCATGGCCGTGCATGAGGGGCTTTTGACAGGGGGGATGGTCGCCGGATCTGCGATCGGTGGCATTCTCTACCAGAGCGGCCGGTTCCCGCGAGTGCTTGTGTTCGGCTGTATCGTGGCGGCGGCCGCTGCTGCGGCTCAAGCCGCCCTGATCCTGATTTTCCGCAGATTCAGTGTGCCCGGCGTGCACAGCGCAGATTGAAACCCTGGGTCCCTGCCGGCCCCCACCGTCCCTTGATCCTCATCCTGATCCGCGAGCATCCGGACTGCAAAAAAAGCGAGGAAATCGCGCTTTACACGACAGGAAGATTTTGTTACATTGGGCACTCTGTTTGAATATCCAAACTGGCAGAAAGAATAGTCAGAAAGAACATTTCAGAAAGATTATTGTAGAAGGAAAGCATAAAATGGCACGCAAGTGTGATATCTGCGGAAAAAAAACGGTCACCGGCAACAACGTCAGCCACGCCCACAACACGACCCGCCGCGTCTGGAAGCCGAACATCCACAAGGTCCGGACCGTTGTCGGAAAGACCCACACCACCCTCAAGGTCTGCACCCGCTGTCTGCGCAGCGGCAAGGTCG
>CAZPPB010000194.1:0-5730 GCA_964588355.1 uncultured Spirochaetaceae bacterium | reverse complement strand
TTCAAGAATTCGGGATCCGTGTCTGCAACCAGTACTCGTTTCATTTTTTACCTCCGCTTGAGTTCACGATAAAACCGTCTGTAGTTGCTGACAAGCGCCGGATGGCGTGAGCTCTTGTGCTGCCGCCGCGTTTATGTGATCTACGCCGTTCGGCGTACGCCTATTGGGCCGTTAAGTGCTTTGATTTTCCGTGATATAATGAGACTCGAGATCGATATGAAATGCATACGCATCGTCGTGGTCGAGGATCACCTGCTGGTCCGCGAGGGCATCAGAGACCTTCTCCAGCAGGAACGGGACATGGAGGTTGTGGGAGAAGCCGAAGACGGGGAGGAAGCGGTTGCCCTGGTGAACAGGCTCAAACCGGATATCGTCCTGCTGGATATCGCCATGCCCAAACTGAACGGTATAGAGGCGACGAAACGGATCAAAGCCGAGCAGCCCCGGGTCAGTGTGCTCGTGCTCACCGCATACGACAACGAGGAGTTCATCCTGGCGATCCTGGAAGCCGGAGCTTCGGGGTATCTGCTGAAAAACATACGAAGCGAGGAGCTTCTGAAATCTGTTCGCTCGGTTTACAGGGGGGAGTCGGTTTTGCATCCCAGCGTCCTGAAAACCGTACTCGGGCGGCTGCGGTCCCACGCGGGGGCGGAGGTGAGCGGGAAATACCGCCTCACGCCGCGGGAACTGGAAGTGGTGGAGCTGGGAGCCCGGGGACTGGTGAACAAGGAGATCGCCTATGAACTCTCACTTTCGGATCGGACCGTTCAGAGTCACTGGCGGAACATCTTTACCAAACTCGCCGTGGGCTCGCGCATGGAAGCGGTGATGCTCTGCTTGAAAAACCATTGGATCCGGATAGAAGGGGAGGAAGCGGCAGAGTCTTGAGATTGAAGCTCACCTTTTTGCGCCGACCGCATTTCTGGATTATCCTCCTGCTGTTTATCCTCTGCGTCGTTTTGCACTACCCGCAGAGCTTTCTGTTCTTTATTCGATCCCCCGGATATTCTCTGTTCGGACTCGAACGACATGCATTGGAGAGAATTCTCTTCCTGGCCCCTGCGGTCTACGCTGCGTATGTCTTCGGCTTCCTGGGAGGTTGCCTCAGCCTGGGTCTTGCCCTGGCAGCCATGCTGCCCCGCGTCTTTTTCATCTCTCTTCACCCGCTGGATGCTGGCTTGGAGACGGGTCTGACGATCCTGGTCGGCGGATTGATCAACATCTGGCTCGAATCGCGGCGTCGTGAAATCGGCAGGCGGGAGCAGACGATACTGAAGCTGGAGTCGGTCCGTCGGGAGCTCCAGCGTATCAGCCGACGCTTCCAGGAAATCTTCGAGAAAGCCCACGATGCGATCTGGATACAGGACCTGGAAGGAAAGATCATTTCTGCGAATGCCGCCTGTTCCAATGTCACCGGGTATGGGCGGGAGGAAATGATCGGCATGCAGATAAACCGGCTCTTCCCGCAGGAAGCTCTCAGGCTGACTCGGGGGGTGATGAAAACGCTCCTGGAGCGCAGGGAGCTCAAGCAGCCGTACGAACAGCACATCCTGAAGAAAGACGGCAGCACGGCCGAGATCATGGTTACATCCAGCCTGCTGGGAGAGGAAAAGTCCGCGGCTTTCCTCCATATTGCGCGAGATATCAGCGCGGAGCGTAGACTGCAGCGCAGTCTGCGGCTGTACTCGGAGCAGATCGGTCGCGCCCATGAGGAGGAGCGCAAACGGATCGCCCGAGAGCTCCATGACGATACGATTCAAACCATGGTGGCTCTTTCCCGCCAGCTGGATTCCGTGATTTCCCGGCAGGAAAAGACAAAGGCAAAAACCGCCGATTCCCTCGAAGAGGTGAGGGAGAAAATAGACGAGTCTCTGGTGCGGATCCGTCGTTTCATCCAATACCTCCGCCCCCCGATCCTCGAGTACCTGGGTCTTGTCCCGGCGCTGCGGGAGCTGGTCGAACAGATGCAGCGGGAGGCGGGAATACCGATCACGCTCGAGTCGACTCAGGAACAATACTCTTTGGATGTCGAGCAGCAGCTGCTGGTGTACAGGATAGTCCAGGAGGCGCTGCGAAACGTCTTGAAACATTCCCGGAGCGAACGCTGCAGGGTCCGCCTCTGTAGCGAAGAGAGCCTCATGCGGATAATCGTAGAGGATAACGGTATCGGATTCCCGTCTCGGGATACGAACGATCTAATATCCTCCGGCAAGCTGGGCTTGATGGGCATGGAGGAACGGGCGCATCTGCTCGGCGGCGCCCTCGATATTCACTCTTCTCCGGGCGGCGGGACCACCTTGATCCTCGCGATTCCTGGGCCGGGATTTGAGGCGGAAGAGAGCGGCGGCGGAGGATGAAACCGTAGAGAGTTCGCATCCCCGCGCCGATATCCGGAGGTTCCTGGTACGGGCGGGAGACTACCCGGAGCCTGCGCCCCGGGAGTTCTACGATCAGCTGGAAGCGGGCTGATTCACAGGGTAGAGCGGTTTTCCCCCTTTGAGTACCTCGAGCACGTTCCGGGCGGCTTTGGTTTTCAACTCCGCCACGGATTCTTCGCTGTACCAGCCGGCGTGATCCGAGAGCACCGCGTTGTCCAGCCGGAGCAGTGGGCTGTCGGGCGGCAGGGGCTCGGACTCGAACACATCCAGGCCCGCCGCGGCGATCTTTCCGCCGGCCAGGGCAGCGGCTACCGCCTTCTCCTCCAGAAGAGGTCCCCGGGAGGTGTTCACCAGGATGGCGGTTTTCTTCATCAGGGCGAGCTCCCGGCTGCCGATCAATCCCCGGGTTTCCTCGTTCAGGGGAGCGTGAACGGAGAGATAGTCGGACTCCTTCAGCAGTCTGCGAAGGGGCACGGCTTGCGCTCCGTTTTCCATGATTGTCTTGGGATCTATGTAGGGATCGAAGGCCAGAACCCGATCCAGGCCGAATCCCGACATCTTGCGGTGCAGCGTCCGGGCGATCGCGCCGTAGCCGATCAGACCCAGGGTCTTGCCGGCTATCCGGTAGCTGGGCTGCTCCCTGTGCAGGTTCCAGGCACCCTCCCGGATTCGCCTGTCCTTGAAGGCCACCTTGCGCACGCAGCCCAGAAGCAAAGCCAGTGCCTGGTCGGAGACATCCTCCAGGCAGTAATCGGGAACCCGGGCGACCCAGATGCCCTTTGCAGTTGCGCTCTGCACGGCTACGTTGTCGTATCCGACTCCGTAGCGGGAAATCACCCGGCATCTCTCCAGTTTTTCGATCACCCCTTCCGGCAGGGGGTGCAGGTTCACGAGGATGCCGTCGGCTTGTGCCAATACCCGAAGGGTTTCCGACTCATCCATCTGATCGTGGACTTCTACGGATACGCCGATCTCCTTGAGAACCGCGTTTTCCTCTTCGTAGCTGCCATAGCGATCGTCTGTCACCACCACTCTCAACGTTGCCATACATCTTTCCTCGTTTATTGACTTAAGTTGAACTTATCCTCGAACCGCGGGAATGTAAAGTTATCTCTTTACCGTTATAATCAAGCAAGCAGGTATGGACATCGAGATACGGTCTCTGAGAGAAACGGATATCCCCCGGGCTATGGAGCTGAAAAACGCCCTGGGCTGGAACCAGACCCCCGAGGACTGGCGTCGCTTCCTCCGGCTGTCCCCCGAGGGGAGTTTCAAGGCTGTGCGGGGAGAACAGCTGGTGGCGACGGCCATGTCCTACGTATTCGACGGGGTCTGCTGGATCGGCATGGTCATCGTACAGGAGGGCTGCAGACAACAGGGCGTGGGCCGGCAGATCATGGCCCGCTGTATGCAGTACAGCGCGGAAAGGGATTGCAGCCTGATCGTTCTGGATGCCACGCGGGACGGGGTTTCCCTGTACGGACGTCTGGGATTTCGTCCTGAGTTCCTGGTGGCAACGGCCCGGGGCAGGATCTCGGCTCATACCGGCGGAGCGCCGAGGCTTGATCGGCTCGAGATCCGCCGGATCAAGGTGAAGGACCTGGATGCGATAGTGTCCCTGGAAGCCTGCGCCCTGGGGGTGGTGCGGGAAGCCTTGTTCTACCATCTGCTCAGGCAGTATCCGGGGAGGGGATTCGTCTGTCATAACCGGGAGGGGGAACTGACCGGATTTATCCTCCATCGCCCGGGCTTTCACTCCTTCCAGGTTGGACCGCTGATTGCCGTCGACGACCAGACGGCGGAGTGCCTGCTGAGCGCGGCCTTCGCCGATCTCTGCGCCGGGGGCGGAGAAACTGCCGTGATCCTTACGATCCCGATGTACAATCAGGGGATGCAGCGGCTGGTTCGTGCTTGGAGCTTGAAGGTCGAACCAAGGTTGACCCGCATGACCCGCGGCCTCAAGCGCTTGCAGGCCCGGGAAGACATGGTATATGCTTTGAGTGGTCCCGAGAAAGGATAAATCAATACCTGTAAGGAGGTACAATGTGAAAAAATCCATTCTACTGCTACTGTCTCTGGCCGTGATTTTGGGATCGGTGAGCCCGGTCTTTGCCGGTGGCCAGACCGAGGAAGGCGGCCCGATCAAGGTCGGGATGTACGCGGATCTGAGCGCCGGCACGGCCCAGTGGGGAACCGACGCGGAGAAGGGCGCCCGCCTCAGGATCAAAGAGGTCAATGAGGCCGGGGGCATCATGGGACGACCGGTTGAGCTGGTGATTTACGACTGCAAGCTCAGCCCCACCGAAGCGGTCAAGGCCTACGCCCGCCTGGCCACCCAGGACAAAGTACCGGCCGTCTACGGTTCCCTGATCTCCAACACAGCCCTGGCTGTGAGTCCGGTAGCCGCCCAGACCAAGGTTCCGGTGATATCCCGGGCCATGGACGAGCGGGCCACGACCCCGGGATTCGATCCGGACGATCCGGAGAACCCCGGTCCGGCCAATCCCTACTTCTTCCTGCTCCAGCCCTCGGCGTTCCAGCAGGCCGCGGTCATCGCCGGCTACGCCATCGACGAGCTGGGAATGGACACCTTCACGATGCTCTACGACAAGGGCAATGCCTACGCCGAGTACCTGGCCAAGGGATTCGCCTACTACGTGGAAAAGCGGGGAAAGAAGATGCTGGGAAGCTTCGAGTTCCAGTCCGGGGACGTGGACTACAAGGCTCAGTTGACCAAGATCAAGGAGCTGGGCGCCGACGGTCTGTTCATCCCCAATTACGTGACCCAAAACGCCAATGCGGTGAAACAGGCGCGGGAGCTGGGAGTCAAGGCCAGATTTCTGGGCAACAACTCCTGGTACAAACCGATGGACGAGGTGGCCGGCCCGGCGGCGGACGGTTCCTACTTCCCCAACAACATGACCTTCGATGACCCCTCCACCCAGTGGTTCTTCGAGAGCTACAAAGCCGAGTGGGGGGAGGAGCCCCGCCTGCACAGCTTCAGCGGCTACGACGACATGGGCTTCCTGCTGGAGGCTATCAAGACGGCCAAATCGACGGACCCGGAGGCAGTGCGGGACGCCATGGAGGCCACCCGCAAGTTCGAGGGGATCATCGGCACGATCAATATCGATCCGCAAACCCACAGGCCGGTGGGACTTCCCATGGCGGTCCTGCGCTTCGTGGGAGACCAGATCGAGACCGTCGAGTACAAGTACCTGCCCAAAGAACCATAGTCGTTCGCGCACACGCACACGGAATCTGTGACCGGGGGCGGCATGCCCCCGGTCAGCTTTCTAGGAGGCTCCCGGCATGAACTGGAACATCCTGCTCCAGCAGATCGTGAACGGCA
>CAZPPB010000193.1:0-5796 GCA_964588355.1 uncultured Spirochaetaceae bacterium | reverse complement strand
GAGGAAGCCCAGAGCAGGATCCCCTTCGAGAATCTGACTCCCCTGTATCCGGACCAGATCATCAACATGGAGACCGCCGGAGAGGAGGTTTCCACCCGGCTGATCAATCTGTTCTGCCCGATCGGGAAGGGGCAGAGGGCGTTGATCGTCTCCCCGCCGCGGGCCGGCAAAACAATCATCATGCAGAAGATCGCCAATGCGATCACGGAGAATCACCCAGAGATATTCGTGATCGTGCTTCTGATCGACGAGCGACCGGAAGAGGTGACGGATATGCAGCGCAACGTCGACGGGGAGGTGGTGTCCTCCACCTTCGACGAGCAGGCAACCAGACACGTTCAGGTGGCGGAAATGGTTATCGAAAAGGCCAAACGGCTGGTGGAGCACAAGCGGGATGTGATTATTCTGCTGGACTCGATAACCAGGCTGGCCCGGGCCTACAACCAGACCGTTCCCACATCGGGCAAAATTCTCTCCGGCGGAGTCGACTCCAATGCCCTGCACAAGCCCAAACGCTTCTTCGGGGCGGCCCGGAATATCGAGCAGGGAGGCAGCCTGACGATCGTCGCCACCGCCCTGATCGAGACGGGAAGCCGCATGGACGAGGTTATCTTCGAAGAGTTCAAGGGGACAGGGAACATGGAGATCAATCTGGACCGCCGACTTTCCGATCGGCGCCTTTTCCCCGCCATCAACATCAAGCGCTCGGGTACCCGCAAAGAGGAGCTGCTGCTGCCCGAGGATGTGCTGAGCAAGTTGTGGGTGCTGCGTAAGGTCATGGGGCCGATGGACGATCTGGAAGTAATCGAGCTGCTCATTGACAGAATGAAGAAATCCAAGAATAATGAAGCGTTCCTGAAGTCGATGAACACCTCAACGAACGGTGAAATGTGAGGTAAATCTATGAAGAAAGATATTCATCCGAAATATGAACCCACCACGGTGACCTGTGCCTGTGGGAATGTGATGGAGATCCGCTCTACTGTAAAAGACATCAAAGTCGAAATTTGTTCGAATTGTCATCCCTTTTTTACCGGCAAGCAGAAGCTCGTGGACACAGCCGGGCGGGTCGAGCGCTTCAAGAAGAAGTACAACATCAAAGACTAGCCTCCAGTATCCTTCTCATCTGCTCCCAGTGGGATCCCCGCCAATAGATCCTGCCGCAGGCAGGACAGGTCTTGTAGCGCTCGTAGGTGCGTGCGACGTATTCGGGCACCGAGGCGGCCGCTTGCTCCGCGTCGATCTCCTGCAGCAGGCTGTTGCAGCAAAGGCAGCGGCTGAACGGTCGGATCTTTTCGCTTAGATCGAAGCGCTTCAACACTTCCACCAGCTGCTCCATCGGCTGGTCGGAGCGCAGACAGTATCCGTGGGTAATGACGGATCGCTTGAGCAGCTGCCGATCCCGGGTGAGAATGATCCTTCCCTGGTCCCGCGAAATGCGGGAAAGGCTGGTATCGTCGCAGCTGTTGGAGTACAGGGTATCAAAACCGAGCATGCGCAAGCTTTTCGCCAGTCTGCCCAGGTGCACGTCCAGAACGAAACGGGTGCGGCGCAGAGCCTGGGGACGAACCTTGGTAATGCGTCCGATCTCCAATGACTCGAATACCGGATAAACACTGATTCGATCCCCCTGCTGCACCTTCTGCTCGAAAGGCGCGGAGCGGCCGTTTATCAGGATCAGATCCACCTCAGTATGAGGTACCCCGAGGGACTCGATCAGGGCTTTGACGGTATCCCCGGGGTGGAAGGGAGCCGTAAACTGCCGCTTTTTTCGATCCGCGGGTATAAAATCGTTGAGCTCCTCATAGAAACGAAGGATCGCAGTGGCCATATCCTGTATCCATGATATCGAATTTCAGCTAATCTGTCCCCGATGAGGGAGCGCAGAGAACTTTCGGTTTTGTTGCAGGATGTGTGGTTTCAGCTGCGGAATATCCCCATTCTGAAGGGCATCGACTGGGAAGTGGCCGCCGGCAGTCGTTGGGTGCTGCTTGGGCCGAACGGCAGCGGCAAGACCACCCTCCTGAAGCTGATCACCGGCTACGTCTATCCTTCCCGCGGCCGGGTTACCGTTCTGGGGCGGGAGTTCGGACATACGGATTTGCGAGACCTGCGCACGCGGATCGGCTGGGTTCATTACGACCTGCGCAACATGATCCCGCAGTTCATGGATGTAGCGGACGTGGTGCTGGCCGGTGAAAAGGGAACGCTCTCCTTCTACGAAGAATGCACTCCCGCCGAACAGCGCAAGGCTTTGCTCAATCTCGAGGCAGTTCGGGCGGAGCAGTTGATCGACCGGCGCTTCGCGACCCTGTCCACCGGCGAACGCCAGCGTGTGCTTATTGCCCGCGCTCTGATGGCCGAGCCTGAGATTCTGCTTCTGGACGAGCCTTGCATGGGACTGGATCCCCTCTCCCGGGAGGAGTTCCTCGATTCCCTGAATACGCTGTTCGTCGAAAGACCGGACATGACGGTGATCACGGTGACCCACCATGTGGAGGAGATTACCGCCGCCTACGAGGGGGTACTGATTCTGGACCGCGGCCGGGTGCTGGCCTGCGGAGGGAGGCAGCAAACCCTGGAGGAGGAGATGATCTCCCGACTGTTCGGCCACCGCTGTCGGTTGACGTTCAGGGGGGGGCGGTATTCACTGCACTTCCACTGAGCGCTCTGCGCGAGGGCTTCAGGTTCCCTGCAGTTTATGGATCATCTGTCCAATCCGGCTGGAAAGGGACACGAGCAGTCGCTTGGTCCACTGGGGGCTGGCCGCAAAGATTTCCTGGAAATTTTCCTTGGAGAACACCAGAACATCCACCGGACCTTTGGTGATCACGGTCGCCGAGCGCACGGATTTGTCGAAGAAACTCATCTCTCCGATGATCTCTCCCTTGCCCAGTGTGGCCATGACTTTGTACTTATCCCCCATTTTCCGGGTGATGTACACTTCCCCGGAGAGGATCCAGAAGATTTCCTGCTGGACATCTCCCTCCTTGATCAGCACCGTCTTATCCCCGTATTTTTTTCCGAACTTGTTGATTATTTCCTCGTTGATCGCCTCCTCAGCCTGGAAGGCGATTTTCATGATTTCTGCATAGTTCTGATCGGACATGTGTAGTGCCTCGTTCCTTCAACCGGATTGAATGCGATCCCCAAACTCGGCGTTCATGATACGGAGGGTGCGGGTCAGGCCGGTGATCGTCTCCAGAGCCAACTCCCAGGACACGCTCGAGGCCACGTCGAAACCCTCCTTATCCCACCGGTACAGTATCGAGCTTTCCATGCAGTAAGCCGTGGTCAAACGGGAGCAGTCCAGGAGGGACTCCACTACACCGAATACCGAATCGGGGTGCTGATACACGGGAATCGTCGATCCATCCGACAGGGGGATCCCGATGCGGATGAGACCGGCTATCACGTAGTAGATCGTATGACCTGAAAGAGGGTCCCCGATGGAGAATATACTGGTTCCCGGTTCAATCCTTACCTTTTCTCCGTACTGCAAGTCCGTTTCGACCATGAGTGTTCCCTATTTTCTTGCAACGTTTCCGTTTTTCCCATAGAATATAGCACCGTTTTCAATTTCATTCCAGCGGAGTCATTCATGGACGATCTGATTCGCAGCCATCAGGAAGAGTATGGCCAGGGTCCGGACATAATCGTGCAGGCACCGGGACGGGTCAATCTGATCGGCGAACATACCGACTACAACGAAGGTTTCGTCCTTCCGATGGCTATCGATTACCACGTCCGGGTAGCGGTATCCCGAAGAAAGGATCAGCATCTGCGCTTTTACTCGGTCGATCTCAAGGATCGCAAGCGCACCAGCCTGAGTAATTTGCGCTTCAAGAGAGAGGACCGCTGGGCAAACTACCTCAAGGGTGTAATCAGCGTTCTCCAGTCCCGGGGATACAGTACCGGGGGGTTGAGCTTTACGGTATCCGGGAATATCCCGATCGGAGTGGGGCTGTCCTCCTCCGCAGCACTGGAGGTGGCCACCGCTTATGCGGTTCAGAAGGTTCTGGGGATCGAAATCTCCGGACCTGAGCTGGCTCGTCTTGCCCAGGAGGCTGAGAACAGCTTCGTGGGTGTTCAGTGCGGGATTATGGATCAGTTCGTTTCCCGCATGGCAAAGTCAGGTTCGGTCATGTTCATCGATACCCGCAGCATGGACTACCGTCACATCCCGATCGCCTTGCGAAGTGTGAAGATACTGATTACCAACTCAAATGTGCCGAGGAGCCTGGTGGAATCGGAGTACAACCAACGCCGCGGGGAATGTGAGAAGTGCGTGAGCCTGTTGAATCCCAGGAAATCGGGACGATCGCTTCGGGACTACACGGCGGAGGATCTTCGGGACAGCCTGGGCTTGATACCGGAGACCACCCGCAAACGCTGCCTGCACGTGGTGGAGGAGAACGAGCGGGTGCGGGAGGCGGAGTTGAGTTTGCGGCGGGGTGAGATCGGAAGCTTCGGGAAGCTGATGAACCGGTCCCACGAGAGCCTGCGGGATCAGTATGAGGTTTCCTGCCCCGAGCTGGATTGGTTGGTGAAACGTGCCTGGGAAACCGACGGTGTCTACGGATCCCGTATGACCGGGGCCGGATTCGGCGGCTGTACGGTAACCTTGATCGAGGAACAGGCAATCCCCAAATACGAAGCTCGATTGGAAGCCTACGAGCGGATTTTCAGCTTCAAACCCGAACTGTTCCTGGTTCATCCCGCCGAGGGGGCGCAGATTGTTTTCGAACATTGATCGAGGCGTTAGATTGTGAAAATTCTCCTTACCAACGACGACGGAATAGACAGTCCGGGATTGCGGTTATTGCAGAAAGCTCTGCAGGATGAACACGAGGTATGGGTGGTTGCACCGGATTCCAATCGCAGCGGAAGCTCTCACTCGATTACCCTGGGAAATCCGACGAAGTTCACCAAGCGGGGGCAGCGGGAGTACGTATCCGCAGGAACACCGGCGGACTGTGTGCTCCATGCCTGTCTGGGAGTGGTTCCCGTAGAGATCGATATGGTGGTGGCCGGCATCAACATGGGTCCAAACCTGGGTACCGACATTGTTTACTCCGGGACCGCCGCGGCTGCCCGCCAGGGAGCGTTTATGAGAAAGCCAGCGGTGGCATGTTCTCTCAACGCCTATCAGCCTCCGCACTACCTGGACTTCGCGGTGGGATTTATGACGCGCAATCTCACGACTATCAAGGAGCTTTGGTCTGAAGACCATTTCCTCAACATCAACTTCCCGAATCAGGAAAGACCGGCTGAACCGGTGATCACCATCCCCACCCGCCGGATCTACGAAGACGAGCTTGTTCGCTTCACCTCCCCGCAAGGGGATCTGTACAGCTTCATCGGGGGACAGATTCCCGGCGGCATGATGGAGGAAGGATCGGATTTCGGGGCTGTGGAGGCTGGATACGCCTCGCTCTCGCCTATATTGATTCATCCCGCGAATCACGAGGTCGAGGAACGTTATCGGGAAGCTTTTTTTTCCTGGAAATCCGGGTAATTTCGGGCCGGAGAGTGGTCGATACTAGAACTGTAATGCATGGGATTGTATGGAGCTCGAGAAATGAGTGTCGAGAGTATTTTATCCAACCAAACATCCCCCGATATCCGCACTCAGCTGGCGGGCGGAGCTCAAGAGGTTATTGATCTGCGCCAGATAAAGAGTATTCTTTATCTGGGTGTAAAAGGGAATGTCGCCGTCCCCAACGGGGAAACCCATCGTATAGATACCTTTGCCTGATCCAGTGTATAGTACCTTGATGGTGAGAAACCTCGTCC
>CAZPPB010000192.1:0-5892 GCA_964588355.1 uncultured Spirochaetaceae bacterium | reverse complement strand
CCAGCTGCAATCCCTACCTGGCCTTCTCCGCGATCCTCATGGCCGGGATCGACGGCATTCTCAACAAGATCGACCCTGGGGAGCCGCTGGACAAGGATATCTACGATCTGCCGCCGGAAGAGCTGGCCAGGGTTCCCCAGACACCGGGATCACTCCACGAAGCCCTCAGGGCTCTGGAGGATGATCACGAGTTCCTGCTGAAGGGGGATGTGTTCACAACGGATGTGATCGATACCTGGATCGACTACAAGATGACCCACGAGGTCCAGGCATTGGCTCTGCGTCCCCATCCTTGGGAGTTCGCCCTGTACTACGACATTTGAGGCATTGAAGCGGCAAGCTAGGCCGGGGACAGCCCCTTGTCGGTGGAAATCAACTTTGTTTTTTTTCTCGAGGGCTTATGTCTGAGGATTATTACGACATCTTGGGCATAAACAAAGGCGCCGATTCCGAATCGGTCCGCAATGCCTACCGGGCGGCATCCGGTGTCGGAATGGCCGTCGTTTACTCCAGCAGCCGAGTCCGGCGGGCAGGCTTCCGGTTCTCCCTTCGCAGCCGCCGGTTCGGCGCGGCTCGCACACACAGAGCCAGCCACGCCGAACCGCTACCGCCCGGTACCGTAGTATCGGAATCCCAGAGCCCGAGCCGACTCAGCCTCCAAAATATTTCGCACATCGAAGAGCAGGTCCCCCCTCATAGTCTCCCTCAGCTTCTGCAGATCGATGTTGCGGTACTCGTTCCACTCGGTGAGGATTAAAAGGACATCCGCCTCCTCGGCCGCGGCAAACTCGCTGTCGTGATAGTGGATACTCGGGAACAACTGCCTGAACCGCTCCATGGCCTTGGGATCGTGGGCGTGAACCTCCGCCCCTTCGGACAGGAGCCTGGTAACCACCGCGATGGCCGGACTGTCGCGCACGTCGTCGGTCTCGCTCTTGTAGGCCAGCCCGAGCACGGCGACCTTCTTGCCCTTCAAGGCCACCAGGCTTTTGAGCTTTTCCACGACCCGCGCCTTCTGCTGCTCGTTCGCCTCCTCCACTGCTCGGATCAAGGCCATATCCACTCCGTAACGCTCCCCCGTGTTGGCCAGTTCCCGGGTATCTTTGGGAAAACAGCTTCCCCCATAGCCCGGTCCCGGATGCAGGAACTTCGGGCTGATCCTGCCGTCCATCCCCATGGAGCGGGCGATCACGTGGATATCTGCCCCTACCGCTTCACAGAGGTTCGCGATCTGATTGATGTAGGTGATCTTGGTCGCCAGGAAGGCATTGCTGGCATACTTGATCAATTCCGCAGTTTCCAGATTGCACCAGACGAAGGGCGTTTGGAACAGATAGAGGGGACGATAGATCTCCGCCATGATTTTCCGGGCCCTCTCCTCCTCGCAGCCGATCACGATCCGGTCGGGGTGGAAAAAATCCTGTATGGCCCGTCCCTCCCGCAGGAACTCCGGATTGGAGACGATCGAGAAAAGATCGGCACTCTTGGTCTCCAGCAGTGTCTTTTCGATCCACCGGTTCGTGCCGATCGGAACCGTTGATTTGGTCACGATGACCTTGTACTCGTGAAGCTCTTCTCTTATTGAGAAAACCGCATCGCTGACCTGGGACAGATCGGTGCGCCCCTCCGAATCGATGGGCGTGCCCACGGCCAGGATCACGACCTCGGCGTTCTGCACAGCGGCCTGGACCTCGGTTGTGAAAGCCAGCCGGCCGGCTTCGATATTCCGCACCAGATACTCTTCCAGCCCGTGCTCGTAGATCGTGGGCTTGCGCCTGCTCAGGGACTCTACGATCTCCTTTCTCCTGTCCACGGCGGTCACGTAGTTGCCGAAATCCGACAGACCCACAGCTGCTACCAGGCCCACGTAGCCGGTGCCGATAATGGTGATTCGTTTTGCCATATCCTATCGCCTTTCCTCTGCGATGTTATCCAATACTGTACTACGGATGGGCGGATATTCTCAGCCACCCGGATAAAAAAACCGGAGCGTTCCAGCCGGCCGCACAACTCCAACTTGACCTTTTTCGGTAAGAATCCCTAACTTTGTTTATGATCATCGAACCGAAAATCTTCCATAACATCTGTTTGACCGCTCATCCGTCGGGCTGCAGCGCCCAGGTACGCGAGCAGATCGACTACGTTCGCGGGAAAGCGCCGCTGGCCGGCACCAAAAGAGCCCTGATCGTCGGAGCATCCAATGGCTACGGACTGGCCGCCCGCATTGTGGCGGCTTACCGCTGCGGTGCGGACACGGTCGGGGTGGCCTACGAGCGGCCCGGCACGGATACCAAAACAGGCAGCGCCGGCTGGTACAACGACCTGGCCTTCAGACAGGCGGCGGAGCAGGACCGGCTGGGTGCCTGGAGCATCAACGGCGATGCCTTTTCTCGGGAAATCAAGGAACAGACCCTGGAACTCGTCAGGGACAAGTTGGGAAGCCTGGACCTGGTGGTGTACAGCATCGCCTCTCCCCGACGAATGGACCCCGACACCGGTGTGCTGCACTCTTCGGTTATCAAGCCGATCGGCCGGCCCTTTGTCGAGAAGACCGTCGATTTTCAAACCGGACAGGTTTCGGAAATCCGGGCCGAGCCTGCCGGCTCTCAAAAAGAGATCGAGGACACGGTAAAAGTCATGGGCGGCGAAGACTGGCAGCTGTGGATCGAAGCCCTGGATGCCGCGGGATTGCTCGAAGGGGGGGCCCTCACGGTGGCGTTCTCCTATATCGGACCGGAGTTCACCGCACCGATCTACCGGGAGGGAACGATCGGGGAGGCCAAGAAACACCTGGAACGAACGGCCAAGACCCTGAACCAACGGCTGGCCCGACGGGGCGGGCGCGCCCTGATTTCGGTGAACAAAGCCCTGGTCACCCGGGCCAGCTCGGTAATTCCGGCGGTACCGCTGTACATCGCCCTCCTCTACCGGGTGATGAAGGACCGAGGGCTCCACGAGGCCTGCATCCAGCAGATCGACCGCCTGTTTCGGGACTATCTGTACAGCGACGATCCCCTGCCCACCGATCAGGAGGGACGCATTCGACTCGACGACCGGGAAATGCTACCCGAGGTTCAGGAGGAGGTGCGTCGGCTCTGGCTGCAGGTGACGAGCGAAAATGTGGAACGCCTGAGCGATATTGCCGGATTCAGGGACGAGTACCTGCGCTACCATGGATTCGGCGTGCCGGGGATCGACTACACCGCCAAGGTAGAGACCTGAGCCTCCGTCTCGCCCAACCGGCTTTTTAAATTTCTCTACCCTCTCCAAGGGTTGACAACTTCCCACTAGGCATATATATTCACCGGATTAATAATTTGTGCATAGACGGAAGGGTCAGCAAGTGCAGATCAACACAGCCGGGGCAGGCCGGAACACGGCTTCTCTCTACGATCCCCGCAACGAACACGACGCCTGCGGTGTAGGATTCATAGCCCAGATCAACGGCAGGAAATCCCACAAGATCATCAGAGAGGCGATCCGCGCTTTGTGCAACCTGGAACATCGCGGCGCGATCGGCGGCGACATGAAGACCGGAGACGGAGCGGGTATCCTCTTTCAGATCCCCCATCGATTCTTCAGCCGCACGACCTCCTTCAACCTGCCCTCCGCCGGCAGCTACGGGGTAGGTTTCCTGTTTCTGCCGCAGCAGGAGACCGAATCCGAGCGGGCACGAAAGCTGACCGAAGCCGTCCTCCTCGAGCAGGGGGCCACCCTCCTGGGCTGGCGAAAAGTACCGGTTGAACCGGACTGCCTGGGGGAGCAGGCTCGAAGGGAAATGCCCTCCTTCTGGCAGGTCTTTCTCGAGCTTTCCGCCGAGGGCGAGAAGCTGGAGCGCCGTTTGTACGTGCTGCGCCGCTGCCTGGAAAACGCGGCGGTTCAAGGCGGCTGGGATGCGGATCAGTTCTACATCCCCTCCCTGTCCAGCAGAACCATCGTCTACAAGGGGATGTTCGTCTCCACTCAATTCGAGAGCTTCTACCCCGATCTCAAAGATCGGGATCTGATGAGTGCGGTGGCCGTGTTTCATCAGCGCTACAGTACAAACACGTTTCCATCCTGGCACCTGGCGCAGCCGTTTCGCTACATCGCCCACAACGGGGAGATCAATACCTTGAGGCGGAACGTGAACAACATGCGGGCCCGGGAATGCAGCCTGTCCTGCGAACTGTTCGGTGGGGATCTGGACAAGCTTAAACCGATCGTCAACTCCGATTTGAGCGATTCCGCCATTTTCGACAACGTGCTGGAGCTGCTCACCCGGGGTGGGCGCTCCGTCGAGCACGGGATGATCATGATGATCCCCGAAGCCTTCGGCACCCGCTTCCATATCTCCCAGGACAAGAGAGCCTTCTATGAGTACCACGCGGCCATCATGGAGCCCTGGGACGGCCCTGCGGCGATCAGCTTCTGCGACGGCTCGCGGGTCGGGGCGATTCTGGACCGCAACGGGCTGCGGCCGGCCCGCTACGTGATCACCAAGAGCGGGAAAGCCATCCTGGCCTCGGAAGTAGGGGTCCTGGATATTCCCCCTGAAGATGTGCTGGAGAAAGGCCGGCTTGCCCCGGGCAAGATGCTCATGGTCGACACGGAGCGGGGACGGGTGATCAAAGACAACGAGATCAAGTCCGCCATCTCACGGCGCCGTCCCTACCGCCACTGGCTGGAGCGCAACCGCATCCAGCTCAAGGGCCTCCTGGGCGTTCCCCGTCCCCTGGTAGTGGACCGGGATCAGACAGCCTGTGCCCTGAGAGCGTTCGGTTACACCCGGGAAGACCTGCAGCGGATCATCGCGCCTATGGTGGACAACGCCCAGGAACCTATAGGCTCGATGGGCAACGACACACCCCCGGCGGTGCTGTCCGATCGACCCCAGCTGCTGTTCAACTACTTCAAGCAGCTGTTCGCCCAGGTGACCAATCCTCCCATCGATCCGTACCGGGAGAACCTGGTGATGTCCCTGATGAGCTTCGTGGGCAAGGAACGCAACCTCCTGGATGAGACTCCGGAGCATTGCCATCAGCTCAAGCTCTCCCATCCGATCCTGACAAACGACGACATCGAGATGCTGCGAAGCTCTCCTATCAAAGACTTCCGGGTCTGCACCGTCCCGATCCTCTTCGATGTCCGCTCCGGCGTCGGGGCCCTGGAGAGGACCCTGGATGAGGTCTGCCGCCGGGTGGAGGAGCGGATCGACCAGGGGCACTCCCTGGTCATCCTCAGTGACCGAGGCGTCGGTCCCCAAGCCGCGGCTATCCCCTCCCTCCTGGCCGTCGCCGGGGTCCACCACCACCTGGTGCGGCGGGGCAAACGGCACCTGAGCGGGCTGGTGATCGAGACCGGGGAGGCCCGGGAGGTGCATCACTTCGCCACCCTGGTCGGCTACGGAGCCAGCGGCGTCAACCCCTACCTGGTTTTTGAATCCCTGCCCCTCCTGCAGGAGCTGGGCTACATCTGCGCGGAGCTTACGATCCAGGAGGCGATCGAGCAATACATTACCGCCGTCAAGAAGGGGCTGCTCAAGGTCATGTCGAAAATGGGCATCTCCACGATCCGCAGCTACCGGGGATCCCAGATCTTCGAAGCCGTTGGGCTGGGACAGCAGCTCGTGGAGCGCTGCTTCACAGGGACTCCCTCTCTGATCGGAGGGATCGGCATAGACACGATCGAGGCGGACAAACTGGCCATCCACTCCCAGGCCTTCCCCCAGGCGGGCGCCGCAGGTGCGCTGCCTGCTGACGGACTGGCGGCCGAAGCACTATCAGCAGGCGCGCTGCCTGCTGACGGACTGCCGTCACCCGGCGCGGAGGCGCCGTACAGCCTTCCCTCCGGGGGCTTGTACAGCCAGCGTAGAGATTCGGAAAAGCACCTGTTCTCCCCCGAAGCCATCGC
>CAZPPB010000191.1:0-5965 GCA_964588355.1 uncultured Spirochaetaceae bacterium | reverse complement strand
CGCCCAGAAGTAGCCGCTTTCAGGATCGGGCCTCATCACGGCATTTACCAGATCTGCCGCAAACGAGGTAAACACAAAGGCGGAAAAAACGATGATGAAAATCCAATCTTAGCTTAGCTGCTTCAAGGGCAGAATTCGTTCGTTGGTCGTGTCCATGATACTTCCGGTGTCGATGCATAGGCCGCCATAGTATTCAATGCAAGTCTACGGGCAAGATCGGAAAACGTGGGAACCGGAGAAACGGTATGCGTGGGACAGCCGATCTCCCTTTGCTCGAGATAGGTTATTTGGCAACCGACGGGACTGGGATGTAGATACGTATCACGGAAGGCTCGACGGTTCTCGCTGGACCCCAGGTAGGCGTAACTGCTCAAGGATTGACGCGTATCCCGGACCCACACTTGGGAAAACGCCCCACCTGAAGTAGGAATGAAGAATCGTCAATAGTCCATGCCGGAGATCTACCGAGAAACGCCTGAGGCAGATGGCCTAACGGGTGTTGTGACCAATGTGAATTCGCATAGAGGGGAATCCGCGCTCGACGAAACCGGCGAGAGGCAACCCACGATGAAGGCGGCACCCAGCAGTTCCTTACAGCGGCCGGGGATTTTCCCCCTTTACCGAATTCGAAAGCGGGGGCTCACAAAATGGACTAGACCAATCCTCTTGCATAGGTCACTGACCCGTAGAATACTTCTCAGAGCGCCATCAATATATCGGCGCTCGCCCCGATCTCCCGATCTGTCCCTCGTGAGCCATAACTCCGATCACGACCAGGGCCAAGCGGCTGGCAAAGATGGCTGTAAGATTGCGCACGTCCAACCCGGGCACCCATGAAGTAAAATCGTAGCCGATGATCTTGCCTCTCCGACCGATGCCTCGAAATAGATCAACGAGCTCGAAGTAGCTCAGACCGCCGGGCTCGGGATAGTGTACCCCCGGAGCGATGGATGGATCCAACCCGTCGGCGCAGATGGTGATGTAGTACTGCTGCGCCTCGGGAAGGCGGGTCAACACCGTGTCGATGCCCTGGCGATGCACCTCTTCTGCGCGAACCATCACGCTGCCAAGGGATCGTGCGGCGTCGAATTCCTCCTGCCGGGCGCTGCCTACTCCCCGGAGACCGATCTGGTACAGTCCGCTGACCCAGGACATCTCCGCGGCCCGGCGGCCGACGCTGCTGTAGGATTCCTTGATGCCATTGCGTTCGTCGATGAAATCCAGATGGGCGTCGATCTGAACGACGCAAAAAGGTCCCCGGTCCTTGTAGACCCGTAGAACTGGAATCGGAGTACCGTGGTCGCCTCCTAAAATTATGGGCACTGCCCCGCGTTCAAGGATATGCCGAATGGCGGTGGTGATTGTTTCGAGATTGCTCTGATGCGCACCCGGCACCTGAATCAGATCGCCACAATCCACCACCCGGATATCGCGGCCCGCTAACAATTGCCCCCCGAACTCGAAATCGTAGTTGTACATGCTGTGCTCGTAGCGCAGGGAATGGCGGCGCAGCACCGTGGGGGCATCCGCCTCGGTACCGGTCTCCGGCACCGCCTCCTGATCTTCTGGGATGCTGATCTCATGAGGAGCCCGGTACGGAATGCCGATCACCGCTACGTCGGCGTCAAGGGAATCGAGATCTCCGCAGGGTGGAAAGCCGGCAAACCTAGGTTGGTTTTCCTCCAGGGGTATGATGTTCACCGCCACGTTTCGCCTCCTCGTTTTAAATTGGCGTTGATTTCGCAGAGGGTTCAGTCCCAAAGCGAATCCATACCGCTTACCGAGCTCCTCCGCCTCGGGATGAATGTATTTTGGCTGACGGTTCCTGTATCGTCAATCTGGCTCTATCCTGCTGTGAACTGTCGATGAGGAGAACAGTCCCCGGATAGAAGATTATTTTGGAAACCGCAGTTGGATTTTATGTTGTACTGTTGCAATACTCGAACAACAATTAATACACTACCATGCAATCCAAGAGTAAGCATTTCAGGAGGTAGATGATGGCTGGACCCGGCTCATATTTGATCGGTGAGGAAGAGAAGAAGAACCTTCTGGAGGTAATCGAGGCGGGATGGTTGTACCGCTATGCCGATGCTTCCGCAGCCAACTTCAAAGCGAAGGTACTGCAGCTGGAGCAGGAACTGGCTCAATATATTGGAATAAAGCGGGTTGTGGCTGTGAACTCGGGTACGGCTGCGTTGTTCGTAGCCCTGGCGGCGCTGGGGATCGGACCGGGGGACGAAGTGATCGTGCCGGGATATACGTTTATCGCGTCGATTGGTTCGATTGTCTATTCTCGAGCCGTGCCAATTTTGGCCGAAATCGATGAATCCCTTACCCTCGATCCTCAGGACGTACGGAAAAAAATCACAAAGAGGACCAGGGCGATTATGCTGGTTCACATGCTCGGGAATCCCGGCCACATAGACCATATCCGTAACTTGGCGCGGGAACACAATCTGCAGCTCGTGGAAGATTGCGCCCAAGCCTTTGGTGCAACCTATAAAGGAAAATCAGTGGGTGTTTACGGAGATATTGGGACATTCAGTTTCAATTTCTATAAGACCATCACAGCTGGTGACGGAGGAGCGGTTGTGATGAACGACGAGGATCTGTACAGACGCGCTTTTGCGGTCCATGATCAGGGACATTTACCACTGCGTGACGGTGTGGAGCAAGGATCACGAGCCCTTCTGGGACTCAACTTCAAAATGACCGAGCTCACCGCTGCTGTGTTGTTGGCTCAGCTGAAAAAGGTGGATGCCCTTACAATGAAACTCAAAGAGAATAAAGGCCGATTCAAGGATGGGATAAAGGATATCAGCGGTCTGACTTTCAGAACCTTACCTGAACCACAGGGAGAGATCGGCACTCTTCTCACCGTTTTTCTTCCCAATGCGGATATCGCACGCAAGGTGGGGGATGAGCTTGGTTGTGGTGTTGTCGCTGATTCCGGGTGGCACGTATACAACAACATGGAACATGTTTTAGGAAAGAAGGTTGTCGATTCGGTAGGATGTCCCTTCACCTGTCCGTACTACACAAACAACGGCGGAAACGTGAACTACGAAATAGGGATGCTGCCGCAAACCGACTCGATCTTGAGCCGAGCAATAAATATCAGTGTTGGTGTTTCGGATGCAGGATTGGGATCGGGATTCGGGATCAGCATTTTAAGCGACAACGATGAAATCGACGCAAAAGTAGAACAATTTAGGAAGTGCGTGAAAAAACACCTATGAATAATTCTGATTCGATCGAGATTCGATGAGGCTGAACATGACGTACAAAGGAAAATGGGCGCTGATTACCGGAGTGGGATTGGGAAATATGGCCGAGGGGATCGCCATGGGATTTCACAATGTGGGGATCAAAACGGTCCTTGTGGGACACGATCAAAAACAGGTCGAGCAAGTAGCCTCCAAGTTGCGAGGCGGGAGAGAGAGTATTATACAGAAGAGTGTCGATTTTGAAGTGATGGTATCTCACGGTCCGAAGAGTTACAAGGAATTTGTTGATGAGCTGCGCAAGGATGTGCCCGAGATGCATATCCTCGTTCATGCAGCCGGCTATGCTCGAGCGGCTGCTTTCATGGATACGGATATAAAGACGTTCGAACGGACCTTTGCTGTGAATCTATCGGCACCTTTTTTCCTTACCCAAGAAATTTTGCGCTCAAAATGGATGAGCGAAGGGGCAATCATCAATATTGCCTCGACGGTAGGAGAATCCACGCATGGATGGTCCGGTGGAATGGCCTATTCGCTCAGTAAGTCCGCATTGCTGCTGTGGAGCCAAATGCTGGCCGTGGAGCTCGCACCGAATATAAGAGTAAATACGATTCTGCCAGGCTCTATCGATACACCAATGGCTGACGAGCTTCTCGGCGAGTCTGGAAAAAAACAAATGGCCGATAGTATTCCCCTGAAAAGACTCGGTTCGGTCGACGAGGTTGCCTCGGTCGTCCTCGAGCTCGTCAATAATCCCTATTTGAGCGGTACCGAGGTGCGCGTAGACGGGGCACGAACAGTCGGGGGGTGAACCTAATTTTCACTATGTGGTCTGTAGACCTAAACGTTGCAGAAATGTCGTGACCGATCGGCGTTATGCAACGGCTCCGAGCGCCTTGAGATACTCCAGGAACGTCTGCTTCGTGGCTTCGTTCCTGCTCATCGTCAGACGCAGTTTACCAGAGGGTCGGGTCAGCCGACCGGCTCTGTAGAGCAAATGCCGCCGGATTGTCGTCGCCTCCTGGAAGATCCACAGGGGCGATCGTTTTTCCGTGGTCCTCTTCTCCGGCTGGGTCTGTTGCATCTGGAGTATCCGCAACAGGTTGTGCGCCAGCACGGCGGACATCAGATACAACTGGTTTCCCGCAAGACGCCTCACCGGAACGTGGTCCATCTGGCACTGGGATTTCAGTTCCCCGAAGATGTTCTCCTGAGCGCCCCGGCCGTTGTGAAATCGCAGGACGTTACGAACCGAGCTTCTCTTGTTGGTCACCATCACCTTGAAATCGTAGCCGACCTCATGGGGACGGAACAGATCCAGCTGGACCGGCTCCTTGTTTTGTCGGTTCACCTTCTGGCGGATGCAGATGAATCGGTAGCGTCGTTGCCGGCACTTCGGCGACCAGCCGGTTTCAAAGTACGACCACGTTCTGTCCAGGGGTCTCCAGCGCTTGCGCCCTTCAACGATGGCCTTCAGTTCCGTGAACCGCTCGAAGGGCACCGAGATCGTGAGCTCCACCCCCTTATCATCGAGCAAATCCACGTGTTTGTCGGCGAAAAAGGCACTGTCCAGCCTCGCTTCCAGCTTCACCCCCGGCAACACCGAGCGGACATCCTGAATGCCTCGACGAATGAACTGCTCGGCACCGTTGGAGTCATGGACGTTCCCGGGACGATGATGTACATCCAGAACCTGTCCGCTCTGGGCTGTCGTACAGAACAGCGGGTAGTAACTTCTGCGTCCCTTCTTGTGCTTGTTGAACCCAACGGCGGTCCCTTCAGCGAACCGCCCCGTGCTCAACACCGATCCGTCGAAATCCAGGGTCAGCCGTGAAAGCCTCATCGAGGCCAGAGGATCCAAGACCAGCGCTCGATTCATCTGCCGCACATTTCGGATGCTCTGCCGATCCACCTGGGATAGCCTGCGCGTCACCGTGGAGATATCTGGCAACCTGCTCAAGCCCAACAGGCGCAGCACCAGCGGGTCCTCTTGGTAGCGTTCCATTTCCCGAAGACGACGATAGCCCAACATCAGATGGACGATCAAAAGCAGCGCCACCACATTGAACCCCACGATGGGGTTATGCTGGAGGTGCTCGAAGCAGCCTTTCAGGCGAGCGCGAAGCCGGAGTTTCTTGATGAGCGCTTGGATGACGACCAGCCCGGAAAAGGAGGACAGCCGTTGATCCTCGAAGCAAAGCTCCGGAATCCCGTAGACACGTCGTCGGATTTGTACTTTACAATATTTCACGTTTTATGGTCTCCTGAAAAGGTGCGACTTGCTGGCGTGCAGTCGCTAACATCTTATCAGGAGGCACTTTATTTTACTGCCCCTTCGAAAAGCTCCGAGATTTATGCATCTGTAAGGTAAACCTTCGTGGTCGTAAAAAGATAGTAGATTCGATCCGCAGCCCTGCGTGTCTGGCGTCAACTATAAATCCCCTCGTGTTGCCTCTTTCTACTTCTTTCTAAATAAATTCCAGTACTCGGTTGTCCGGGTAGAGGGAATTTACGTCTGTGTCCTCGACACATGTACAAGTGCATCGTGGACGGCTGCACAGGATCAACAGGGATCAGTCCCTACGAAGACGCCGCCTGTACGGCTGTACTACTGCATAACAAAGGCGTAAGATAAACGTCGCCTATGAAAATGAAAGAGCAGAGTCTGTTCCGGGAGTTCCTGAAGTTTCTGGGACCCGGATTCCTCGTCACAATCGGGTTCATCGACCCCGGCA
>CAZPPB010000190.1:0-6103 GCA_964588355.1 uncultured Spirochaetaceae bacterium | reverse complement strand
CTATTACCTAAGCCTTCCAAGCTTATGATGTGGGTTCGATTCCCATCGGGCGCTTAAACAAAAGCTTCCTATATAAGGAGTGGCCAGAAGCCGCCCGAAATCGGGCGGCTATTTTTTTATCGACATGTATATCACTAAATACATTCTCGAAGATGAGCGGGAATCCTGCTCGATGCCTTCTGAGAATGCAGCCCATGCGCCGGGAGGACGACTTGTTCAAGAGCTGTGAACTATTCGTGCTCACGGGCTCGAACAAGTTCGGCAGGCTACAGCCGGCCAGCCGTTTGCTTCACTTTCCTAGGGACGAATGCTATGATCGTGAAGAGGAGATAGGTATGAGCAATAAAATTGTACTGATCGGCGCGGGAAGCGCCATGTTTGGTCTGGGCTCCCTGGGGGACATCCTCAATAGCCCTGCCTTGGTGGGTAGCACGGTGGTGCTCCACGACATCGATGCCCAGGCCTTGGGCAAGGTCGAGCAGATAGCTCGGCGTTACATCGACGAGAGGAAGCGGAACGTCGATCTCCAGGTAACCACCTCGCGCCCCGAGGCGCTGCGCGGGGCGCAGTACTGTATTATCGCCATTGAGGTGGGCAATCGCTACGTGCTGTGGGAGCAAGACTGGAAGATCCCCCTGCAGTACGGGATCCACCAGGTTTACGGAGAGAACGGCGGCCCGGGGGGCCTCTTCCATGCTTTGCGCATCATTCCGCCGATCCTGGAGATCTGCGACGACATCCGCAAGCTTTGCCCTGATGCGTTGGTGTTCAACCTCAGCAACCCGATGACCCGCATCTGCCTGGCAATCGCCCGCCGCTACCCCGAGCTGCGGCTCATCGGGCTGTGTCACGAGGTGGTATCCCTGATGGAGCACCTTCCGAAGATCCTCGACACCCCATGGTCCAACCTGAGCGTCAAGGCCGGGGGGCTGAATCATTTCAGCGTACTCCTCGAGGCGATCTACCGGGATAGCGGAAAGGACGCCTATCCGGACATCCGCGCCAAAGCGCCCGCCTATTTCGAGGCGCTGCCCGAAGGTTCCTACGAGAACCTGGGAGCCACCAAGGAGATTCTAGACGCCGCCCGCGGAACGCTCGAGCGGCTCCCATACCGCCGGGAAATCTGGCCGGAGCGCGAGCTGTTCAAAGTAATCCTCGAGAAGTTCGGCCTCCTGCCGATCACCACGGACAGCCATCTTGGCGAATACGTCCAGTGGGCCCACTCCAGCGTCGACCACAAGGGAATCCTCGACTTCTACAACTTCTACAGGAAGTGGTGCCTCGAACAGGTTCCCGAGACGAGAATCGGCGGCACCCTGGAGATCGAGTACTGGCGCGATATCCCGATTATCGAGGGCATCCTTACGGATTCCCACCAGGAGGAGCTGGCTGTCGATGTCCTTAACAGGGGCTACATCGACAACCTGCCGGAGGACATGGTCGTGGAGGTACCGGCTACGGTTGACCGCAATGGGGTGCATCCCGTCCCCCTCGGCACCATCCCCAAAGGCTTCGCCGGATTGCTCAACAATCAGGTCGCCGTGAACGATCTGACTGTAGAAGCGGCGCTACAGGGCTCACGGGAGCTGGCACTGCAGGCGTTGTTGGTGGATCCCGTCGTAGACAACGCCGTTGCGGCCGAGCGGGCCCTCGATGCCGTACTGGAGTACCAGGAGGAGTACCTGGGATACATTCGGTAGCGCGGGGGCGACGGCGGATGCCGCGCCGTATTGCTCACGGACGCGGCAGTCCGATCGGGGTCTATCGGCTGATCGGGATCATTCCGGCCCTGGTCCCGATCGTCCTTCTGGTGATCTTGTTTCTGCACTGACCCCGGCTAGTTGAGGACCCCCCACCCCGCCCCTCCGAGCAGATAGTAGGAATCCGCGGCTTCGAACTCCCCGGCCACATACAGGGAGAGGAAAATCCTCGTCCCGGGTGAGCCCGCCGGCCGCCTGCGATTGGGTTTGAGGACCAGCCAGTGCGCCTCCAAAGCGGTCTGGAAGGGGAGGTCTAGACCGAAACCCTCGTTGAAGGGGAGAGTGCGGAGAGTCAGGGATGCCCCGAGGGAGAATGGGGGCAGGTCCAGCAGCAGGCCGGTTCGGCAGTAAAACCAGCCGTATAGACCGCGCTCGAGGGTCTCCTCCGGGTCGTAGCTTACCCTATAGGGGGACAGGATCAGTTCCGGGGAGAACAGAAACGACAAGGAACCCCAGTGGAGGGCGGTGGGCAGACCCAGCGAAAGTCCGCTGGAGTTGGCCAGGGTGTCGGTGTGGACATCCTGGTAGGTGAGCTTGATCTGAGCTGAAGTGGCCAGGGACAGGTCGCCCGGGAATCTCAGCAGGGAGGATTTGACCGCCGCAGTGACAAACCAGGGTATGTAGAGGGTCTCGGTGCTGACACCGATGATCCCGCCGATCGAGGTGTCCAGCTCGAAGAGATTCCGGCGGTTCACTCCCGCCCGCAACGCGAAGTTCACCGGTACCCGCCCTTTATACGAGTCCCCTGCGCCGCTCGCATGGGCTAAAAACGCGGAAGACACTTGTATCTTTCCTCCTGGCAGTATCTCCGGCGATGGAGCGTAGAGCAGTCCGGCGCTGCCGCTCCAAAGACTGCGAAAGCGGGGCACCATGGAGCTGTCGATCTTCAATTTGAGCTCAGCAGATTCCAGCTCCCCGGATCGGGCTCCTTCGGCATGAATGCGCACCGTGTAGGCACCGTCGGGCAAGGGTACTCCTTCCTGGTCACGGCCCTCCCAGTCAAAGCCCTGCTCCCAGGTGGTGAAGGCGTCGAAACGGCGATACAGCTTAAACTGATTCTGGGAGTCAACAATCACAGCCGAGCCGCTTCCAGGGCCGCTGATCCGGAAGCGGATTCGAACACTTCCCAACGGACCCGGATTGCGGGGATTGAAGACCGACTGGCTGGCCTCCAGGTTCGAAAGAGAGAAGTCCGCTTCATTCAAGACAACCGACAGCTCAGTCGTTCTCCCGCTTTTTATATTGACTGCGACGCTCTTCTCGTCATATCCGAATGCCCGGATGCGGAAGATGTGTGAGCCCACGTCGATTTCGTGCCGCTTGCCTGCGGGAAGCCAGGAGGAGCCGAAGTTGATCTCCGCTTCGGGCGGAACAGTCATCACCTGTAAAAATCCGGTGATCTCGCCCAGGTAATAGTGGTCTCTGTCATCGTTCGGAGTGGGGCTTAGTATCAGGCCTATTCTTTTTTCTTTCTTCGCAGGTTTCTCAGGTTCGGAGAAATCTCTATCCGGCGTGTAGTCTTCCTCCTCCCTGGGCATCTTGATCTCACTGTCCTTCTCGTCCCGTTCCGCCGCCTCCTCCAGGAGTGATCCTTTGCTCGTGGAGCAGGCCACCAGACCCAACAGAAGGAGTGCACCGAGAGTCAGGATGCCCACCCGTTTCATACTACAAAGTATAGCCCCTTTTTACCGGTTTTACTCTATCAACGCTCCTGCAAGCCGACAGGTGGTCGAGAGACAGCGCAGAGTTGCTCAGGGGATCGTGATGGTGGCGAGGCTTTCGAGCAGGGCTTCCCTGTGCTGATAGTAGATCGTATGCTCTGCCGCGGCTTCGGCCACGGCGATCTTCTTTTCTGAAACCACTATCGCCGTCAGGTAGATGTAGCTCTGGTTTCCGTAGGGCATGGCCCATTCGAAGATCATCCCGGTGCTCTCCCCGGCCTGGAAGGATCGGCCTTCGGAAATACTCCTGTAACCTTCCTTCTCCAGGTGATTCTCCAGGGCGTCCGCCCAGAACTCCAGCGTTTGAACCGGATAGTTCCTGAGAGTGCGGACCCGATAGATCATTCCCTCGGGGCTGACCGCCTTGTACTGGGTGGCGGCGATCTGCCGGGGAGATACCTCCGCAAATCCCTCGGGTTTCTGGACCAGGGTGGCGCACGATGCAAGAGCCAGAACAGCCGCGGCGAACGCAATAGGAGCAGCAATCTTCTTCACTCTAGAACCCCTGGTCCATGAATCTGTAGAAATCGATCGTGTTGATCCAGCTGAAGGAAGACGGTATATCCGTGGGCAGGCTTTGCCCCAGGATCCGGAGGTTCACCTGAGCCAGGGCATAGGCGCGGTCCACCGTTAGCTTTCGCAGCCTGCCCTTCAGCTGCTCGATCTCGGTGAGAAGCTGCATGATCTCCTTCTCTATGGCTAGAGTCCCCTCCACATCCGTCTGGTCGATGTACTGCAGATTCTGTTGAAGGATCTCCTCCCTGCTCCGGATGCCCGACTGTATTCCCAGTATGCTTTCCCGAAGATCCTGGGCCTGGAGGGACAGCTCCACGACCGTCTCGGATATGTCCTGCAGAAAATCCCGGAGCCTCCCCACTTCGGTATAGGGGAAGCGGAAGATCACCTGATCGCTTGATTTGTACAGAAGGTAGCCCCCCGCTTTGTCCGCCCACTGCGCCAAACGGTCGATCGACGGATCGACGTCGGCGACCAGAATGGTGGCCTGAACTCCGTGGTGGAGGTAGTTCTCCTCAGCCACAGCCTGGACCGAGAGCAGACAGATGATCGCAAGTATAACAGGCACCCGTTTCACTTTTTCATCCCGATCTGTTTTACCGATTGTTTCAGGTCCGAAAGGCGCTCCTGCAGGGCGCTTGAGTCGGGGAAGAAGATCTCCAGGATCAGAAGATCCGGCAGGATCTGCTCGTCCTTCTGCGCCGACACCGCCACGAGGTACGAGAACGGCTGCGGGTCTTTGCTGGTGAACAGAACGGCTTTGAAAGATCCCAGATCGAGCTCCTCCGCCGTCTTGTAGAAGGGACCGAGATGATACGCAAGGGCCTCCCCCCAGAACTCCGTGTTGCCTCGGGGATGGTTCCTCGCAGAGCCTATGCGCACGCGGGTGCCATCGGCGCTTTCCGCTCGGAATCCCGCCTCTTGGGTGAAAACGGCGAAATCCTTGCTCAGCTCGAGCTCGACCCTTCCCGGCGGATTTCGAAGTGACGGATAGAGGGGGTTCAATTTGGCAATCCAGGGAAAGGGGATCGTCCCCTTATCGTAGTCCGTTTCCGGAAGACGGGGGGCGAGCTCCACAGTTATCCGTGAGAGGTTGATCCGTCTCTGGAGCAGCTCCAGGGATCTTTCGATGCGTTCTATCTCTTCTGTCAGCCGCTTGATCTCCCGGAGGATCTCGAGGCGCTCCTCGACGTCGGTTGTTTGCTCTAGAAGGGCGTACAGCCTCTCACGGGTCTTCGCGGCAATCTCCAGCCGGGTCTCCTGATCCCGGAAGAACTCGGTGACGTCATAGGTCTCGATGGATTTGTGGCTGACCTCACCCATTCCCAAGATGAGCTCGAAGATCTCCTGGAAGCGTTCGGCAGGCACGCGGATCACGACGGTACGTTCCGCCACGGTTTCCACGTAACCCCCGCTCTGCTCTGCCAGGTCGGCTATGCTGGTTCTGGTCTCTTCGACATCGTCCACCAGGAGAGTGCAGTAGCCGGAGAAGACACGCTTTCTCTCCGCAGCCTGCTCTTCGACCCGGGAAGGTTCCAGGCTCGTGTCCTCTGCGGCCGTGAGGGCAAACAATGCCGTATCTTTGGCTGCCCCGGCTGACGGCTGGGAAACCGGGGCTGGTTCGGGCTCGGCCATGGCTTGCTCTGCTTTGCCGCCGCCGTAGTATTCAGAGGGTGCTTCACTACGCTCGGCCGAACCAGAACCGAAACAAGAGGCAAAAAGTACAACGACCAGCAACAACAGGAACAGGTATTTTATCTTCTTCATCGCTTCATCCTACCACGCTGCACCGGACAAGCGGCGTGTGTCGACCCTTCCCCTTTATTCAACTATAAGCCGCCTCCCGTCGGTAGTCAACGCATCGCATGAAACCGGGTGGGAACGCGGAAACCGGTTTTCGTGAGAGCAGTGACGGGGGCAACGAAAAAGTCCATTCCCATAACCCAGGGCGCGAAACCTGCCAACATTGTTGAGGTTCTTGCAGGTGCTGTGTGGGGCCAGCCGGCCCTTCGAGGAGTCCGGCGGCTGGCACGAGCAGGGCGCCAGCTCGTGTGCGTTTCCGCGGAAACGTCCTGGCCATCGCGGGCCGACGGGATGGTGAAGCTC
>CAZPPB010000189.1:0-6455 GCA_964588355.1 uncultured Spirochaetaceae bacterium | reverse complement strand
GTTTCGTAATAGTAGCAATGTCTGCCATAGAGGATATTGGACGAATTGGCCTGGATTGCCTCGGCATTTTCGTCTCAAAAAGATTGCATTGTCGATGGATTGTCGATAAAATAATTTCAGAGAGGCCAAGATGAGACGGAAAAAAGAGCACCGTCTTTGGAAACGAGGTAGATATTTTTGCTACCGACTGCCAGGTATGAAGGAAGGGGCTTCAACTGGCGTATCCAGATAGTCGATTATTCAGATTCGGAAGGCACCTCCTAAAAAACGCCTTTTTAGGAGTAACCGATAAAAACTTTAACAAAAGGAGTGCACTAATGAAAAAGATTGCAGGCGTGTTGTTGCTGTTGCTGCTTCTCATCCCTATGGGAACCTTGTGGGCCCGCGGCGGTGGGGAAGCAAAGGGAGACCAAATCGTATTCGGAAACATCCCGGTTGCGATGTCGGACGAGTGGAACGGCTACAGCGTCCAAAACTTCAAATATGCTGCGGCAAAAAAGGGAATCGAGGTTGTGGTTCTGGATTCCGAATGGGACGGTGAGAAAGCCCTCAACAATCTGGAAGACCTTATCACCAAAGGTGTCGATCATATCAGCGTATTCGTGTACACCCCCGAACAAGCCCAGGACTTCATCAAAAGGGCTAACGAGGTCGGTATTCCGATCTCATTCGAAAATACGAAACTGATCGGCAAAGTAACCGGCGACTTCGTGATGAACGTTGCCTTCGAGTACTACGATTTCGGTTACGAAGCGGCTAAGTATGTCAGCCAGACCTACCCCGGCAGCAAGCTCTTCTACGTGCGGGGACTACCGGGTATGGGTATCGTAGAGGAGTACATGTTGGGTATTGAGGATGCGCTCGAAGAATTCGGGACCGTTGAATTGGCGGTATACCGGGATACTAACTGGGATACCGAAACCGCCCTCAATGCGACCCAGGACGTTATCGCTTCCGGCGAGGAATTCGACGTAATTTTCGCCAATAACGAATCCATGGCGGTCGGCTGCTACAACGCTCTCAAGGATGCCGGATTGGACGGGAAAATTCCCATCATTTCTACCGGGGGTGGGCCCACCGGAGTGCAGATGCTGAAAGACGGAATCATTCAAGCAACCATTGCGGGTCCCGTTTCCCTGCAGGGTCTCTACCTGTTCAAAGCGATGTACCTGTATACGGTTAAAGGCATCAAACCTCCTAAAAATTTTATAGCTCCGGGAGTAATGCCCATAACCCTGAAAAACCTGGATGAAAACACTCCATGGGAACCTTCCGATGAGCTGATTGAAATGATCGGCGGTCTGGACGAGTGGTAGAATCCGGGCGACGATAAGGTATTGGCAGCTGCCCCGGCGACGCGGATGTCGCCGGGGCAGCATTTTGCTGCATAAATGAAAGACGCGATCATCCGAGCGGTCAACATCGAGAAAGAGTTTCCCGGGGTCAGGGCGTTGTCGGAATTCAATTTTGAACTCTTTCCTCAAGAAGTGCACGGTCTGATCGGTGAAAACGGGGCGGGTAAATCGACATTTATAAAGATTTTGTCCGGGGTATATTCACCCAATTCCGGAGAGATTTTTATAAATGGGCAAAAGTACGACTCCCTGTCAACGCAACTGGTGAAGAACCTGGGTATTCAAACCGTGTATCAGGACGACATACTGGTTCCCCACATCAGCGCCGCGGAAAATATCTTTCTCGGTTCACAATTCCTGAGAAAAAAAATCCTGATGAATTATAAGACCGTCATCGAACGATCGGAGGTTCTGGCGAAGCGTTACGGTATAGACCTGGAGGTAAGGGAAATATATGAAAACCTCAATCCGGCCGACCAGCAGTTTACTAAAATCCTCAAAACCCTAGCCCAGTCACCCCAGGTCCTGATTCTCGACGAGCCGACCCAGGTATTCAATGTGACCGATACGGATTTAGTGTTAGCAATCATCAGGAAAATCACTGAGGACGGCGTGAGTGTTATTTACATTGCTCATGACTTGGATGAGATTCTCGAGGTTGCTGACCGGGTTACCGTCCTGCGAGACGGCGTTAGAATAGTCACACATGATAAAGCCAAAGAAAAACTCGATGCCAATTTGCTGGCCAGAGAAATGGTTGGCCGTGCGGTGGAGCTCTTTTACAAAAAGAGAAAACACTCCATCGGCGAAACGGTTTTTGAGGTAAAGGGTCTAAAACTGAAGCCGGACTCAAAAGAGATCGATTTCGATGTAAAACAAGGTGAAATACTGGGAATCGCCGGACTAAAAGGCTCGGGGCGTTCAGCAATCGCACGGGCAATATTCGGGGCTACCGAAAAATATGCCGGCACGCTTAGTTATAAGGGCGCCGATATTACTCCGAGAAATCCCATCGAAGCCGTTAAAAACGGCATCGCATATCTGACCGAAGACAAAAAAACGGACGGATTATTTCTAAACATGCCGGTGTACCAGAATATCACAATCGTTGGATTGAACTCGATTCACCGCTTTTTAATCAAAATGAGAAGGGAAAAAGAGCTGGCGAGAGAGTTTGTCGACAGGATGAAGATCAAAACGGCTAACCTCGACCAGGAGGTTCAATTCCTAAGCGGCGGAAACCAGCAAAAGGCTGTCATCGCTAAATGGCTCTTCCACGGTGTTAATATACTTATCGTCGATGAACCTACCCACGGTATCGACGTAAACGCTAAAACCGAAGTGTACGAGTTGTTTACCGATCTCGCGGCGACGGGAAAATCCATTATCATGATTTCCTCGGAGATGCCCGAGATCATCTCAATAAGCGACCGGGTAATTGTTATCAGAAATTTCGAGATCTCGAGAGAACTATCAGGAGACGACATAACTGAAGAACATATTTTGGCGGGATATCTAGGAGCTGAAAAAAGTGCCTGATAATAGAACCGAAATCGAACAAAGGAAACTAGCAGCAAGGGGACAGCGTTCAAAACTCCTCAATAGTCAAACCAACTACCTGGTATTGGTCATAATCGCGGTTTCCATTGTTGCAAGTATACTGAATTCGCGCTTTTTGAGCGCACGGAATATTTTTAACATCACGCAACAAATATCCGTACTGGGTATTCTCACAATGTGCATGGCCCTTCTCATGATTTCCGGCCACCTTGATATTTCAATCGGAAATATGGCTGGCCTCGTGGGAATGATTTTCACCCGCATGGTACTGGCCGGTTACAACCAGGGCTTGGCGGTGATTACCGTATTAGCCCTTTCAACTATCCTGGGCTTGATAAACGGAATAATTATTACCAAGAGTAGAACCACACCCCTTATCATCACCCTGGGAATGATGTACGTCTACTATGGAATCGCCTTGATCATTTCGGAGGGTAGACCTCATTCCCTGGGGGGACGTTTCGAGGTTCTGGGCAGAGCGAAGATCGGGCCAATCCCACTTACCATCATAATTTTTCTCTTGATTTTCACATTTGCATACCTGCTGCGAAAATATACGACCTATGGCAGGAGGATTAATGCGATCGGCGGCAACAAAGAGGCCGCTTTTCTATCGGGAATAAATGTAGACCTTCACGTGACCACCCTCTATGCCATGAGCGGACTCATCGTAGGTCTGGGCGGTCTGGTTCTGGCCTCCAGGCTCGGAATGGTACGGGCTGACAGCGGCACCGGCTACGAACTTCAGGCCTTGGCGGCCACCATTATAGGCGGTATCACCTTTGAAGGAGGAAAGGGCAGCCTGGTTGGAGCGCTGCTGGGGGTTCTCCTCCTGGGGATCATGTACAATGCAATGAATATCGTCGGTGTTTCCTCGTATATGCAGACTATATTTCTGGGAGCGGTCATTGTCGCTGCCACGGTAATCAGCAATATAGGCAAAATGAAAAAGAAGTAAGGAGTAAAACAATGAAAAACAAAATTGGTGTAGTCACTTCTACGTATCCCAATTACAACACGGAGGAGGCGCTTCAGGGGATCTCCGATGCATCCTTCAAGTATGTGGAACTTGCCTCGGCGCCAAGTTATTTCGAACATATACTGCCCCGGCCTGAGGAGGCAACGAAGGCAGATGTTCAAAAACTGCTGGACTTATGCAAGGGCTACGGACTGGAGCTCTACTGCATCGCCGGGCATACCAGGCTGTTAACCGAGAACGGTGTCGCACGTTTCAAGTCCGTTCTCGATTATGCCAACATGGCGGATGTGCGGTACGTAACCACCGATGTCGGCGAAATCAAGGGGGAGGACGACAAGAAACGGTTTTATTACGACATCAAGGAAATAGCTGAATATGCCCGCACGAAAAACGTGACTGTATGCCTGGAAATGCACGGAAGCTGGTGCAACAACGGCAAAACCGGGGCGGAAATCATCCGCAAAGTCGATCATCCCAATGTGCGGCTCAACTACGACACAGCCAACGTTTCTCTTTACGGGGGTGTCTGGGCGGTCGATGATATGCAGTTTGCTCTCCCCTATATCGCCTTTTTGCACCTGAAAGATGTTGGAGATAAGCTCCGTGAATGGAACTTTCCCCCTCTTGGTAAAGGCACGCTTGATTTCGAAAAAATACGCGAGATGATCAAAGACTATTCCGGACCTATAAGTGTTGAAATCGAGTTTGACGGCAAGGAACGATCACTCCAGGAGATAAACGATGGGGTAAAAGAGTCCTATATATTCCTCTCAGAACACGGATTCATCTAATTTAAAAGTCACCTAAGGAGCTTTTCTATGGTAAAAGTCGCGCTCGTCGGAACAGGTTTCATCGGAGAAATTCATGCGAAGAGCTACAAAAATATTCAAAACGCCAATCTGACAGCAGTTATAAGTACGACACAAGAAAAGGGCAGACAATTCGCGGAAAAGATCGGTGCCAGTTATTACCCAAACCTGCAGGAACTCCTGAAGAACGAAGAAGTTGACTGCGTGGATATCTGTACCCCAACGTACGTGCATACCGACATGGCTGTGGAAGCCGCAGAAGCCGGCCTGCATGTGCTCTGCGAAAAACCGATTGCTACTACACTGAAAGACGCGGACCGGATGATCAAGGCGGTAGCCAAAGGCGCAGTCAAAGCCATGGCCGGACATACGATGCGGTTCTGGCCTGAATACAGGAAAGCCAAGGAAATAATCGAGAGTGGAGAGTTGGGCGAACCCCTCCATGCTCACTGTGAACGGTTGGCCGCAACTCCTGACTGGCATAAAAACAGTTGGGGATTGAATGAGAAACAGGGGGGCGGTGCTTCGGTCGACCTTCACATTCACGACCTTGACTACTTGATCTGGCTGTTCGGCAAACCAAAATTAGTCGGTGCCGTGGGAGTACCCGATGATTCACTCGGAGGAATATCACACATCACCACAAATATTCATTTTGAGAACGGCAAATCCGGCTTTGCCGAAGGGGGATGGGCGTTCGGCTCATCCTTTCCATTTACCATGGTCCTACGTATACTGTGCGAACGGGGAACCGTAGAATGGATTTTCAGAGCAGGAAAGAATATTGAAAACAGGTCCCAGAAGGCGAACCTTATTGTCTATAAAAATGACGGTAGCATCGATGAACCCGAGGTTCCGGAAGATGATGCATATTATCTGGAATGCAAATACTTCATCGACTGTATCGACAACGACCGTGAAATAACCAACGCCACCCTGCAGGACGGAAGAAACGCCCTTGCATTGGCCCTGGCAGCGACAAAGTCCGCAAAGGAAAACAGGGCGATCGAGATTTAATCCGTATTTCTGATATACGCCCTAAACAAAAGGCCTTCGATGGCCTTTTCGCTTCCTCCCAAGAGCGGCGACTTTGCAGCATGATGCGGACACTACACATTTCTACCCATCCTGTGTAGGTGCCCGGGGTCGGATATGGCCCGGATTCAGGCAGGGGGAGGCTACGGAAAACCGACTTCTGTACTCCATAATTCGTTTTCCAGTATACAGATGGATTTCACCCATCGGAAGACCGGACGAAGCCTGAGCGAGGTCAGCATGGTGATCAGCGCTGTTGGAAACCATTTCAGCAGGTACACATTTCTACCCAACCTGTGTAGGCGCCCGGGGTCGGATATGGCCCGGATTCAGGCGGGGGTCCACGGAAAACCGGCTTCTGTACTCCGTAACTCCTTTTCCAGTATACAATAAAAATTCTTTCATCTCTAAATACATAGATTGGCACATCTATTGCTTCCGTTCAAAGGAGAGCAACGACGCGGGCCAGTCAGGAATTCTGGATGGCGGCGTCGGTGAGCGAATAGCGGGTGCTGCAAGTGTCCGTCTATCAAAAAAACCATTCTGTGAGGAGAAGAAAATGAAAGCAAGACGAATCGTCGTGCTGACCCTCGTGCTCGTACTGGCGGGGATGACCGCAGCAGTCGCGGGGGGCAAGGGCGAGGCGGCCGGGACCGACGGCTTCAGAGTGGCCTTCATGGTTCACGACCTGGGCAATCCGTTCTGGGCGACCCAGGC
>CAZPPB010000188.1:0-6479 GCA_964588355.1 uncultured Spirochaetaceae bacterium | reverse complement strand
GACGGAACGTGCAGTTGAAGTACGGCGCCCGGCTGATCAACTCCTATCTGGGCAGCAACTCCACGGTCTCCTGCTGCGAGATCCTCAATAACCTGATCTTCCCCTTTCACGAGCAGCATCACAACAACTCCTTCCTCGCAGCTTCCACCCTCTTGGGTCAGTCCAACATAGCCGCAGCGGCCACCATCGGCTCCAACCACAACTCCCGGGCGAACGACGGGGAGATCCTGGCCGGCCGCGGTTTTTGGCCGGGTCTGGCATCCAGCTTCAAGCACTCCTCCCGCTTCGCCTCCTACTGCCTGGTCGTTAAGGGCGCCTACCCCTGCGAGCTCAACATTACCCTGCCCTTCACCCTGGTGAGCATGGCCGAGGACGGTCATACGATCCAGCTGATGCCCGGATTCTGGTTCGAACACAACATGTACGCGGTGGTGCGCAACGCCGGCAAGTATCGGGCCCGGGATAAAAGGGTGATCAAAGAACAAAACATCGAATACGATTTTCTGGCTCCGGACTCCGCGGAGGAGATGATCCGGGGTATGGAGATCCTTCGATCCGCGATCGAACAGCAGATTGGACGGGCTCTTGGTCCTGAGGATTTCGAAGACTGCGACAAGATCGATGCTTCCCTGGATCTCGAGCTGGAAGGAATGGCCTGCAAGCGAAAAGTCAAAGTCCTCCACCCCCTGCGCGGCTACCTCTGGTACCGCAAGATGCTGCGCTTCTACGGAGCCCGGGAACTGGCCGCTGCGGTTAAGAGTGCTCTGGAAACAGGGGGGAAGGGCAAAGGCGGAAGTGAAACAATCGCGAAAGACATCGGCAAGCGCTACTCCAAGCCCCACCTGAGCTGGGATAATATCGGTGGTCAGCTGATACCGGCGGCGAAGCTGGAGGAGTTGTTCCGTGCGGTCTGCGAAGGGCGGATAGACACCTGGGAGCGGCTTCACCAGGCTTATGACAGGGCATGGAACGAGTACGCGGAACAAAAAACCGCTCATGCGCTGTACTGCCTGCTGCACAGCTACGATCTCGGTATCGAGCAGCTCGACCCTGAGCTGATCCGCCGGGCCTTGAAAGACTCTGCCGAGGTTGCCGGGGAGCTGCTTCAACGAGCCTACGCGTCCAGGCAAAAAGATTTCGAAAACCCATTTCGCCGGACCACCTTCCGCAACCCGGCGGAGATGGAGGCGGTATGGGGAAAACTCGAGGATATATCCTTTCTGAAAAGCTACAACGAGGAGATCGAGTCTTACCGCCGCAGTGTGGAGGAATGCCTGTCCGCCTTTTCTTGAACTCATCAGTGGATAGCAGTACATTAGCGCACACAATCATGAGTGTGGATATCGAGGCCGTTGTTTTTGATTTCGGCGGGGTGCTGACCCAGCAACCCCTTGACAGTCACCGGGACAAACTCCGGGCGCTCTGCGGCCTGGATCCCTCTGTCTTCACCTCGGAATACAGACGGCAGCGTCCCGCCTACGATCGGGGGGCGATAGACAGTCGGGAGTACTGGTCCCGGGTCATGGATTCCAGAGGTGAGCCCGCCGACCCGGAGATCCTCCGGTCGCTGTTCGAAGAGGACGTGGCCAGTTGGACGCGGGTCAACGAAGCGGTGCTGAACTGGGCGTTCGTCCTGCAGGAAGCCGGCGTGCGCACAGGTATCCTCTCCAACATGCCCCGGGATATGCTCGAACGGATCGAAACTCTTTTCCGATGGTTCGATCGCTTCGATGTAAAGATCTTTTCCTGCGATGTCGGCGTGAGCAAGCCCGACCCTTCAATCTACCGGACCTGCCTGGATGCCCTCGGATTGGAAGCGGGGAAGGTTCTGTTTTTCGATGACGTCCCGGCCAACGTGAAAGGTGCTGAGCAGGCCGGGATCAGAACCGTGCTTTTCCGCGATTATGAGGATGCTCTGCGTCAGGTGGCTGAAAAAGGCTGGCTGCCGCAGAAGCTGAACGTGAATCAGGAAACCTTATGAACGTTCCCCTATCGACCTATCTGGCCGGTATAAAGCAGCCGCTCGAACGGCTCGTTGAAATCCTGGCGAAGGATTTTCCCTACGTATCGATCCTGTCCACCGACTCTACCGGGATGCGCTACTCGGTTCGCAAGCGTGCGGTCGATGCGCGGCAGAGCAGCTGGTGTGAGCGGGGATCTGTGATCCGCGTTTTCGACGGCCGGCGTTATCTGGAGTACTCCTTCAATGAACTCGAAGAGGATTCACTGAACGACATCGAGCCTCTGGCCGGCACGATCCGGGAGCGTTTCCGCAAATCAGCCGCGGTTGGCGGAAAGCTGCCCTTCGCAGTCCCCGAGCTTCCTCTGATCTGCGAACAACCCTTGAGTGAAACCTGGCAGGGGAAGGTAGGCATCCTGCCCGAGGCGGTGCCGGTAGAACAAACAATCGGACGGCTCTCACGGCTCAAAGATCGTGCCTTCGAGCTCTCCGAGCATCTGGTGGAGATCGAGGTCCGTTTCGAGCACATGCGGGTATCCAAGCTGTTCGTCTCCGGGAAGCGGGAGCTGGAGCAGTCCTACATCTGGGCCCAGGGCTATCTGATACCGGTACTGCGGAGGGATGAGACGATCCGGGAGATGTTCGCCTCCTGCGCCGGGCTCAAAGGGCTGGAGCTGATCGACGAGATGGAAGCGGGACTCTCTGAAACGATGACCATTGGCGTCCAGCTGCTCGATGCCGAGCGGATCGAGCCCGACGAGTATGAGGTTATCCTGTCTCCGAAAATCGCCGGCCTGCTGGCCCATGAATCCTTCGGTCACGGCGTGGAGATGGATATGTTCGTGAAGGGCAGGGCCAAGGCCGCGGAATATCTGGGCAAGGCGGTAGCCTCGCCGATGGTGGGCCTCAGGGACGGAGCCCGGGCCGCCGAGCAAACCGGATCCTTCTGGTTTGATGACGAAGGTGTTCTGGGCGGGGATACCCTGGTCATCGAGGAGGGCGTCTTCAGAACCGGAATCTCGGACCTGATCTCGGCCCTGCGGCTGGGTATCTCTCCCACCGGCAACGGGAAACGGGAGTCCTTCGAGCGCAAGGCTTATTCCCGTATGACCAACACCTTCTTCACCGCCGGCACAGACAGTTTGGAGGATATGACCGCCTCCATCGAATACGGATACCTGCTGGAGGAGTACCTCTCGGGAATGGAGGATCCCAAGAATTGGGGGATCCAGGGGCAGATCCTCTACGCCAGGGAGATCCGGGACGGAAAGCTGACGGGCAAGCTCGTGTCGCCCCTGTTCATGTTCGGCTACGTGCCGGAGGTTCTCGGCTCCGTGAGCATGGTTTCCGCGGAGGTGCAGCAATTCGGTAGCGGCATGTGCGGCAAAGGGCACAAGGAGTACGTGAAGAACTCCTCCGGCGGGCCCTACATCAAGACGAGGATGAGGTTGGGATGATGATCAAGCGATTGCAGGAACTGCTGGCGGGCGTTCCGGATATCAGCGCCTGGAAGATCATCGACAGGCGGATCCAGGGGCAGGAGCTTTACCTGACCCACCGGGAGGTGGACATGCAGCGCTCCAAGGATGTCCGCCGCATCTTCCTCACGGTCTATCGGGATTTCCAGGAGGAAGGGAAAAAATACCGTGGATCCGTGGTAGTGCAGGTTCACCCCACCTACTGCGCCGGGGAGATCCGGGCTTTGGTCGAACGAAGCCTGGATTCCGCCCGTTACCTCCGCAACCGGCACTACCCCCTGGTGCAGCCGGGTAGCGAAACCGCTGCGATGCCTGAAAGCAGCTTCGCTGCCCGACCGCTGGAGGAGTGGCTCAGCCCCCTGGCCGAGACGATTTACGCTCAGGAGGGCGCGGCCGAGGCCAGGATCAACTCCGCGGAGCTGTTCCTCAGTCGTATCGATACCCGCATCGTCAACTCAATCGGTTTGGATGTCTCCTACCGGTCCTACTCGGGTTATCTCGAGCTGATAGCCGAGGACGGCGGAAAGGCCGAGGACGGCGGAAAGGCCGGAGACGGCCGCAAAGCAGAGAACGGCCGAAAGGTCCATGCCGGTGCAGCGGCCGGAGAGGTGGAATTGTACAGGGAGTTGAGCTTCTCCGAGTTCGAGTCCGGGTTGCTGGCCTCAGAAGTTCGGGACCAGCTGCGCTACTGCGGTGACCGGGCCGCAGCCGGAGCCACACCTCACCTGAAACGCTTTCCCGTTTTGATCACCGGGGACCCGGTACCGGATTTCTTCGGGTACTACCTCACCCAATCCGCGGCGGAAAGCGTGTATTCGGGAATCTCCACGGCAAAGGTGGGGGAGAGTATCCAGGGGGATGAAGTCAGAGGGGACAGGCTGACTCTGGCCTTGGAACCGTTTTTGAAGAACTCTCCGGCCTCCGCGCCCGTGGACACCGACGGCTTCGCCCTTAGGACCGCAGGGGTCGTAGATGCGGGCAGGTTGGAACGCTATTGGGGCCCCTTGCGCTTCTGTCACTACCTCGGCGTGCCACCGACCGGGGCTATCGGCAACGTCACGGTCAGTCCCGGTTCGAAATCTCTCGAAGGGCTCCGTCAGGAGCCGCACCTGGAGGTCGTATACTTTTCCGACTTCATCACCGAACCCCTGACCGGAGATTTCGGTGGAGAGATCCGTTTGGCCTACTACACTGATCCGGACGGCAGGCGGCGTCCGGTGACCGGCGGCTCGGTATCGGGGAATATCCGTGATGTTCAGCCGCAGATGTACTTCTCCCGGGAGACCCAGAGCCGTGCCGGTTTTCGAGGACCCCGTGCGGTCCTCCTCCCGCAGATCAGCGTGTCCGGGGCCGCCGCTACCTGAAACGGATGCGGATGCTCTCCTCGGTCTCCACCTTGATTCCGGGATTGTCCTTGACCAGCTCCTTCATCTCTTCGACGGTCCCGGGATTGGCGTTCATCAGCTCCTTGAACTTCTCCTCGTCCTCGAGGATCTTGGCGAAGTCGATGTCCGTCAGGGTAACCGTGGAACCGTCCACGTAGCTGGCGTTGGTCTCGGTAATCTGGCCGTCCACTTCCACGGCGATGCCGATGTGCATGTCCTTGTACAGCTCCCGCATCATCTGCATCATCTCCGGATTGCTGTCCATGTCCACCTCGCCCTCTGCGGATTCCTCTTCCTGTTCCATCTCCATATCCTGAGGGTAGATTATCTCCAGGGTCGCGGTGGGGCCGCCGCTGAAGTTGAAACGCAGCCACTCCTCCACCGGAGCCTCCTCTTCACCACCCATGGGGGGAGGACTCACGTTTTCACCGGGATTCTGATTGATCCGCACATCGTTGATATCGGAGAAGCTGTAGATCGCCTTATATCCGGAGCCGCGATCGGTTTTCACCGGCTCGGCGGAAACATAGCGAACCCCCTCACCCATGCTGGCGGCTTTATCGGTCAGCTCCTGCTCGTTGATTAACTCTTCCTCCTCCTCGCTTTCCTCCTCACCGCCGAAACTCTTCATCAGCTCCATGAAGGCGTCGCTGATCACCACGGTTTCCTCGATCGTTCCGCTTCCGTCTTTATTGACCCGCAGCAGTACGATCGATTCGAAGCAGCCCATGAGGGCCATTGAAAGGACTAGAAGAACGACAATTTTCAGGGCTTTCATGAAGCCTCCCTTCCTCGTTTGGGAAATATATAGAGATGAATATATGGTCAAATAACTTGGAATTCAAAACTTTTTTGACACATCAGCCGCCCGGGGCCGGGCGGACCCGTCGGCATCGGTGAAAAGCAGGGTCTCTGTGATTCCCAGCTCCCCCGCCACGTAGCGGGCGACGTTTTGGTTGAGCCAGTGGGGCTGGTGGGCGTCGGAATTGAGGACGAAGGAAAACGAGGCGGTGAAGGGTTGCAGGGTCTCCCATTTACTGCGCCACACGTAGCGGTTGTTGATCTCTATCAGGCACTGGGGAGGCAGCCGGCGCAGATCCGTCTCCAGTATGAGGGGATGGGCGATGATGAGAGGTTTGCCCGCAGCCAGGAGCAGTTCCGCCCCCCTGTAATCCTCCTCCCGGTCCCGGCAGTGGTAGACGTAGTACTGAGCATCGACCGCTACCGCCTCTCCCACCCAGTCCGCTCCGTTTACCTCGGTTCCGACCAGAAATCCGCAGGAGCGCACGGTTTGCGCGTAGGCGGAAAAATCATCGGCGATCGATTCGAGGTGATCGCTGATGCCGATGATCCGAGCGTGGGCGATTGCCGCCACCAGCTCCACGGTCTGCTCGGGGACAATGGCGCCGTCGTGTCGGGAGAAGGTGGTATGGATGTGCAGGTCCTGGGGAAGGGGATGCATCTTGGTACGTTCCTTGCTAATTCATCTTACTAGAGGTGGTTCTTTGTACACCAACGCATGAGATTATTCCAGGGGGCCGGTGAGAACCCCGGCGCCCCCTGCAGCCTGACAGGGATAGATCAGCGTTTCGAACTCCCGATCGTTCGTTTTACATCTCTTTTACAACACTTTTACCTGGCCCTGACAACTGCTGA
>CAZPPB010000187.1:0-6484 GCA_964588355.1 uncultured Spirochaetaceae bacterium | reverse complement strand
AGATGGTTTTAAATTTCATAGATAGTACCTATAATACGAGTGTTCCCGGTTTGGACGGCTTTTGCAAGGGGTAACATCATGAAGGAAATTTCCGTATCGGAACTGCAAGAGGACAGCTATTTCGACTCCCCCGTGTATTTGGATGAAGCGTTTGTCCTTCTTTCCCCTGATACACCGCTGACTGAACAGCTGATCCAGCGGCTGAAAAACTGGGGCTACGAACGAGTCCTGAGCGACGGAACGCTGTCGGAAGCACCGGCTTACATCAGTTCAGGCGCCGCGACCACCTCCTCCTCGGTTCTGGATATGGACATCAAGGACAAGCAGGATATCGTGGACGCAAAAAAGCTGTACTACGCCCTGGTGAACTTCACCTTGGAATCCTTCAAAAAATTCAAGGAGGACAACCGCCTGAACATCCCCCAGCTGAGTGAGTGGATCAAGGAGCTGATCGACATGATGAAGAGCAGCCGGGACGCCATTCTGCGCTATCCGGAGTTCGCCTATCCGTCGGAAAATTATATGTATGTCCACAGCGTTAACTCCGCGATCCTGGCTCTGGCAATCGGGGAGCTGGTTAAACTGCCTCCTCACCGGATGATCGAGCTGGGATTAGCAGCCCTTCTGCACGACATCGGCATGCTCAAGATCCCCGACGCGGTCTATCTCAAAGAAGACAGTCTGTCGGACAAGGAGTTTCAACTCATTCGTGCGCACACGACCCTGGGATATAAAATCCTCAAGAGCTTTTCCGTCTCCGAGGAAATCGCCCTTGCCGCCGAAGAGCACCATGAGCGCCTGGACGGTTCCGGTTATCCCAAAGCCCTCAGCGGGGACAAAATAAGCTTCTACTCCCGCATCGTCGCCGTTGTATGCTCCTACGATGCCATCACCTCCAAACGCCTGTTTAAAACGCAAAACGATCCTCACGCCGCCGTGATGGAACTCCTCCAAGGCAGAGCCACGAGCTACGATGAGAAAGTCATCAGCTCTCTGATCGTTTGCATCTCCGCCTACCCCCTGGGAAGTCTGGTCCGGCTCTCAGATGATTCGATCGGCAGGGTGACTAAAACCAATGCGGACAGTCCCCGTTTCCCTTTCGTGCAGGTCCTCATCGACGCGGAGGGGAAGCGGATCAACGAACCCCTGCTGATAAAAACTGCCGAGAAAGATGGGGTGTCGATCCAGCGGGCCCTCTCTCCGGATGAATCCGAACAGCTGAAACTGTAAAGAGTACCGCAGGTTATGAGCATCACCGTACAGCTGCCCTCGGGCGGGAGCGCCGATTATCCCTCCGGAACGCGGGTCGAGGAGATCTTCGAACGCAGCAGGTCCATTGCCGAACAGCAGCAGCCGGTGGTTGCGGCTCTGGTGAATGGAGCCCTGGTCAGCCTGACCTACCGCGTAGAGGTAAACTCCAGCGTGGAACCGGTGCCGCTGGCCAGCCGCCTGGGGGCGAACGTCTACAGACGCTCCCTCTGTTTTCTCCTTACCATCGCCGCCAAACAGCTGTTTCCCGACCGAAGGCTGGTGATCGGGCACTCTCTGGGGCGAGGATATTTCTACTATTTCGAGGGAAGTTCCGAGGTTTCCAGCGGGGACATCCGGAAGCTGAAGGCGCGAATGCAGGAGATCGTGGCCCAGGGCTGCCCGATCCTGCGCAGGGTGATTTCCTATCCCGAAGCGGTGCGCTACTTCGAACAGAACAATCAACCGGATACGGTCCTGCTGCTGAAGAATCGAAATGACCAGAAGGTCGCCGTGTTCTCCTGCGGCGAATTTCTGGATCTGGCCCACGCTCCGCTGGTTCCGAATACCAATATGCTGGAGGTCTTCGATATCCTGGCCTACCCCCCGGGTTTCCTGCTGCGCTATCCGCCGTGGAACCAACCAGGAAAACTGGCACCCTTTCAGGAAAACCCCGTCCTGTTCTCGATCTACCAGGAGTACAAGGACTGGGGCAAGATATTGAACGTCCGCTGCATCGGCCACCTCAACGACCTGATCAGCAACCGCCGGGTGCGGCAGTTTATCCAGGTAGCCGAAGCCCTCCATGACAAGAAGATCGCCCTGATTGCCGACAAGATCTGCGAGCACAGAGATGAGGTCAAGCTTGTCCTGATTGCCGGGCCTTCCTCCTCGGGAAAGACTACCTTTGCCAAGAAACTTTCCATCCAGCTGCAGGTCTTGGGGAGGAATCCCTTTTCCATCTCCCAGGACGACTATTTCCTCCCGAGGGAGCACACGCCTCTAGATGAAGAGGGGAATTACGATTTTGAAAATATCCGGGCGATCGACTTGGAGCTGTTGAACGCCGACCTGCTTCGCCTGATGCGGGGAGAAGAGGTTCTCATTCCCCGATTCGACTTCCACACCGGACAACGGGTTGCCGCAAAAACGGTGCAGACTCTCCCGGACAGGGCAATCATCATATTAGAGGGAATCCATGGGCTCAACGATGATCTCACCCCGGCAATCCCTCGGGAAATGAAGTACAAGATCTACGTATCGGCCCTGACCCAACTCAACTTAGATGATCACAATCGAATTTCAACCACGGATAACCGCCTGCTGCGGAGGATCGTCCGGGATTCCCAATTCAGAGGACACAGCGCCCTGGAAACCCTGGGCATGTGGGAGTCGGTGCGGCGCGGGGAAAACATCAACATTTTTCCCTTTCAGAACAGCGCCGATTCGGCTTTCAACTCGGCCTTGGACTATGAACTGTCGGTGCTCAAGGTCTACGCCGAACCTCTGCTGAAGAGCGTAAAGCCCGCCCAAGAGGGATTTCACGAGGCTGTCCAGCTGTACTCGTTTCTGAACAACTTCGCTCCCATCCCCCCCAGCTGGGTACCGGAGTACTCCATCCTGCGGGAGTTCATCGGTGAAAGTTCCTTCAAATATTGAATCCATTGAAGTACCGGAAAAACTGTAGTATAGTAGAGGGGTGAATCTGCCAGCACGTTCTTTCGGCTGGCACATTATTGGAGGTACGGAATGAAAAAGTTGCTTCCGCTGCTGATACTCCTTGTTCTTGTAGCCACCGGGCTCTGGGCTCAGTTCTACTCAACCCTTCCGAGGGAAGAACGGAGGACGCTGGCCGAAGCCTACTACCTGGCAGGACAGCAATATGAACAGAAGGGGGAAAACCAGAAAGCCCGGGATTTCAAGGATATGGCGTACAATATTGATCCCGGACTCGATCCGGCAAATATCCAGCTTAAGGATCTTCCCACCGCAGCCGCCCTGATCCTCGAGGGAAAAGCAAAACTGGCGGCCATACCTCGTACTAGAGCCCAGGCGAACCAGGAGCTTATCAAGTCGAAATTCCTCAGATGGATCTCGGCATTCCTGAGCAAAGACTCAAGCTCGATGCTGGAGCTCATGGAAGGATCCGTCTACTTCACGGATCTGGATGCGGAAATGACCCAGCGCCAGATCGAGTCGGAACTGGACGGCTTTTTCGCCACTGCCGACCTGAGCGGTCTTGCTCCCACCGAGGTCTTTGACCTCAACAGCCTGAGCGTATCTCCGGTAACCGGGCCGTGGGGAGAAACCTATGCGATCCAGGTGCGGGCCAAGATGGATTTTTCCGACCAGGTGATATTCTGGACTCAAGATCAGAAATACCTGATGCACCAGTCCAGGGGCAGGTGGCTGCTGTTCAGTATAGGAGAGAAACTTCCTCCCTATAGGTGGAATCCAAAAACGGCACAACAGATCACGCGAACCATGCCCGCAGCATTAGAGGCCGGTCCTAACGACGAGATCGAGGAGGCGCTTCTGGCCTGCCTGGATGCCTTCCTGAAAAAGGATGTCGACTCAGCGGCCCGCTATTTCGCCGATGAGGTGCGTATCATCCGGCTGGACACGACCCTGACCCGAAAGGAAATCGCCGAAACGTTCATGGGCTACTTCGAGAAGGCGGATTTCAGCGGCGTATCGGGAGGCGATGTAGTGGACGCAAACAGCATGTTTGTCTCCCCCACGGACCGCTTTCCCACCCAGTCCCGGGGAGATGAATACCTCCTTACGGTGAAGACCCGCCTGGATCTGTCCGAGAAGATTCCCTTTTGGACGCGATTTCAGGACTACTACTTCGCCGAGGAGATGGGCGCCTGGAAGATATTTGCCATATTCTAAAGGTCTGCACATAACCGCAGGAATCCGGCAGAGACGGATCGAACAAAGCGGTAAGCAAGGTGACCTTTCTGCACTCTGAGCAGACCTGAAAGCGGTTCTCGTATACCGTACAGAGGCGGGTTTCGTTATCCAGGTAGCGGCAGGGGGCGTTCGTGTTGATCGCCAAACCGCGGAAGCCGACCCGGCGTTCGTAGCAGCACAAGCCGCAGCGATGACAGATCGCCTCCCAGCGAGCCTTTCGTTTCGCTCGTTTTGTCATGACAACTGTCGATCAATCGGATAGGGGAGCGAAATAACCGCTGCGGGTCCGGCCGCTCTTTCTGTGAAATACGACCTCGCTTTGAAGTTCAATGTAATTCTTGCCGAATTCCGATTCCGATGGAGATCTAAATTCGAGCAAATACCTCGCTGTGAGACGCCGGCGAATATCGGCGAGCAGGCCTGCCACTCCCTCCGCCGAATAATAGTGACGCACAGAGCCGCTGGTCTGATCGCAGATATACTCCAGCTCCCGAGCCACCCGGGGCCCGAAGTACACCACGTACAGCGGGATCGAGTTGTTTTGCAGATAGTCGGTCACCTCTGCCAGAGTGTGGTCGGAGAAGGACTCCCGGTTCAGCTCCCCCGTGGTCAGCAGAATGACCGCCTTGCGCGCGGTCCCGGGAACAAGCTGGGAAGTCGCCAGGCGCAAGGATCGGTCCAGGCGCCAGTTCCGGTCCCAAGGTCCGTTCTCTGCCGCCTGAGTAGATTCCAGGCGACTCGCGCCCAGTTCGGTTTCCACCGCCACCTGATTGCCGGCGCTGAGAACCCGCCAGGCGCCGGGACCGTTCGATCCGTCATTCTGTTCATGAAGAGATTCGACAGCATCTGAAAGGTCGGATAAAAATGCCCTCATCTCCGGAGATTTTTCAACAACCAGGGAAATCTCCAGCGGCGCCGGATCTCCGGGAGCGCGTATCATCCGGGCTGATGGGATCTTCCTGTAGGACTCGCTGAAGATGAAGTTCCCTTCCTGTAATCCAACCACCGGACGCCCCTGACGGTCCTCCACCGTGACCTCGACCAGAACATCCGGGAATTTCAGGGAGTTGACCCGGTCGACCTGGACGAAAAGGCTCGTGTACAGAGCGGTCATCTCGGAGAGGATATAGACCTTGTCTTCGTTGAAATCTACGACGTAGACCTCGCCATTGGGGCTAACATCCAAGTGGGTCAGATGGCCGGCCTGAGAACCCATATCGCTGAGGGTCGTCCAGGTCTCCTGGCGCAGATCATACTCGAGCAGTCTGCCGTCGTCCGCTACCAGCAGCCGATTCGAATCGAAAAAGGCGATCCCCTCCGGTCCGTTCAGGAATCCTTGGCCGAAGCTTCCCAGCGCGTTGCCGCTCGGATCATACACGACGATCCTCTTCCCTTTGCTGTCGGCGACGAACAGCTGTTCGGCCTGACAGGCGATCCCGGTAGGTCCGTTCAATCTGATATCAGAACCTCTTCCGACTGAAAGCACGAAATTCCCGTCGAAGTCATATTTGTTCACCCTCCCGTTTCCCCAGTCGCTCACGTACAGATACCCATTGTCGTCGGCAGCCAAATACTGGGGACCGAGCAGCTTCCCCGGAGCACTTCCCGTGCCGCCGATGAGTAGCACCCGCTCACCCTGCAGATCCATCTTTACGACCTGGTTTCTCCCATATTCAGCGACAAACAGGTATCCCTGTCCGCTGTCCGGGTCTTCCACTTCCAGACAATCGTAGGGCCGATCGAAACCGCGGATCCCGCCTTGAAACACCTTCCGCACTGCATTATTGACATCGAGGAGCGCAACCTCATTCGAGGCGAAGGCGACCACGTATACCGACCCATCCCGGCGAATCCGGACAGAGGAAGGCCGACGCAGGGGGTAGGCGTCAGGTTCATTTCCGTCGATTACACCGGTAACGACGAAAGGACCCCGATCTTCCAACTGCTCTCCCAAACCCCGTCGGTAGGTCAGAACATCTACGATGTTGTCCACCACCACATCCCCCGGCTCCTGTTTCAGCAGGTAGCGCCACTCCCCGAGGGCGGCGTCTTCGAAACCGGCGCGGTACAGGGCTCCAGCAAGCCAATAGCGGGTTCTGAGATCCTGAGGCTTCCGGCTCAGGGAGTTTTCAAGCGAGAGGATCGAATCTTCGAAGTTGCCGGAATGGAATGCCCTCAATCCCCAGCGGAAATCCTCGAAAGCCTGAACGGCTTCCATGTCGATTCCCTGGGCAGTGGTTAGCGCGCAGACCAGCAGGAAAAGGAGGACGAGGTTTCTCACCATCAAGGTACTATACACTGGATCAGGCAAAGGTATCTA
>CAZPPB010000186.1:0-6490 GCA_964588355.1 uncultured Spirochaetaceae bacterium | reverse complement strand
GAATGGGTGTTCAGTCATAACGGGAGAGCACGCGACAAACAGTCTCGATAGACCAAATATACCAGATGTATGTACCGCCCTGGGCGTAAGATCTCTAAGCATTCTGCAACTGATTCGCGAACAAAATTGGCGATTTTAACGCGGACGACTGTGCCAGGGACAAAGGTTTTTTCTCTCTCCGATTTTCGAGTACATAACACATCCCACCGCACGGATCGCATTATATTCGACGGTACGGATTGCATGCCTCCCGTACGAAGGGCAAATGGCCGGATATGCCCGGGATCTACGAAGGCAGAAGACGGCCTACGGAAAACGGAAGTTGTCGGCGACAACATCAATGTGATGCTGGCCGCCGCTGGCTACAATTTCAAACGGCTTCTGAGGAAGCTGAAACATTTTTTGCTCGATTTTCTACGCCCGGTGTTCGCCAGAAATACCGAGCAAACTGCCCCGAAAATAGATTTTTAAGGATCGACCACTTAGCATGGCTTGGGGGAAACAAAAGGTTGTGCCCCGCGGGAAAGAAAGCTAAGATTTTAGTATAAATCAGGAAGGGAGCAGCTATGAAAAGAAGGACGCTACTGACATGTTTGCTGATCTTTTTAGTTATCACGGGAACTCTGACGGCAGATGAAGAAGACGCCCAGGCACTGTTGAACAAAGTCGCTTATCAGGATCTGGAAGGATTAAAAGAACTGGTAGCCGGCGGGGCCGATGTCAATACCCAAGATGATACATACGGAAGCACGGCGCTTATCGCGGCCTGCACCTACGGCTTCACGGACATAGCCAAGTACCTTATATCTGTGGGGGCCGATGTCAACATTCAGAATACGATGTATGGACAAACAGCCCTCTTCGGAGCAGTCTACAGTTCACAGGAGCTCGTTGAGATTCTACTTGCCAATGGTGCGGATATTCATATCAGAGCGAAGGACGGGACAACGGCCTTTATGAATAGCATAGCTGCCGCGCTTGGTGGAAACGCGACAACCGAGGTAGCTTCACTTTTGCTCGAGAGGGGAGCTGATGTGAATGATTCTTTGGACACAGAACCCGGCGCCGGGTTCACCTGTCTCATGATGGTTGCCCGAAACGCCAGGCCCGATCTTGTCGAATTCCTGCTCGCCAACGGCGCCGATATAAACGCCAGAACGAAGGACGGATCGACAGCTCTTAGCATGGCCCTGGAAGAAAATGATGAGCAGATGGCGGCGCTTCTTAGGGCAAACGGGGCAACGGAATAACATCAGCCGATATCGCTTCTAACTGATGCGGATCCGGATACTCTTCTCTATCGCAACTTTAATTTTCGGATTGTCCTGAGCCAGCTATTTCATCTGTTCAATTTCCAAAGCGGCATCCAGAAATTCGGAGCGGAAGGTTGCCAGGTAGTCTCTGGGGTGGTCTTCCACCGGATGGATGTTGATGCGGATTTTCTTTTTCTCTTTCCTTTTCGTTTCCTCCTTGGATTCGATACTCATCGCCGAAGGGATGGGGCACGGATCGGGCCATGTGGATAGGGGCTTGCCCGCTACATCAAGAGCAAGGGGATCCAATGTCAGGTGTTAGCTCCGAGTAAGATTCCACGAAAAACGGGAGAGAGAGGAGAAAGACTGGCCGCAGGGACTCTATGAAGCTTGCACAGCTGCTGAAATATGGGGCAGGTACGCCGGTGCATATTCTTTCCACCCTTCGTCACTAAGCCCGACAATATTCCTTGACTTCCGCGGTGGTAGCTCGTAGCTTTCAATTTGTCTATCGTAATCCTTTGTCAGGCAAACCCGATTCAAGCCGGCAAGCTGCCAGTTCTTAAAGAGGAAGAATGGCGAACATCAGAAACTTCAGCATCATCGCGCACATCAACCACGGGAAATCAACCTTGGCAGATCGGTTGATCCAGGCCGTGGGTCTGGTTTCCCTGAGAGATTTCAGGGATCAGATCCTGGATACCATGGACATCGAGCGCGAACGGGGAATCACCATCAAGAGTCAAACCGTGACCCTGCCGTACACGGATCGATCCGGCGAGAAATACGAGCTGAACCTGATCGATACTCCCGGACATGTGGATTTCACATACGAGGTTTCCCGGGCTCTGGCCTCCTGCGAAGGTGTGCTGCTTTTAGTCGACGCTTCCCAGGGAGTGGAAGCGCAGACGGTTGCCAATCTCTACCTGGCTCTGGAGCACGATCTGCCCGTGATCCCGGTTATCAACAAGATAGACCTGGCCTCGGCGGATATCGAAGGCACCAAGAAACAAATCGCCGGAGAGCTGGATCTGGATCCGGAAATGGCAATTCTATGCTCAGCCAAAACCGGAGCTGGCATCGAGGATATATTCGAGGCCATTGTTAAGCACGTTCCCGCCCCTGTTGGGAATCCCGACCAGCCGCTCAAGGCTCTAATTTTCGACGCACATTACGATTCCTTCCGGGGGGCCATCATCGCCTGCCGGGTGTTCGAGGGACGGGTGCAGTCCGGGGATGTAATGCGCCTGGCCTTCACTGGCCAGAACTACAAGGTCGACGAGGTGGGCCTATTCCAAATCCACAGAAAGCCCAAGGACAGTCTGGTCGCTGGCGAGGTCGGCTACATCATCGCCGGAATCAAGAACGTGGCTGATACCCGGATAGGAGACACTGTCACCCTGGATACCGAACCTCCCCAGGAACCGCTGCCCGGATTCAAAGCTGCCAAGCCGGTGGTGTTTTCCTCGATCTACCCGATGTCTTCGGATGAGTATGAGTCCCTGCGAAAGAGTTTGGAGAAGTACGAGTTGAACGATGCCTCGCTGAGCTATCAGAAAGATTCCTCGGCCGCCTTGGGGCAGGGATTCCGCTGCGGCTTCCTGGGCCTGCTGCATCTGGAAATCTTCCAGCAGCGACTGGAACGGGAATACGACCAGGCTATCGTGATGACCGTTCCCAGTGTACGCTACAAGTTCACGCTGACCAGCGGTGAGGTCATCATCATCGACAATCCCCAGTATTATCCCGATCCCTCGCTGATCCAGAGCACCGAAGAGCCGTATATCAAGGCTGCACTGTATTTCCCCCTGCGCTACATGGGAGCTGTGACCAAACTCTGCCTGTCCCGCAGGGGCACGAACATGCGCACCAGCTATCCGGCTCCGGGGCGGATCGAGCTCATAATCGATATGCCTCTGGCCGAGGCGATCTATGACTTCTATGACACTCTCAAGAACATCACCCAGGGATATGGCTCCTTCGACTACGAATTGACCGACTACCGGGCAAGCGACCTGGTACGGCTGGATATCCTGGTCAACGGCGAGAGGGTCGACGCCCTGTCCGTCATCGTTTTTCGCGACAAAGCCAGGGAATGGGGTGTGAAAATGTGCGACCGGCTCAAAGACGCCATCCCGCGACACCAGTTCAAGATCGCCGTTCAAGGAGCGATCGGCGGTACCATCATCTCTCGTTCCACGATTTCCCCATACAGAAAAGACGTCACCGCCAAGCTGTACGGCGGGGACATCACCCGCAAGCAGAAACTCCTCAACAAGCAGAAAAAGGGCAAGAAGAAGATGAAGATGGTGGGCACAGTAATGATCCCCCAAAGCGCCTTCGTCTCGATCCTGAAGAACGAGGAGTAGGAGATTTGCTTTCGTGGCCTGGAATGAGGTAGATACACCGTCAGAATGCGATGTGGCGTATCAGCCGTTTTCTCAAAACCCATCGCCTGAGCGGCTTCGCCTGAGCCGCCCCTGATTCTATCTGTTGACAGGGAAATTGGTATGGTAATACGTTTTATGTGCAACCGTCGAAAAACCGAGAGGATCATTTGCTAGCTGCAGTCTACTACGGTCCGGGCCAGATCAGGGTGGAAGACCGCCCGGAACCAGTACCCACGGATGAAAATATAATCGTAGAAGTTCATTTGTGCGCCATCTGCGGAACCGATCTGAAACTGGCGACGATCGGCAACCCGCGCTGTATCCCGCCCAGGATCATCGGCCATGAAATGGTCGGACACATCGTCCACGCCGGGTCGTCGGTGAAAGACTTTTCACCGGGACAGAGGGTTACCCTGGCAACCACCATAGCCTGCGGGAAGTGCCCCTACTGCAGGCTCGGGTTGGGAAATGTCTGCCCCAATGCCGCACCGATCAGCTACAACATCGACGGCGCCTTTGCCGAACGCATAGCCGTTCCTCCCGAAGCTCTGGTGATGGGGAATGTTATCAGGGTGCCCGACGGTGTGTCAGACGAACAGGCGGCTTTGAGCGAACCGTTGAGCTGCGCGATCAATGCCCAGGAGCTTGCCGGTGTCAAAAAAGACGACACGGTGCTCGTTGTCGGAGGGGGGCCTTTGGGCGCTCTACACGCCGAGCTGGCCAGGGCGAACGGGGCGAAACACAGTCTGATAGTACAGCGCTCGGAACCGAGATTATCCCTGCTGCGGAAACTGGAGGATATAACCGTTATCGACGGCGCGCACGGCAATCCCCTGTCCATCGTTGAAAACCTCACAGATGGAATCGGGGCGGACGTTGTAATCGTGTGCGCACCGACACGACAGGCTCACGAAGAATCCCTGAAGTACGTTCGCAAGGGCGGCGCCGTCAGCCTGTTTGCCAGCCTGGCCAAGGGATCCTCGGAGATAACGATCGACAGCCGGGTATTGCACTACGGCGAGATACGTCTGGTCGGCTCGTCCGATTCGAGACCGGAGCACGTATCAAAGGCCGTCAGGCTGATGTCGGAAAAGAAACTCGCCCTCGAGCCGATCATTACCCACAGGGTGTCGTTGGAAAACATCCTGGAAGGGCTCGAGTTGATGAAGAACAAGCAGTCCCTCAAAGTTCTGGTCGATCCCCGCAGTTGGGGTGATGGGTATGGGCACCAGCATGGGCACTAGGTTAGCCGACAAAATCGCCGTGGTAACCGGGGCAGGCGGAGGCATCGGCGCTGAGATCTGCCGCTCTTTTTCCGAGGAGGGTGCTTCGGTCGCCGTTGCCGATATCGATTTTGAAGCCGCTCAGAGAGTTGCTGCTCAAATCAACGGGACCGGAGGCAGGGCTGTGGCCATCGCTCTCGATGTTGCCGAGGCCGGGGCAACAGGGCAGACGGCCGACCGGACTGAACGCGAACTGGGCCCTATAGACATCTGGGTCAACAATGCCGGAGTGTCTTCCATCGTGCCCTTCCTCGATTGTACGGATGAATTGTGGAACGATACGCTGCGGATCAATTTGACGGGCACCTTCATCGGCTGCCGGGAAGCAATCAGGCGCATGCGCCCGCGGAAGCGGGGGGTGATCCTCAACATGTCTTCTCAATCGGGGAAGAGGGGAAGCTCCCACTACGCGGCCTACTGCGCCAGCAAGTTCGGGATAATAGGCCTTACCCAATCCCTGGCCGTCGAGTTTGCCTCCTGCGGAATCCGGGTGAATGCCCTGTGCCCGGGCATTGTAATGACGCCCCTCTGGAAGGCTATGAAGGCGGATTACGCCTCGAAACGGGGAATAAAGACCGAAGAGGTGATCCCCTATCTCGAAAAGAGAATACCGATGGGAAGATTGTGTACGCCCGGCGACATTGCCGCTGTGGCTGTGTTTCTGGCCAGTGATGAGTCGGCCTACATTACCGGCGAGGCGATAAATATTTCAGGAGGGCAGGTGATGTCATGAGCAGGAACTATATCGACAAAAACGGACATCCTCTAAGCAGGGAAACGGTGCAGCAGATACCCCCGGAGAAGCTTCGAGATTACACGGATATTCCAATCAATATACTGCCGGATCATGCCGCCCTTCACGAAGCCATTGCCGAGGTCATGATCGAGACCATCGTATCAAAAAAGGGAGAAAAGACGACCATGATCCTACCGGTCGGACCCACGGCACAGTACCCCTTGTTCGCGAAAAAGGTCAAAGAAAGACAGATCGACTGCCGCAACGTGTTTACGTTCAACATGGATGAGTTTCTCGACAGAACCGGCCGGACGATCTGTGAAGATCATCCAATGAGTTTCAAAGCGGAAATGATGAACAAGTTTTTTGATTTGATCCCATCGGAACTGGAGATGCCTGCCGAGCAGAGGTTTTTTCCAAGGCACGACAATATGGATTTGATCGATCAGTTGTTTGACGAACATGCCCCGGATGGCGTGGACCTCTGTCTGGCGGGGGTTGGTCCTGAAGGGCATTTTGCCTTCAACGAAAATCCCAACAGCGGCCACATCGATATCTCGGAGGAGGAGTTCTTGGCAGACCGCACCCATCTTGTTACGGTGAGAAGCTCTACCGTCGACATGGACGCGCTGGTGGCCGGATGCGGCGACCGTTCCGCAATACCTCCCTATGCCGTTACCATCGGCCCCCGGGACGTGCTGTCGGCCAGGCGAATGGAGGTGATACTGTTTGCGGGCAAATTTCAACGCACCGCCCTGCGGGAAACCCTTTTCCGAGAGCCGACCATGGCCTTTCCCGGAAGCTATCTCAAGCTGAGGAGAAAAAAAG
>CAZPPB010000185.1:2642-6649 GCA_964588355.1 uncultured Spirochaetaceae bacterium | reverse complement strand
CCGGCCAGATCTTCGCCGATTCGACCGCCGACGAGCGGGAAATCGAACACATCCTCGACCTGTTCGAGAAAGCCTATCTGAAAGAGGATACGGATCTGCCGACCGAATAGGTCTGCGGGTCCCGAGCTTCGGGGGGATGATCCTGCAGGAGGCGCTTCATCTCCGCGTACAGATCCAGAAACTGAGGCTTCGACACCTCCATCCCCAAAGTTCTGCATTTTTCGAACAGCACCCGCCTGGCCTGCTCATCTTTCAGCCGCCCCTGCTGGCCGAACAGCTCCCTCCAGGCTTCCTCCCCGTAGTGGAAAGCCAGAGCTTCCCGGGGCAGATCCCTGATACGCCGTTTATCCGCCTTTTTGCCCGAAAACTCGAACACGATCCCGATGATCAGGATCGGCAGGATAATCAGGACAGCCAGTGAATACATGGAGGTGATGACGGGGTAAATTGAGGACCCGAACAGTTTTTCCAAAAACGAGCCGACCAGACTCCTGTAATTTTCGATCGCGATATCCGTAGAGAAGGCTATGCTCAAACCCCGAGCCACGTCCGAGCCAAAACGGGGCAGCAGAATGAGATCAAGGGCCGCGAGGATCCCAAGGAAGAACATGATGATAATGCCGATCCTCAGGCCGAAGGCCAATCCGTTTTCCGCGTTGAGACTGCGGGCGGGTCGGGAAATGAGCGGCCGCTGCTCCAGGATTTTGGCGGAAAGAACCGCAAGTGTGCGCTCGATCAGTGGGCGTTCCCCGGTCCTGCCCACCACGAAGGTTTTGGGTTGTCCTTCCTGCAGGTACACGGCGCAGCACTCCGGCCCGGAATCGGTCGGCGGATTATCGCTTTCGGTCTCCGGGGGCTGGTCTTGGAAAGGGGCAACCGGAAATTCCTGCCGCTGAAACACCCGCCAGGTGCCCTTTCGGGCATTCAGTTCGTAAGGCTCCCCCGGATAGAGCGACGGCACCAGCGGCATGGCTCTCTCCCGGGCTTCTACGGTCGAAGGATTGGGTCTGACCGACTCGCGTATCAGCTGGGCGATATTTCGTTCATTCATAATGTCAATGCCGCTTATTTGACGCTGCACCCCTCTGAGGGGCGTCCGGTTGCGATGTGCAACCGGGTACCGCCCCGGGTTTTCTGACTAGAACAGAGTGAACACAGCCTCGTTGCACATGTCGAAAAACTCCGTAGTGTTCTCGGCATCGGCGATGCTGGAACCGATGATCTCCGCGGTTTCCACGCTGATCAGCTTGATGTTCAGATAATAGATGTTGCCGACGTAGCTGATGCTTCCGATTACGATGATGTCCGCGCCGGATAGCTTGCCGATCTCCACGGCGGTGGTCTCATCGGTCAGATCGCCGGCCTGGAATTCGTACTCCTGGACGATCTTGGCTATGTTCTGCCTGTCCACCACCCGCACCTTGCCCACGTTGACAAAGGCGTTCTCGATGAACACCATCACGCCGCTGGTCGTCTCCTCATCGACGGTCCTGGTACCGCTGGTGATGCCCATCACGGCCAGCTTCTTGTCCTGGATCTGGCCGAGCTTTTTATAGAAATCCGACTCGTAGCGTTCCTGCCGCTGTTGCTCCGATTCTGTCGAAGTCGCCTCCGCCTCCCGGGCCATTTCCCACTGTCTCCGTTCGAGCCGTTCCGGAATCTTAGGGATGTCTCCGCCGGCACTGACTCCGGCGGCGATGCCGATCTCCTCAGGATCGAGGAACCCGTCGCGGTTTCGATCCTGCGACCGGTCCCAAGACTCGTCCGGTGCACCTGATTCAATCGGACGGGGCAGCAGGTAGCGATCGATGCTCTCCACCATTTCGTTTTCCGGAATCCTTCCGTTGCCGTCGAGATCGAATAAACGGAACAGCATACTGCTTCGCTCCAAGACCTCGGTTTCGCCGCTTAAAAACCGCAAAATCCGTTCCATCTCCGTTTCATCGACCCGGCCGTCTCGGTTCAAATCAAGATGATCGTCCATTATGGTGCGTACCGGATACACGCCCGTCTCCTCAGCGGCGATCTGCTCGCCGGCGCGGCGGGCTTTGACGATCTCGAAGGTTTCCACCTCTCCGTTTCCGTTGAAGTCGATGCGCCGATCAAAGGGCGATCGTACCGGATGGGGACTTCCCAGACCTTCGGCCATCTGACGCTCCTCGACCCGATCCACGAAGCCGTCTCCGTTCATGTCGGCCAGCTCCTCAAGGGGTGTACCAACCGGCCGGCGTTCATCCGCGGCCAGGCCTTCCTCCGGCGCGCCGAGCCAACCCGCGGCCAGGGACCCGAACACTCTTGACATAAAATGCCACTGTTCCCCCATATCGAGCTTGGCGTCACCGTTTCTGTCGATGCCTTCGTGCAGCGGATTGGATACCGGCCGCTCCGGCGGATCAATCGGTTCCGGTCGGGCCAGAAGCTGATCGAAGAGCATGTCGCGCTCCTCCTCGTCAATGCGGCCGTTCGAGTTCACATCCACGATCGGTCCGCTAAACTCCGGATCCAGCTCCAGCAGGTGTTCCAGCTGCTCGTTGTACAGCAGCTCCCGCGCTCTTTCGGATTCGGCGGGGTCGATGTGTCGATCCCTGTTCCTGTCGAAGTAGGAGTTCAATGGGTCGTGCACCAGGCCGGGATTGCGGACCACCGTTCGAACCGCGTTCCCGAGATCGATTATCTCGTCTCCGGATAAATCGCCGTCATGATTCGTATCAGCCCACTCCCAAAGCTGACGCTTGTCCCCAACGATGAGCTGCAGCTGTTCCGGTTCGAAGGGAAAGGAGGCCACGGTACCCAACAGCACCTCTCTAAAAAACTCGATCTCCCCCTCGTCGACAAAGCCGTCGCGATTGGCATCCATCTGCCGATCCGCAGGGCGGTCGCTATCATGGGGAACCCCCAAACCTTGTTCATCGTCCAGAATCAGATCCACGAAAGACCACGCCTCGCCGCTGCTGACCACCCCATCACCGTCCAGGTCATACACAAGAGCAAGGTCGGGATTGTAGTCATGGAGACTGCGGAAACCCTCGATTAATAGAATGTTGCGAGCTCGGTTTCGATCTGCCCCGTCGATGCGCCCATCCCGCTCCAGGTCGAACATCTCGTCCAGCGGGTTTTCCACGGGATAGTCTTCTCGAGCTTTGAACAAACGCGCAATCGCCTGAGTGATCTCCTCCACCTCCGGTCCCTCCAGCACGCCGTTGCCGTCGTGATCGGCCCACTCCTGAAGCGGAGAAACCACCCGAATGGCTCCTTCGGCCAAGGGTTCCGTCGGAGCCGGCTCGATGACCTGGTGGATGATGCGCCACTGTCCCGCCCGTTCCTGAAATGTGAAACTGTTCAGTATCGCGAACCCCGGTCCGCCCACCTGGTAAACCCGTCTGGGTCCTCCGGGATCCGCTTCGCCGCGCAGTTCCGCCACCGTCATCTCGGCGTACATATCGGAGCCGCGGAACCCGCTATCCTGGAACCCGGCGATGGCATCGAAGCCCGCAAAGACCTGCTCCCCCTCCGAACCGGCCATGACCAGTTCGGCCTCGGGCCAGTAGGCGCTCATCAACAGGTCGAGGTTTTCGGTCTTCAGACCCTCGATCCAGCGTTCCATGACCTCATCCAGGGCTCTCCGGACTTCCGGCGACTCGCCGGGCGGTGCTGTGGCACAGGCCAGCGGCAACATTACGATCAAGACGAGCAACAGAAACTTTTTCATGGCAACCTCCCTTTAACGCACAGTACCAGCATCGACTTCGCTTTTTCCGTGAATTCCCGGACGCTGCAATTGAGAAGATCCGCGAAGTATATGAAATCCTGCAATAATCATAACAAACTGAGTGTATATTTCAACGAAACAAAAAACGGCGTATTGAGACCGCAGGATTGCCGGGATTTATACGTCTCCTTTGTTCCGTTAACCCAAACAGCACTGCAGTCCTCAGAGTAGAGGAAAGGCCGTTTTAGTATGAAGTGCCGGCGGGCAGATCGAAAAAAATCAGCTGAAATCAACAAAT
>CAZPPB010000185.1:0-2542 GCA_964588355.1 uncultured Spirochaetaceae bacterium | reverse complement strand
GCCAGCCCGAGCACCCTGACCTTCTCGTCCCCCGAAACATCGCTGAGCGTCGATCTGCGCATCACGGCTACGGCCACCGGCAGTATCGATGTCACCTCGATCCAGGAGGAGCGGGACTACACCTCCTGGGGAACGGAGACAAAACCGTCCGAATCCCTGAGCCTGATCATCCCCGGGGGCACAACCACCACCCTGAGCCGCACCGTGACCTTGAGCACCCTGCAGCGCAGCAAGGCCCTGGGCACCGGTACGGTGGGCGGCTTTTCCCTCGACTACACGGTTCGCGGAGTGAACACAGTGGGCGACCCGGTGGAGGGCCGGATCAGCATCCCCGTGACCGTGCACGCCGGGCTGCCCTCCTCCCTGTCGGTGAGCGGCGTGTCCCTGGCCCTACCCCCCTCCCCCTACTACGTGGGTGACGTGATCTCCAATCCGACGGTCACGGTCCACGCCACCGGTTCCGGCGTGGTACAGGGACACGTGCGGGTCGACGGCTCCCTTGGCTGGAGCTCTACACCCAGCTTCACGGTGAGCGTGAACGGCACGACCTCTTTTCCCATCTCCGGGACCATCCCCACGACAACGGCAGGAATCCACACTGTCCGGGTGGAGCTGACCACACCGGGAGGCTTCTCCGACGACCAGACCTATACTGTGTCGGGAACCACTCCCTCATTCCCGCCCTCCACCCTGGTCCTGGTGCCCGGGGTGGCGGAACTGACAGACTTGTCCGGAAGCGCCTTCGTCACCAGCGCTCCAGGCTATGAAGAGTACAACTTCAGCGGCACGGCTACCCTGCGTCTGCCATCACTGGGAGGCGCCGAACTGCCAGGTGCGACCGTTTCCGGTCTGGAGGTGCGCTACCAGGACAGCGCCCCCACGGTCGCTCAGATCCGGGATGGCACGGTAGAAAAGCTTGCCGCCGGATCCGAGGTGCTGGCTACCTTCGCCGATGACACCCTGCGCATCAAGCGGGTGTTCTTCGAGGGCCAGACGAGCCCGGCCACGGACCACATCCTGGTGGACGCCATGCTGATCCTTCCCGAGTTGGGAAGCACCGAGCTGCTACCCATAGAAGAGCTGGTCGTACGTTCCGGCGGAGTGGAGGACCAGGAGCTGCGCTGGTCGCCCGGGGACGGCAAGGCCTTCACCGCCTTCGGCCTGGAGTTCAAGCTGCGCGATGTGGGCGCAACACCGGCCTTCCAGTTCGCAGAGGACTCGACCCACGGCCACTCCTACACCCTGGCGGGCAGCCTGCACATGGACGAGAAGGTGACCGTGACCCCGGTCCAGCAGCAGCTGACCGAGTTCACGAACCTGCGCCTGTATTCCGACGGTACGGCGGATGCGGCCCTGAGCTTCGGCAGCAGCTACGAGGTCATTCCAGGGATCCTGGCCCTGGAGGAGGCACAGATCGTCGAGTACGGTGGTTCTCTGGCCCTGTCCCTGGGCGGCACCATCGAAAACCTGCCCGATCCGTTCCTGGACCTCCCGGCCACCCCCTACTCCCTGCTCCTGGACCTGGCCGGGGACGATCAGGGACCGGCGGAGCCGATCGCCGAGCTGGCCGGAGGTCACAGCCTGGACGCAGATGCCAGCGAGTGGGAATACAGCCTGGCCACTCTGGATATCACCTACCTGGGGATCGACCTGGTTTTCAACCAGGGCACCTTCCAGAAAAATCAGAGCTCAGTCCTGATCGGGAGCGACTTCTACATCGACTGCCGCAACGTCAGCGGCGGTGCAGTGCCGGCTGACGAGGATCGGCGCATCAGCTACGGCGAGTGGTCCGGCGGGGCGATCAGCGGCGGTGTGGAGCTGGCCATGGACGGCTCCAGCTTCTGGAATCCTCCGGATCATCCCCTAGACCTGGAAACCGCCTTCGGGGACAAGAAGATCCGGGCTTCCTCCCTGACTATCAGGATCGACAATCTGCTCCCGGTTCCCGATCCCTTCCTCTTCCACTGCTCCGGCTCGATCATCCTCGTGGACGTACCTGCAATCGAGGGAGACATCGATTTCGACGAGCTGCACCTGGGCTTGAACGGTTCCACCCATCTGCCCCCGGAGTCGGACACCAGCGGGGCGCTGTCGATCATGTCGGTGATCGACGTATCGGTCGATGAGGTCGAATGGAGCGAATCCCCGACCACGATCTCTTTCAGCAAAGACACGACCCTGGATGACGGGACCAACCGCAGCTTTCAGGCTGATGAGACCAACACGATCAGTGTGGACAACTACGTTCGTCTTGCAGGAGCCACCATCAACCTCTCCTTCATATCCAGCCTGTCCGCAGGCGGCTTCGAAGAGCTCACGGTTTATGAGCAGTCGGGGAACCATAACTTCGTTCTCAAACAGGCCCACGTCTCTTTGAGCGAGGTGGAGCTCAAGGCGGACGTGGAGTATGTGGATGCGGTGCTGCGCCTGGCCGGGGAGCTGAAGATCCCCGGACCGGACGGGCAGATCACGGCCATCGCGGTGGGTAAGATCGGGGTGGAGGCGGGACAGCCCACCATGGGACTGTTCGTGGCCGCCTCCA